>CALKUU010000148.1 GCA_937996665.1 uncultured Xenococcaceae cyanobacterium | reverse complement strand
TAAATTAACTTCGTAAAGTGACTGCGAATTTTTTAACCAAAGTATCTCTAACTTTCTGATGTATTGGCTCAACATCCTTGTCTTTGAGAGTGCGATCGCCTGCTTGATAGACTAGGTTAAATGCCAAGCTCCGCTGATCTTCAGGGACATTTTTGCCTTTATACTCGTCGAACAATTCAACCTTCACCAGTAACTTGCCGCCTGCTTTTGCCATTATTTTTTCAATTTCAGCAACAGAAAGATCGAGAGGCGCAAAAAAGGCTAAATCTCTTTGGCTACCAGGATAGGTAGAATAATTCTGGAATTTAGGGGTAGTTAGTTTGCCGCGATTAAGCGCGATCGCTAAGTTTTCGACAGTAAGCTCAAAGACGTAAACCTCATCAATCAAGTCTTTTTGTTGAACTAACTCGGGATGAAGTTGTCCAAAAAGACCAAATTGTTTACCTTCTAACCATAAAGAAGCCGATCGACCAGGATGCAGGCGACTATCGCTTTGGTCTGCACGATAAGTGACATCTAAACCTAAATTGCTAAAAACTCCATCCAAGATGCCTTTGGCTTCATACCAACTCAGCAAAGAGGGTTTTCCTCCCTTTGTCCAAATCCCTGTTGTCGCTATTTCACCACCCATAATTCCCGCGATCTTGTCGCCTTCGGCAATAGAGTCTGATTCTCCTTTCCAAAATACTCTGCCAATTTCAAATCCGTTCAAGCCACCATTTCCCTGGGACTGATTATAGGCAAAGGCATCGATGAGACCCGAAATTAAATTTGTCCGCAAAGCTGAATATTCAGCCAACAAAGGATTTGCTAAAGTTACCTCCTCTCCAGTTGGTTTCACCAAAGAATAATGAACCAACTCAGTCAGTCCAACCCCCCTGAAGGCATAACGTAATTTATTGAGGGTTTGGTATTCTACTGACAAACAACCAGGTTCGGTTTTTTCGGGGAGAGTATCGCAAAAGCGATCATAACCATAGAGACGTGCCACTTCTTCGATTAAGTCAATTTCTCTTTCTAAATCTCGATATCTGTAAGGAGGAATTTTTACCTGCCAGGTATCAGTTTTGCCTGAACTTTCAGTGACAGTGCAGCCCAAAGCAATCAGGATCGATGCGACTTCTGCTTTATCAATATCACTAGTTCCTTGTTCTGTCTTAACTTTGCCCAACAATTGGTGAATTCTACTGAGACGTAGTTCGATTGGTTCAATTGCATCCCAATCAGCTCGATTGTCAGAGATCGCTTGAGCCTCAGGTTTTCCTCCTGCCAATTCCTGGAGAAGGGCGATCGCTCTTTGGCAAGCATGACCTAACTCGACTTGGTTAACTCCTCTCTCATAGCGTGTAGAAGCCTCACTTCGCAAACCTTGACTCCGAGCAGAACGGCGGACAGCAACAGGATCAAATAAGGCTGCTTCCAAAACTATTTTAGTCGTACTCTCATCAACTTCAGTTTCTTCTCCTCCCATAACTCCAGCTAGGGCAACTGGGTGATCATTAGCTGTAATCACGAGGTTTTGTTCAACTAATTTTCGTTCTTGCTGATCGAGAGTTTTTAGTGTTTCTCCCTCCTTTGCAAAACGAACTCCAACTGCTAAATCTTGACTGGTAGATACGGCTAGAAGTTTCTCATGGTCGAAAGCATGTAGAGGCTGTCCCCATTCCAATAAAATATAGTTGGTGATATCGACAACATTGTTAATCGGACGCACGCCTCCTGCTTGCAGACGCCATTGTAGCCAGTCAGGGGAAGGCTCGATTTTGATATTTTCGATTGTTGTGCCGATATAAGCCGGGCAGACATTAGGATCGGCTACTGAAACCTGAATTGAACTATTATTTACTGGGACTTTAACTGAGTCTGCTTGAGGCAACCTAACCTGAGCACCAGTAAGAGCAGCTACTTCGCGAGCAATTCCCACCATACTTAAGGCATCAGCACGATTAGCCGTAGTTGCTAGATCTAAAATTACATCATCCAAACCTAGCAGCGGGCGAACATCATCTCCTGGGGTTACACCTTCTGAAAATATGTGGATACCCTGAGATTCTTTTTCTAGTCCCAATTCTGATAGAGAACAGATCATTCCTTCAGAAGGGACACCTCGTAACTTAGTTGGTTTTAGTTTGAGATCTTTTGCCGGCAAATAGGTACCGATAGTAGCGACAGGTACAAAAATGTTAGCTTTTGCATTTGCTGCGCCACAGACAATATTAAGAGGTTGATCTTGACCAATGTCTACTGTGCAGACATTCAATTTATCAGCATCAGGATGGCGATCGCACTGAGTAACTTTACCAACAACAACACCATCAGCAAACTCTCTCAAATCCTCAATAGATTCCATCTCAAAGCCAGCAATTGTCAGGAGTTGTCCCAATTCTTGAGGGTTGAGTGTAATGTCTACTAATTCTTTTAACCAATTTAGAGAAACGCGCATCTAAAATATCTTGACTTACTGCATAAAGTTAATCTAGCCCAAATATTTTAACCCTATAAGGGAGCGTTATGATTTCGCGATTCTCATTCTCTAAATTCTG
>CALKUU010000147.1 GCA_937996665.1 uncultured Xenococcaceae cyanobacterium | reverse complement strand
AAATACCAAGTACCGATTATCCCAATTATTTCGACAGGGGCGCACGACACCCTCTTTGTCTTGGCAGATTTTTATGAACAGGCTAAAAAACTGCATCAGTTGGGAATGCCTTGGTTACTAGACATCGATCCTGAAGTTTTCCCTCTCTACTTAGGTCTGCCTTGGGGTCTAGGTCTTGGTCCTTTGCCCAATATTCCCTTACCAGTGAAAATTAAGACCAGAGTTTGTCCACCGATTGTCTTTCCCAAATATGGCAAGCAAGCAGCGCAAGATCGTCAGTATGTAAACGAGTGCTATGAGTTGGTAGTAACAAAGATGCAATCAGAGTTAAATGATTTGGCTAGAGTAGAAAAGAGCTAATCAGTATTCGGTTTTAGCGATCGCCTAGCGAAGAGAACTAAATAAGCAAAAAGTAATAATTAGCTAGAGATCAAATTTTCACCATTGATCTAAAACGTCTTTTACCAAAACTTCTTGAATCCAGACCTGTCCGACAACAGTTAAGGGTAAAGCAATGAGCAGCCCCAAAAATCCGAAAAAGGTTGCAAAAAATATTTGCGAAAGCAGGGTAATTGCAGGAAGCAAAGAAACTTGCTGAGACATGACAAAAGGAGTCAAAAAATTACTTTCTAGCTGCTGAATAATTGTATAAAGAATCAGTACAGCTATTGATTTCCAAGGATCATCTAATAGGGCGATCGCCATTGGAGAGAGAACACTCAGAGTTGGCCCCACATTAGGAATAAAAGTTAAAGCGCCAGCTAAAACTGATTGAGCTAGAGCTAAAGGAATTTTCAGAATCATTAAGCCAATAAAACTGAGAATGCCAATCACCAGCATATTAAAAAGAATGCCGACGAGCCAACCCTGTAAAGCACGAGCGCACAGACTCAAAATTCTGTCTACGCGACGACGATAAAAAGAGGGGAATAGACGAATAAAACCCTGACGATAGGGCATGGGGTCAGCCAGCAACATCAAAGATAGAACTAGCAACAATAGTCCACTGAGCAAAACACCAAAAGAGCTATAGAAAAAGTTGAGTCCTCCGCCTAAAAATTGATTGATCAGCGGTCTCACTTGCCTAACTAATTCTGTGCGGTCTGGAATATATTCAAGAATTGTGGGATCTAGTTGCTTTAAACCTAGATCTACCCAAACACTAAGTTTTTCAATACCCTGAGGAACCAGCGCGGCTAATTCTCTAAATTGATCAATAAAAGGAGGAACAACTATTTGGAAGAAAAGCAAGCTAATCGCAAATAAAGTTAGGAGAGCAAGAACTACCCCATAGCCACGCTTTAAGCCTTTGCTACAAAACTTTTTAACCAAAATATTTAGAGAAGTAGCAATAACTACCGCTGTAAAAATGAGTAACAGCAACTGTTTGATTTGCCAGAGTATAAACAGTGACAAGAAAAAGACGACAATCCCAATCCAGGTACCGAGGTTCATCTGCTCAATTAATCTTCAATTCTATGTACGACCAATTCTTGTTAGCTTACTATCTTATCTTTGCTATTGATTTGAGAATTCGCAATTTTCCTTAACTATTATTAGTTCTGATTAGATCTAAAGTTTAACTAAGATATCCGATGTAAGGAAAAGCAGTTTTTAATTATGGGCAGAAAAGCAAAATTAAAAAAACAACGTCGTCTAGATCCCTCAACTCAGCAAAAAGGTTCTCGAAAGAAGAAGTCAGATTTTATTCAACGAGTTGAAAAAGAGGGTTATCGCTTTGAGAATATCGAGCGATCGCCTGAGATTCCCAAAGAGAATATTGAGCCACAGATTTAGTTAGGAGTTCGGAGTTCGGAGTTCGGAGTTCGGAGTTCGGAATTAACCCAATCAATAGCTAAATTCCAGCATGACCGAGGGCTAGTCCAGCAACTAACATCCCTAAAACTAAGAAGGGTTGGGCGCTGGCTTGGTATTTAACGTCGTTTTCTAGAGGATCTTTAAGGAAGTAGATATTCTGGAAAATCATTTGGGGAACGACTAGGCAAAAGAGAATGATTGCGTAGATGTTTTCGTGGATGCCCACTAGGTAACCAGCTATTCCTAACTGGAAGGTGTCAATCATGATGACACAAATCCAGGCTGCGGTGGTGATGCCAAACATTACGGGTAAAGATTTTAAGCCAAGGGTGCGATCGCCTTCAACACTCTTAAAGTCGTTAACTACGGCAATTCCCAAACCTGCACAGCTATAGATTAAAGTCAGAATAGCGATTTTCCAATTGAGATCACCAAAAAGCGCATGACCTGCCCACCAAGGCAAAGCGATATAACTAGCACCCAGAGCATAGTTTCCGAGCCATCCATTTTGCTTGAGTTTTAACGGTGGTGCTGAGTAGATATAAGCGACAAAAGCTCCACCCAGGGTTAGATAAAACATGACTGGGTTTTCGTGACCTGCCCACTGATCGAGTAAGAAAGAAATTCCTAAACCCGCAGCTAACAACAAAACTATTTGCGCTTTAACCTGAGGAATCGAAATAGCACCTGAAGGAATTGGGCGATAAGGCTCGTTAATAGCGTCGATCTCGCGATCGTAATAGTCATTGATAGTTTGGGTATAGCCAGTCATCAAAGGCCCTGACATGAGCATACAGGCTGCCGAGACTAAAGTATTCTCCAGAGTCCAAGTATAGTTACCAGAAGAAGCTGCCCCACAGACCACACCCCAAATTAGAGGTATCCAAGTAATTGGCTTCATTAGTTGCAGGCGAATTTTCCAAATATTGGTTTCGCCTGATGATGCCCCTTTCATTCCTAAGAGCTGACGAGCCTTGGAGCTGTTGTCTTGGGAATTGCTGTCTTGGGAATTGCTAGCTTGGGCAGTAGTATCTTCTGAAGTACTTATCTGTTCTGGTTGATTAACTGGTGGGTTCTCGCTCATGACAATAATTTGAATTTAAAAACTTTTAAATCTATAACGATAGAAAAACTGCTTGGAAGAAATCTAAATCAAGATGAATTTGCTTACCAAACTCTGGCAATAACTAATTTGTAGCTTAGTCACTGAATTATCAGCCAATGCTTAATTCTAAGTAGTTATTGATAAACTTGGCTCCTGTAACCGAACGACCAGACCAAGCAGAGGGCAAAGCAATATTGCGGCGTTGATCTCCTGCTTCAATGGTAATGTCCGAGCCATTTTGAGTTAGCTTGACTTGCTCTTTGGCAAATCCTGGCAAGAAGACCTTAATTTTTTTCTCGCTCAACTCAAAGTCTGTAGGTTGAGGAATCGAGCTATCGATTTTAATGCTAGGCATCGCGTCACCAACCGTTTGCCATTCTCCTGCTGCCATAGTTGGTAAGGTTGAAATTGGCAGAGGCTCAAATTCTGAGGTTAAAGCTGAGGCGTTATCCGATTGGTTTAAGAGAACACCACCAATAGTTAGACCGACTTGTTGGGCACTACCCCACAGATACTTAGCCTGAGCGATCGCAACAGGATCTTCGGTAGTTACTAAATAGGCAAAAACTCGGCGATCGCTAAGTGCCTGCTTGCCGTTATCAAGCATTTGACTAGCTTGGTTACTCTCGTCATCAGCAAAATTATCCGACGACCAAGAAACATTTAAAACTGCCGAGGTAACTGGCTGCACGAAGGGCGAAAGAACCTGGACAACATCTGATTCTTGAAAAACATTTTTAAAGCGTCTGATATACCAATCAAGAACTTCAGGCATTCCGAACATTCTGAGGGTATTTAGATCCCCAGAACCATCGTAAACAATCACATCGTACTCTTTACTCTGGTCTAGTTCTCTTAGCTTGTTAAGAGCTAAAGCCTGATCCATCCCTGGCAAAATTCCTAGCTCCTGACCATATACATTCTTAAGTAGAGGAGAACGTAAATATTGCTGCTCTAACTCTTTAACTTGCTCCCAACTGTTGGTTAAAAGCTCTGTAGAAGAAAGCCCCGCAACTGATAAGTTAGCAGCAATTTCTTGCGGTTTGGTTTGGAGATCAAGACCAAGAATCACCTTATAGGTAGGACCTGAATCTTGAGTTAACAAAAGGACTTTACGTCCTTGCTGTGCTAAATTTTTGGCAGTGGCGATCGCGATCGTTGTCCGACCAGTTCCGCCTTTGCCCAAGAAAGTAACAATTGAGGACATATTTTTGCTATTTATTACCGGGGATTTTTACCGGGGATTAGATATTTTATTAGTCAGGTTAGCTAGCAGGTTTGATTTCATCTTCAAAAAACCAACTAGAGGATTTATCGTCAAATTTGACAACTACTCCTACTCCGCTACCATCAGTCATTTTATACTCTTTAATTGTACCGACTTTGCCTAGTTTATCTGCGACAACACCAGATACGCGGTCTCTAATTCTATATACCTTAACTTTTTGCCCAATTTCCATAATTAGTTCTGTATTCTAAATATTTGATTAAATTAGTCAATTCACAGTTTAAAGCAAAATCAGTACAGTTGTTAAGCTGAGAAACACACAAGAATTTTTACTTAGTACCTAATCGTGATTAGGTTAAGATAGCTGAGTCGAGTCCGACTGTTCTAAAAAGTCCCTATTTACTTACTAATTTTCGTTGTGCTTTTGAGCCAATTTTTATTTTAAAATTCATGAATTTTTCTCTTCCCAGCAATAGTGAAAAAGCCCGTATGTGGTGGATTTGGGAACTATTTTCGGTTCTGGTTAGGCGTAATCTGAAGCGTAGATATCGAGGCTCTTTTTTAGGTATCTATTGGTCTTTGCTTAGTCCCGTGATTATGACGGGTCTGTATGCAGCGATCTTTGGAACTGCTTTCTCTTCTTACTACAATAATTCCACCTTAAATTACATTTTGGCGGCTTTTACTGGATTAGTAGTCATCAATTTTTTTTCCTCGGCAACTTCGCAAGCTTTAGTGAGTGTAGTAACCAGTGGGTCGATAGTTAACAAAATCAAGCTGCCCTTATTTGTTTTTCCGTTATCTTTTATTGGCGCGAATGTTTTCCAATTGTTATTGGGTGTATTTCCGTTACTGCTGGTTATTACCTTACTAATCTCTCATAACCTCATTAATGTGATTGCGCTCATTGTTCCGCTTCTATCTTTGGTCTTGGTCTGTGCAGGAGTTGCGTTATTAACAAGTGCTTTATTCGTATTTTTTCGAGACTTGCCTTATTTTTATGAGTTGATAACTTTTCTCTTATGGATTAGCTCACCAATTTTTTATCCTGCGGAAATAGTGCCTGAGGAAGTTAAGAAGATTTTGATTCTTAATCCTTTGCTGCCGATTATTAATAGTATTCGTCAAATTTGTTTGTCGGGGAATTTGCCGGATGTTATGTTAATGCTTGCCTCGGTTCTTAGTGGTGTGATCGTTTTAACTATAGGCGCGATCGCTTTTGCCCTGTGGCAAGATAAGTTTATGGATTTACTCTAGAAAATGACCGAAGCCATCCGATTTGACAAAGTTTCCTTGTGGCGCAGAACACAAGAAGAGTTCTCCTACGATCTCAAAAAGACTGTCTTGGCTTTTTTTGAGGGTAAATATCGTGAGCCTGCCAAAAAATTAGTTTTGGATTCTCTTGACCTAACAATTAATCAGGGTGAAAAAGTTGGCATTATCGGCTCTAATGGCGCAGGAAAATCTACTCTACTCAAAGTAATTTGCGGTATTTTGCAGCCGACCACAGGAACGGTCAGAGTCAGAGGTAAAATCGCTCCTTTAATTGAGTTAGGGGCAGGGTTTGATGATGAGTTATCGGTGTTAGATAATATCGTTATGTATGGGGTGATGCTGGGTTTTTCTCGCCGCGAGATGATAAGTCGAGCTAAGTTGATTTTGGAATTTGCAGAGCTAGAGGAATATGGCTTGATTCCAGTCAAGGGTCTTTCCTCAGGGATGAAGTCTCGTTTGGGATTTGCGATCGCAACAGATGTAGAACCAGATATTTTGATTCTGGATGAAGTTTTATCGGTAGGTGATGAACGGTTTAAGAAAAAGTGCGAAGCGAAGATGGATCAGTTTTGGCAAGCAGGAACCACCATTTTGCTTGTTTCCCATACGATGGAGCTGATTGCTGAGTCTTGCGATAAGGCAATTTGGTTAGATCAAGGTACGGTGAAGTTTGTAGGGGCAGCAAAGGATTGCATTGATATATATTTGCAGCATATTTAGATGGTTTTTGGCGCTCATCTAAATATGCAAAATCATTCATAAATCGTAGTAATTTGGACTGGTCTACGATTTTAGCTTAAAATGTACGGTATTACCGTACATACCTTTGCAAGCAAACAAGCAAAATGAATAGCATTAGTGTTAATCAGTTTCGGGAAAAATTAAAGCATTTTGTTGAAACAGTTATTCAAGAACATCAGCCTTTAAAAGTAACTCGTCGTAGCGGAGCTGATTTTGTAGTTGTCAGCGCTGAAGATTGGGAAAGAGAACAAGAAACCCTATATGTTTTGCAAAATCAAAGTTTAATGCAGCAAATAGCTGAGTCTCAAATAACTCATCAAAAAGGTAAAGGATATAAGCCTAGTGCAGAGGAGTCAGATCTAGACAATAATTTTGATTCATGAGGTCACTAGTTTTTGAGGGGAAAACTTGGCAAATTTACGAAGAGTTGAGAACAAAAGACCGCAAACTCCAAAAGAACCTCTGTGAAATCTTGAAAGAAATGCTAAGAGGTAATCCTGCTGTTGGGATAGGAAAGCCAGAGCCTTTAAAGCATAATTTATCGGGTTTTTGGTCAAGGCGATTATCGCAGCAAGATCGGTTGATCTACAGGTTTGATGATCGCTATATTTATGTTTTTGCGCTCGGCGGTCACTACGAGCAATTTTAAGATTCACCTTAATTTAGCGTTAGCGATCTCTCTTAATCCTCAAGCTCCATATTGCTAAGTTCAGCTAAAAATCTACTTTAAAACACCTGGCCAGTTGCTATCTGCTTTTGCGATGTTGCCTGGAATATCTTGTTCCCAACGAGTTTGAATTTTTTTATTGAGATTTAGATAAAGTTTGCCATCGACAATCTTCCAGGCTTGAGGATCAATTGGAGCAGTAGCACCTTGACTAACAGCCCAAGCACAATAACCACCATATTGAGGGGCATATTTTTCGGGATTA
>CALKUU010000146.1 GCA_937996665.1 uncultured Xenococcaceae cyanobacterium | reverse complement strand
GATATCTCGTTTATAGACCATGAGACTATGAGATGATATTTAGTAACAAAAATCCTCATAAATTATTTTTTGGGAATTATATCAATAATGCTTAAAAGTTTTTTTGGTTTATTTGGGAGTTCCAACGATTCTACCGCAGTTCTTGACCGAGCAGATTTAGCTGGTCAGACAAGTGCCAAAGTATCATCCTCATCCCAAAAAACCGCAACCAACGTTTCTCAGAAATCATCTTCAGAGTTTATTGCAGCAGAAGTAACAGAAAAAACACTGACAGAAAAATATCGCAGTGGTGTTTTCTCAGATCAAGCTTTAACTTTTTACCGTGATTCGGTATCTCCAGAAAATGCCAGCCTCGTAATCAGAGCAGCCTATAGACAAGTTTTTGGTAATGCTCACATTATGGACACCGAAAAAGATAGCAAGCTTGAGTCTCAACTTCGTTTAGGTCAGATATCTGTTGCTGATTTTATTCGTAGTTTGGCAAAGTCTGACCGTTACAAAACACTCTTTTGGGATAAATATCCTAATGCCACCTTTATTGAATTAAACTTCAAACATCTTTTAGGTCGTGCACCCGAAAGCTATGCAGAAATTCAAGAACACGGCAAGATCCTAAGTGAAGGTGGTTTTGAAGCCGAAATCGATTCCTATTTAGACAGTGATGAATATTATCAAACCTTTGGCGACAATATTGTTCCTTACACCAGAGGCTATAACACCGAGATAGGAAGAAATGCAGTAGGCTTTACTCATACTTTTCCTTTAATGGGGGTTGCGTGCAGTAGCGATAAATCGTTTATAAGTTCGAAAAGCCCAAGAGTACAAGTTAATCTAATCTCTAGCCGTGCCAGTGAAGCACCTTCATTGCGACCCATTCCTGATTCTTATCCCGAAGAGTTGATCCAAGGCAAAGGAACAGGATACATGCCCAATGAGATTAGATCTATGGGTAGAGAGCTGTGGCAAGAAATTCAAAACCGTAAATACTATTACAATCTCTAGCTATAATTTCCGATCGCCATGTAGCAGAATAAACTCTATTCTGCTACCTATTCAAAATATCAATAGAAATTAGTCTCGTCTAACCTGACCACTCTCTATTGGTATTTTTTTGTCAATTAATTAATTTGGTTAGAAGTAATTAATCTTGTCTGCTCATTGCATCTAAGTCTACAAAGTAAGCTTACTTAGAAATATATAGCTAAATTTATTGGCCACAACTAAAAAAACAAAAAATCAAGAAATTTTACAATAATGAAAAAAAAAGAAAATTTTTTTGCCTATTTTGATTTTAAATGAGAATTGCTTCGTATTAGTTAATAACTATTCTCTTTTAAGTAAACTTAATTGTAGCCTTTGTAAAGTAGTGAGTACAAAAACTTAAAATTGTAGCTAATATTTTAGTTAATAACCTCACTTTCACTAATGGCAAATTCTCTTCTAGCGCAATCTTTAACGCCGCCCAGTATTTCTCAATTGCAGATTGACAGCAGCAGACTAAATGCATTGAGCAAGACAGATAGAGTACAAAATATCAAAGCGGTATATAAGCAGCTTTTTAAAGAAAATCGAGACCTTACTCATCATCATGATGATCGCCTTGAATCTTTATACCTAGACGGACAAATCACCACACGCCAATTTATATTTGAGTTGCTAAACTCTGACATGTTTGTCAATTATATTTTTGCGACCAATAGCAATTTCCGTTTTGTAGAATTGTGTTTTGAAAGAGTGTTAGGTCGTAAGGGATCTCAGTCAGAAATCTATAAATGGAGTTCTTTATTAGCCTCTCAAGGTTTACCTGCTTTTTCAGAGCAGTTAGTGAATAGTGACGAATATTCTGATGTTTTTGGCGACAATCTTGTTCCTTTCCGTCGCTCTAGATATATCTCTTCCAGTAATCAGGGCTTGCCTGCACTGCCAAAAGAACTAAGTGAAAAACGTTACCAAAGATCTGATTTCTTAGGCTTACCACCCGAATTGGTTCGCAAGGCTGGAGCCGTTGTTACAGTTGCAGGTGTTATCGAACTAGTAAGAATAGTTGCAACGATCGCTTGGGAAGCATTGCATACAGGCGTCTAGATTTATCATCTAGTCTGAAGTAAAGCTCTAATTCGATGATTTACTTAGAGTTTTTGCCTAATATCAAAGCTCCATCGATATAGCAGATATATAGATAAAAACAAAAAGCACAAAGGCAATTAATAAATCTTGCCTTTGTGCTTTCTTAATGAGGGAGGAAAGAAAGTAGATTAGCTACTATCTCTTCTCTCTTAATCAAAACTCTCGTTTTAGATAATTGATTATAGGTAACTAGATAAGACCAAGAACTCTTTGAATTAGGCTTGTGCCATCTGTAACAGGTGCTGTAACGGTAGCCGTGACAGACTGAACGTTGCTGCTAGGAACTTTGGACATTAACTGTTCTTGAAGTCTTGGTTTATAGCCTGTAGCACCAGCTTTATCACTGGTGGAATAACTATCAAGCATTTCAAACATATTGGTATAGCCTAATAAAGCCTGACCTGTTTGAGATTGATAACCACGGTAGTAAGGGACAGTATTGTCGCCAAAGGCTTGTTGATACTCTTCACTATCGATATAAGCATCGATATCGGCTTCGTAACCTTGAGTGTCAAGAATGTTGCTGTGATAAACAGTTTCTTCGTAACTAGCAGGAGCACGACCTAGGAGGTGCTTGAAGTTTAATTCGTGAGAACGGTAACGAGGACAGCTATTAACAAAATTGTTTTTGTATAATTCGGACTTAGCTAAACAACGGACAAATTCCTTGACGTTGATATTACCCTGCTTAAACTGTGATTCAGCAACGGTTAAGCGCTCACTTTCCATCACATAAGCATTACCAAAGACTTGTTTGTAAACAGCGGTAACAACTAGATCAAGATTTTGACCTTCACTGCCAGGAATAACCTTGACAGCACCTGTATTGAGCATTGCATTGTAAGTATTCTGGGAAACACTAACGCGCTGAGCAACAGAGGAATTATTGATAACAGGATAGTCTTCGGGCGCTATTGGTTTAATAGCTTTTACCGTAGTGCTAGTCGACTTAGCAAGACTTTGTTTTGTCTGAGCACTTGAGTCGGCAGTAGAAATAGCTGCAATCTGACTAGAGCGATCGCTAAGTAGAGACGTTGATAATTCTGTATAGTTTGCACTAGCGATCGACTTATCACTACTCGATGCTCCTCTCAATAATTGGAAGGAGTTGACATAGCTTTGCAGATTTTGACCAGTTTGTGTTTGATAACCGCGATAGTAAGGAACAATATTTGTTCCAAAATTACGGGTATATTCATCACTATCTAAATAAGAATCAATCTCTCCTGCAAAACCTTCATGAGCAATAATTTGAATATGCTCAGAAATTTCTGCGTAGTTAGCAGGAGCACGACCTAGTAGGTGTTTAAAGTTCAATTCAATTGCTTGTAAATTACTACAACCGTCAAAGAACAAAGCTTGATATCTCGCTGATTTAGCCAACTGACGGATAAACTCAAGAACCGTAATTTGCCCATTGCGAAGTTGCGACTCAATCTGAGGAGACTTCTCACTTTCCATCAAATGAGCATTTCCAAATACTTGCTTATACGCCGCAGTAATTACTGCATCTGTATTTGTGCTAGAACTAGCAGCGACAAATTCTACAGGTTGATTATCGGCAAAACCTCTGACGTAAGCACTACTAACTGTATCTATTGGAGGTTTCGCATTGGGGTTACCTTGGAGTCCGATAGACTTAGCAATAAATTCTTGACGTAACTCTTCAGCAGAAGGAGCACCAAAGACTTTCTTTGCTGGTGCTTGGTAGAGTAATGTACTTTGCAGTTGCGGAGCGCGACTAGTCCGAATCGATTCGTTAACCGACTTATCACTACTGCAAGACCCTTTAATCAAATCAAATATCTGATTATAGCCATTGACTCCTTTTCCAGTCTGAGTTGCGTAGCCAACATAGTAAGGTACTGTATCTTCGCCAAAATTGTCTTGATACTCACTTGTGCTGAAATAAGAATCAATCTCAGCTTCAAATCCACCTTCAGCAATGCGAACAATATGCTCTGAAATTTCCGCACCGCTTTCAGGAGAACGCCCTAGAAGATGCTTAAAGTTCAATTCAACTGCTCTAACATTAGGACAAGTATCGAAGAATAAAGATCGATAGGTATCCGATTGGGCTAATTCTTGAATAAATCCTTTGACTGTGGTCTGCCCATCTTTAAATCTAGACTCAGCTTTGACTAGTCTCTGACTTTCCATCAAATAAGCATTACCAAATACCTGCTTATAGGCGGCTCGAATTAAGATTTCCTTGTCTTCGAGAGAAGAGGAGGCAAATACTTTAACTGGCTGACTTAAACGGGCGGCAGGAAAAGACGCTGCGGCATTACGGGCTTTGAACTGAAGCCAAGAATCAGGCGCAACTGGCGCTGCTAAAAAGTCAGCGGACTTGTACTTAGTTCCATTAACCTGTCCAGAAGTAATAGTGGATGAACTAGAACTAGTGTACTCACTTACTGGCTTAATTGGCGTTGGTTTCAAAACAGAGCGATCAACAGCCGAAAGACGAGTAACCTGAGTGGGCTTATCAGCTAACAAACCTGCTTGAAGCTGGGGAGCAGCGGCATTCTCAATCGACTTGTCACTACTAGATGCACCCCTTAACAATTGAAAAGAATGAGTGTATCCAGTTAGATTTTTGCCTGTTTGAGTTTGGTAGCCACGATAGTAGGGGACAAAATTAGTACCAAAATTTTCTAGATACTCATCACTATCAAGATAGGAATCGATTTCAGCTTCAAAGCCACCCTCTGCCAAAATTTGAATATGCTCGGAAATCTCTGCATGATTAGCTGGTGCGCGACCCAAGAGGTGCTTGAAATTTAATTCAACAGTTCGTAAATTCGTACAATTGTCAAAAAATAAAACTCGATATCGCTCTGATTTAGCAAGTTGCCGCACAAATTCCAACACAGTTATGCTGCCGTTGCAAAGCTGGGATTCAGCTTTTGGCGATCGCTCACTTGCCATCAAATGAGCATTACCAAATACCTGCTTATAGGCAGCAGCAATGACTATTTTTCTCTCAGTATCTGCCGAACAGTCGATTAACTCTACTGGCTGACAATCAGCAAAAGCTTTGAGGTGGTCTTCTCCCAATTGTTTATTTTGAGGCGGAAGATAATAGACCTTGATCTTTTCTTGCTTAAGAGCTTTTGCTAAATCGAATCCGTCGGGATTAAATTTTTGTCTAGCAGCCCTTACAACAGAGGGGCGAAATAAAGTATTGTTAATCGACATTGGTGTACGTTATCTGATACTAATAAATTTCCAGAGATGTAAATTTCGAAGCAAATATATATATAGAGTTAAGAATACCCTACTTCGTCTTTGCACACATATCGACAAAAGTTAGCTTAAGTTTACTTAACATTTTCCTCATAAATCATTATTTGACCCCTCAATCTCAAAATCAATGATCGACAAGGACATGGTTAATAGGTGAATGCGGTCATTAAAAAGCGATCGCCTACTACCTTGTTTCTATCTGGTTAGGGCGATCGCTCTTAATCGTTCGAAAACTTAAACAGGCTTTTATTCCCTGTTCTGGGGGCTAAAAATTATTGGAAGTTAGATAACTTGGTGTTTCGATAATAATGACCAAGAATCTGGTTATAGCCAACACCTTGGCTTGCCAAATGATAGGCTCCCCATTGGCTTAGACCCAAGCCATGACCATAGCCACGACCAACAACTGTTACCTGATCTTGATCGGCTTGAATTCGGAACAGGGTACTCCGCAAATCTAAAATTTTGCGAATTTGCTTACCTGTTAGGTTCATACTGCCGCGATCGCCGACAACTTTCATCGAGATAACTCTGCCTTGAGGTGTAACTTTCTCAGGGATAAGATCTGTAATCGTGCCAATCGAAATTTCACTACTCAACAAACTACTAAATTGACCATAGGAAAAGTCTTTATTCCACTCGAATACTGGTGATTCATGGTCGTAATCAATTACGCCTCTTAGATAGGGCAAATTAGATGTCCAGATGTCTTCTACGTTCTCGGTATGCCCGCCAGATGAAGAATGAAAGGCTGCCAAGATGACATTACTATTGTGGGTGAGAATCTGCCCTGCTGTCGAGTTTACTGCTTCATGGGTTGTAACATATTCTGTGTCTAAACCCTTATAGACTTGAGTGTTAATTGTGCTATCGACGTCATAGAGATGAGTATGGGAGGTTTTTCGTTTGTATAAAGCATATGAGCGGGCTGCTACTGCCTGGGCTTTGAGGGCTTCAATTGGCCAACTAGCAACAGCTTCTGCTCCGACGACACTATATAAATAGTCTTCTAAATCGACTTTGTTAATTGCCAGTAGATTGCGACCCTGGATCCGCAAGTGAGTCTTGCCTCGGTACCAGCGATCGCCTATCCAAACATAACCGTCGCCCTGAGGCTCCACAATGATTTCTGTGGCTTTTAATTTACCTAGGGAAACCCGACCCCATTTCGGTCTGGCTACAGAGGATTCCATAGCTGATAATTCGCCTAATTTTTTGCCTGAATTATCTTTAATAACGGCAGGTGTGGAGCTACCAATCCGAATATTTCTAGCATTTTTTTTAATTGCTACTCGTAAATCTAGAGCTGAAGCGGGGAATAAAAAGACGAGCCATAAGAATATCGATAATAACCAAGAATATTTTCGTTTAATAAGTATTTTGTCCCATAAAATCAGTAACGAAGATTTGTTCTGTGGTAATTCCATGTAGTTAGAGACCCCCAAACAGTTGAGAAGAATAAATGTAATCTAAATTGTTAAGATGCTTCTTAGACTAATAGTGTTTCCTACAAATACAAGATTCGTCAATATTTTTTCCCAAAGATCATCAAATCATCATAGATACTAAACATAGTGTTTTTACTGAGTATTTCCTTAATTTTGCTGCTAGGTTTTGGTGGCGGTCAATTAGCAAAAATAATTGGTTTGCCTCCTTTGCTCGGGATGATGTTAGTAGGGATTTGCTTGGGGTCAGAAGTTAGTAATGCGATCGCTCCAGAATTGCTCAACTTAGCTGATGAGCTACGCATGATTGCTGTAATTATTATTTTAATAAGGGCTGGCTTGGGTCTAGATCGAGATAAACTTCGCAAACAAAGTAGCGTGGCGATTCGCTTGGGTTTTTTACCTGCGATCGCCGAGATGCTTGTAGTTGCGATCGTTGCTATGTGGTTATTGCAATTTGATTTTGTGACTGGTCTCTTATTAGGAATAATCATCAGCGCTGAGTCGCCTGCGGTTATTGTGCCAGGAATGCTCAGACTCAAAAATCTTGGCTTTGGTGTAGTTAAAGGAATTCCCGATGCGATTTTGACCGGGAGTGCCTTATCGGATGTGCTGGTTCTACTCTTATTTAGTTTGTTATTAAGCTTTCTTGAGCGCACCGAATTGACCAGTGCCGCATTGACCAGTAGTGATTTATGGCTTGTTCCCTTTAATGTAATTTTGCAAATAGTGATGGGGATAGTTATTGGTTATCTTGTTGCCAAGGTTTTAGTTTGGGTAATCACTAAAAGTAAATCAATTGCACATCGGGTACAAATCACGTTAATTGTTATTGGTTGTGCTTTCTTGGTGGTTGTTGGTTCTAGTCAATTTCCTTTCTTTTCTGGCTATTTGGCAGCGATGGCACTAGGATTTTTTATCATCGAATTTAGTCCTCCTCTCGCTCGCAAATTACGAATCGAGTTTAGTCATCTCTGGATTGTTGCTGAGATTATTTTATTTGTCTTAATGGGTGCGGCGATTCAGCTTCAAACCTTGAAAAGTATT
>CALKUU010000145.1 GCA_937996665.1 uncultured Xenococcaceae cyanobacterium | reverse complement strand
CATCAATGCTAAAGTTCCATCCATATCGACAATGATTGCATCTGGCAAATTAGGATTATGCTCAATTTTCTGTTCTGTCGCGCGCACAAATTGATTGTACATTTTCATAATTACATCCTTGCCGACTGATTTTAATCTCAGTAAGTCTCGGCGAATGCACTCCTCTACTGGAGTTTCCAGAAAAGAACTATTCACTTTAACTTCAGCTTTGCCTTTGACTAATTCTTTAATCTGATTGATGTTAGAGCCAAAATTAGTATCGTCAATGACGACATGTTTACCTGCTTCTAGAGCAGTTAAGATGATCGTGTTGCGGAGTTGTCGCGTGAATTTCTCGTTGCCTTTAGAAAAGTAGCTCGCATGAGCCATTTCTCGCAGGAGGTCTTTATTGACTCTGACCCAACGACCAGGATTTTCTAGGACTAGTTCTTTGGCATAGGTCGATTTTCCTGAAGCGGGTAGCCCTTGCAGAATTAATACTTGTTTCAACTTGTGTTTCCTCCATCTTCTTCGCAACTAATAGCCATTCATGCGCAACCCTTACTTCAAATATGCCCAGGCACAAACAAAAATCTCTAGTGCCAATAGACATTCTTAAAACCAAGCTTCGAGATTAGGAAAATTGAGTGTAAATCAGAAGAGTCTTTAGGCTAATAATAATGAACTACCTAACTCCTCATCACTACAATCGCAAAATTAACCCCGATGGTCTTGATTTAGGATAATTGCCCTTCGCAAGACTGTAACCAGGTTTCTAGTAACTCGATTTGACAGGTTTCTGCTAACTTGCGCATTTGATTAACAAAAACAAAATAGCTCGGGTCAGCTTGTTCAAGAATATTTAAGCGATCTAAAATTCCCCTGACATTACCTAACATAAGTAAATCTTGCAGCGCTTTTAGCTCTTCTGGAGAAGGCAAAATTAAATTTTCGTTGAATTCATGATGAGGAATGATTACTTGTTGGGGTTGAATTTTTGAGGACGATTTTGCTTGTAACTCTGGATTTTCCAAATCGTTGAGATTAAGCTCAAACCAAAAAATACTGCCCTGTTGGGGCTGGCTATAAACTTTGATTTCTCCACCCATTTGACGAACAATGTTTTGGCTAATAGTTAGACCTAAACCTGTTCCTTCTGTCTGAGATTTTTGATCTCCTATTTGCTGGAACGGAAAGAAAATACTGGTCATTTGTTCGGGTTGAATTCCAATTCCCGTATCTTCTACCTGAAAGCGGATAATCTCGTCGATATCTTGATTCTTGGGAACTGTCTTGATCTGATCTGAATTACTATTTTCGAGTTTTGGTGATGAAGGAAAATCGTGGCTGTATCCAACCTTGAAGATAACCTTGCCGTGATTAGTGAATTTGATGGCATTGCTCAGTAAATTGAGCAAAACCTGGCGCAGACGGGTTTCATCACTAACAAGAATGCTGGGTAGGGCAGAAATAATTTGATATTGAAGTTCGATTTCTTTTTGGCTGGCACGAACTTGAATGATTTCTAAAAGATTATCTAAAAAAAGCTTGAATTCAAATTCTTTGGGTTGTAATTCTAATTTACCTGCCTCAATTTTGGCTAGAGAGAGAATGTCATCAATTAAGGTATGAAGATGATTTCCCGATTGGTGAATTAAATTGAGATTGATATTCTGTTGCGCCTCTGAGTCAAGATTTTGGCGCAACAGTTCAACAGATCCCAAAATAGCGTTGAGAGGTGTTCTTAATTCATGATTCATATTGGCAATAAAAGCCGTTTTTGCCTGGTTCGCACTTTCTGCTGCTTCCTTAGCTTGTTGTAGTTGCCAAGATTGGTTACGAATTTGCGCAAATAACTCGACTTGCTGAATGGTAATTCCCAGTTGAATTGCGACTTGAGTCATTAAACGCACTTCTTCTGCTTGCCACTCACGCGGATGTTCGTTTTGATAGGCGCTGAGGAGACCCCACAAGCGATCGCCTTGGAAGACAGGGACAATACAACAGGCTTTGGCTTGGAATTGCTCTAATAATTTGACATGACAGTCACTGAGATTTGCTTGATAAATATCGTGAGCAATAAAAACTTCTCTAAGGGCGCAAATTCCTCCTTGCGTTTCTTGTAAATGACTATCAACCCAAACTGTTTGCTGATCCTTCTCGATTAACTGCTGCCAATTATCACCTACTGACTCAGCAACAAACTGACCGCTCCAATCCTCATTAAAGGCATAAATTGCCAGGCGATCGCATTGCAAGGCTGATCTTAGTTCATCGGTGGTAACCGCAAAAATTTCTTGACGATCAAGAGTCTTGCTAACTTTTTGGACAATATTCAGGGTTGTGCGTTCCCGCGTAGCACTTCTGATTAAAGCCGTCTCGGTTTGTTTTTGTTTAGTGATATTTGTTGAAATACTACAGACCGCATAAGGTTTTCCTTCACTGTCATAAAGAGGGGTCTTAATCGAAAGATAAGTCCTAATCCCTTTGGGCAAGTGTAAGGTTTCTTCAAACTGCAAAGATTTTTGTTGCTTAAGGGTTTTTTCGTTATTGGCTTCTAATGCAGCAGCAATTTCTTCAGGGAATAATTGGCGATCGCTTTTGCCGATGACCTCATTTTCAGATAAATCCAACAAGGCTAAGAATTGCGGGTTCGCAAGGATGTATTCACCATCCAAATTTTGAAGGCAAACTACTGAGGTTGTGTTGTTGAGAATTGCTCTTAAGCGTTGCTCGCTTTGTTGGAGTGCCAGAGTGCGATCGCTTACTCTTTGTTCCAAGTCCTCATTGACTGCTCTTAATTGCCTCTCAGATTTTTCGAGAGCCTGATAGGTTTCTTTGAGCTGCTGTTGGACTTTTTTGATCTCGTTTAGATCAACAAAAGTGATAACCACTCCATCCAAGCGTCGATCCTCTTGTAAATAGGGATTAACTCTCATCAAGAGGCATTCATTAGTTTTGCCTAACTGAACTTCTTGTTCCCAAGACTTTTGACTAGCTAGAACTTCTTCGAGTTGCTCAAGTAAATTGGCACAATCAAGATTGTGGGTGATATGTCCCAAGGGACGACCAATATCGGCTGCTACTAAATTGATAGCCGTAGTTGCTGCTGGTGTGAACTTTCTAATTTTCAGGTCACGATCCAAGAAAACTACCCCAATATCAGTACTCCGCAACAAGTTATCAATATCATTGTTGAGTTCGGTTAGTTCTTCGATTTTTGATTGATACTCAGAATTAACTGTGTAGAGTTCTTCATTGACCGAGTGTAGTTCTTCGTTGGTACTTTGTAACTCCTCATTAGAAGCTATTAGTTCCTCATTGGTTGCTTGCTGCTCTTCATTGGTTGTTTCTAGCTCTTCAATGACTGCTTGCAAGTTCTCTCTAGTTTGTTGCAGCTCATACTCTAACTCCATAATGCGTTGAGAAGCTTCGGTATCAGCCTCAAATCTCTCCCCATCAGGAATTTGGGGTCGGTCTTCTTCTTGAACTACCACCATGCAAAAATCGCCAGCTAGTTTATTACTTTCGTGATAAGTAACTTTTAATTTGCCGCTTTGCTTGTGTTCACCTTGGCTTAGTTCAATACCTGTATAGGCGACTGGTCTGCGCTCTCTTTTGGCTCGATGTAAAGCTGTCGTCAGCGGCAGTTGCAAAGAAGGAATTACTAATTTGGTAATATCTTTGGTCGTTCTTCCTGTTCCAAATTTAACAACTTCTAGAGCGTTATTGAAGAGATGGAATAGCTGGTTGTGCCTATCTACCAGGAAGCAAGTGGCTTTTTGCTCCGCTAGAAAGCTGCTAAAAGCTTCGTCTAGCATTGGTTCAAAACGAGAGTCTTCTGCTTCAATAACTTTGGGTTGAGGGAGAATGCGCTGGGTGATTTTTTCTAGACCTTTAATGGGCAAAGGCAAACGGATGTCTCTCCGTTTTTGGTAAATTTTGTGTTTTTTATTGAGCGGTTTAAATTCTTCTTGAAAATCCCCTACGGTTTCTGCTTCTCCCAGAAATAAAACACCTTTGGATCCCAGGGAAAAATGGAGGTTGCGTAAAACATGTTTTTGTAGCTCTGGTTGCATGTAAATTAAAACATTGCGGCAACTAACCAGATTCATGCGAGTGAACCCAGCATCTTTGGTTAAATCGTGAGGGGCAAATAGTAGTTTTTCTCTAATTCTTCTAATTACTTGATAGGACTGATCTTTTTTGACAAAGTACCTTTTTAATTTCTCAGCACTCATTTCGTTGGCGATCGTCTCTGGATAGATCCCTTGAGTTGCTTTTTCGAGGGCTTCTTTATCAAGATCGGTGGCAAAAATTTTGATCTTAAGTTGTTTTTCCGATTGCTCAACTGCTTCATCTAGCAAAATTGCCAAAGAATAAGCTTCTTGTCCAGTGGCGCAGGCAGTAACCCAAAACCGAAGTTCCTCACCTGGTTTAGCTTTGTCGATGAATTGGGGGATAGTATGTTTTTCTAAAAATTCCCATGCTTGGCGATCGCGAAAAAATTGCGTAACGCTAATGAGTAGATCATGACGCAGGGTAATCCGTTCTTCGTGAGAAAGTTCTAAGAGCCGAACATAGTCTTCAAGATTGTTACAGCCGCTAATGAGGCAACGACGGTGGATGCGACGAGAAAGAGTACTAACTTTGTAGTGAGAAAAATCTACCTGTTCATATCTGGCTAAGATACTGGCAACCTTTTGTAACTTGAAAGAATCAAGCAGGACGCTTTCACTAGTACTTAAGTTGTCCTTGTCTAAAGGGGACTTAACTAGTTGGTTAATAACTTGGGCTAGAGCCTGAGGTGTCAAGATTTGGTCGGCTACTCCTGTGGCGATCGCGGTGCGAGGCATTCCATCAAACTCGGCACTCAAAGGGTCTTGCACCATCGCAAACCCCCCAGCTTCATTAATGGCTCTCAAGCCGTTGGTGCCATCGCTTCCTGTTCCCGATAAAATTACGCCAACGGATCTATCTGCACAGCTTTTAGCTAAGGACTCTAAAAAAATATCAATCGGAAAATTAAGTCCATGGCGATTTCGCTCTTCTTGCTCCCACAATCTCAGTTGCTTATCCTCTAGCGTGAGATTTTTGCCTGGGGGAATTAAATAAACCGAGTTGGCTGCCAAGACCATGCCATCAGTAACCCGATAAACTTCCATTCTGGTTCTGCGCTCAAGCAGCTCCTTCATGAGGCTTTTAAAATCAGGAGACAAATGCTGAATAACGACGAATGCAGCGCCGCTGTCAGTAGGCATATTTTCAAAAAAAGATTCTAAGGCGCGGAGTCCACCCGCAGAAGCACCAATCCCAACTACAAAAAAGTTACTGTCTGGAGGCGTATTCTGTTCTAGTTTGCGATCGCTCATTAGGCTGAGGCTTATAAAATTTTTGGCTTTAAAAAATTATTATCAAACCAATCATATAAGCAACTGTTCATAAAAGTATACAAAAGTTAATAAGTTAAAGATTTTAATTATATTTGTTTGGGACTATCGATAAATTTCCTAATCGAACCAAGATGTTAACAGGTGGGAATCAACTAATGTGGAAATTCTAAATTATTCTTGATCTTTTATCGTTGCCAGTCAATATTATCGATATACTTCCAGCAACCGATCTTCATATAAGGTTGAGAAAAACTAGCATAAAGTAAATTTATTCAAAGGAAAGTTGACTATGGGATTTTTAGGAAAACTGTTTGGCAAAAAGGAAGAGCAAAAAGCCGCATCAGGAAATGTTGATGTTGCAGCTTCCGCAGCAGAGAACTCTATTCCTCCTGAAAAAGTTGGTCTTGACGGTAGTTTTGACGAAAGTGGTTTAGCAAAGCGAGTTGCTAAAGCGTTGGATGATGCTGGTATTTCTGACAGTGTCGGTTTGTGGGTTGCCCAAACAGGTAACACTGTTGTTCTTAAGTACAACCCTGATGCAGAAAGTGTTTTGGCCCAAGCCGAACAAGTTGCGCAAGGTGTTGACGGTGCCGGTGCAGTCAATACTGTTCCTAACAGCTAATTGAGGTTGATTTCATAAGGCGATTAATCGTTGTAACTTTGTTTTTTTATCGAAAAACTTGCTAGCAGTTATTAACTGTTCTAGTTAAAAAATACCTAAAGAGCTGTGATAATTAATTTTGTCTAGCTCTTTTTCTACATATGATCTTTCAACTTTTCTAATTTTTAAATTCTTCAAAAATATATGACTAACTCTAATGACACGGGTCAAGACCAAACCTTGGCATCTATGAAAAAGTTTGCTGAGCAGTATGTTCAAAGAACAGGAACCTACTTTTGTAGCGATCTTTCAGTTACTGCCGTAGTTTTAGAAGGCTTGGCTAGGCATAAAGAGGAATTAGGTTCTCCCTTGTGTCCTTGTCGACATTATGAGGATAAAGAAGCAGAAGTCAAAAATACCTTTTGGAATTGTCCTTGTGTTCCAATGAGGGAGCGAAAAGAATGTCACTGTCTACTATTTTTGACACCAGATCATGCTTTTGCTGGTAAGGAGCAAACAATTGAGATTGACTATATCGAAGAAGTTCGCCAGAAAATGAAACAGTAATTTCTAGCTGGATACAAGCCATGGCAACTTAGATATTCCAAGGATGTAAATCTATGCCAGTAGATTCATTTACAAAAGCTGTAGAAGAGTTTAATCAGAGAAAGTTTTATGAGTGTCACGATAGCTTAGAGGCAATTTGGGTTGACTCTCCCGAAGTTGATAAGAGATTTTATCAGGGTATTTTGCAAATTGCCGTGGCTTGTCATCACCTTTCTAACCTGAATTTACGCGGGGCAATTATTTTGCTAGGAGAGGGAATACAGCGTCTTCGCGATTATCTGCCAGAGTATAGGCAAATCGATTTGTCTCTACTTTTAGACGATGTTTTTCTCTTGTTATCAAAACTTCAACAACTTGAATCTAACAATCTCTCAAGTTTTGTTGAAAAGTTGTTTGCTCAAACTAGTAAAGGCGATCGCTCTGAGCAAAGTAATAGTCAGGGACTTGAGTGCCAGCTACCCAAATTAATAGTTGTCAATCATCAGTCTGCAATGCAAGACCACAATTGAAACCACAAATAAAATGGGGCAGTCTCCGCAGAAACTACCCCTAAATCTATTAAATAAAACATTCTAAAACTAATCAGGTTCTAGAATGTTAAGGTCTTAAACTGATGCTAATTCGGGTCGCTTACTGTTGCGAATTCCTTCAATTGCTTCTGCGTAATCTGGAGCTTTGAAAACTGCTGATCCTGCAACAATTGCATTTGCTCCAGCTTCTAGAACTTGCCAGGTATTATGAGGTTTAAGTCCTCCATCTACTTCGATCCAGGGATCTAAGCCTTTTTCGTCACACATTTGGCGTAATTTACGAATTTTGGGCAATACTTCGGGAATAAAGCTTTGTCCACCAAAACCTGGGTTGACACTCATGATCAAGACAAGGTCACAGACTGGAAGCACATAATCTAAAAGCTCTAGAGGAGTAGATGGGTTCAAAACAACCCCTGACTTTTTGCCCAATTCTCTGATTTGGCAAAGAGTGCGATGCAAATGAGGAGAAGCGTTGTGCTCAGCATGTACCGAAATAATATCAGCTCCAGCTTTGGCAAAACCTTCTACATATTTTTCTGGTTCAACTATCATTAGGTGAACGTCTAAAGGTTTTTTTGTATGAGGACGGATTGCTTCAACAATCAATGGTCCAATTGTGATGTTGGGAACAAATCTACCATCCATCACATCGACGTGAATCCAATCTGCACCTGCTTTATCTACCGCTTGAATCTCCTCTCCCAGACGCCCAAAGTCTGCGGACAAGATTGATGGAGATACTACTATATTCTTATCGCTCATCTGTTTCCCCCTATATGTCAAATGTTCTAATTTTTTGTATCTTTGTTAACAAAAATTCAACTTTTATTCGTTTAAGATATCACATTTTTGGAATTCACAGTCCACAGAACAATTTGCTAAGTATGATGATTTCATAACTAACTCTGGGAACTAAAACTTGTAAGAAAGATCTTTAATCTTTTTTTATTGATAAAATTGTTTATTTTTTCTTGAATTTCTTTGTGCCTGATGTCATGTTTAATGCCAATAGCTAACCTCTCGACTTAATTATCAAGAGTTAATTTAGATGGGGGTTTGGCTTTGAGTTTAAGAAAATTTATCTCTCTGATTCTTTTGTTTGCAAGCAAAGTAAATATCTTGTAAACAAAATACTTACAGGTAAAGGTCTAACTTTTTTAGAATTTAGCAAAATCTAGTCTTATTCTCATAGTTTAATGCTGTTTATCTTGACTTTATTTAATGTTGCTTGGATATGAAGATCGTCCACATAAACTAGTAAAGATTTGGTAAAAGTATTTACATCAAAATCATCTCTAGGTAATCATAATTAAGTAATAGTAATTAATTAAAAGTAATTAGATATTTATTTTGAAGTTGGTTTAATAAAAAATCACTATACTTCCCGTCTTATTGTCAATCCTTAAATATTGAATTTAATATGATCCGTATATTATTAGTAGATGATCAAAAGATGATTCGAGAGGCACTACGTACGTGGCTCGAACCTGAGTTGGATTTGCAGATTATTGGAGTGGCTGATAATGGTCTTTCGGCAGTTGAGCAAGTAGAGAAGCTCCAACCAGACGTGGTCTTGATGAATATGGAAATGCCTGGTCTAGATGGAGTCAGTGCAACCAAGTTTATTAACAGCAAATTCGATGAGACCAAGGTGATAATTCTCAGTTCTTTTGACACTGACGATTATATTGCAAAGTCTCTATCTGTAGGTGCAAAAGGGTATTTGTTAAAAAATACTGACTCTCAGGATATTGTTAATGCGATTCGGTCTGTGAATAAAGGCTATACACAACTCGGACCAGGTCTATTAGATAAGGTCCTAATCAATACTGACTCTGGGATGATTATCAGTAAATTAACATCTGCTCCTAGGTCTGATAGTCAAAATGTTAGCAAGAGTTCTTTGATGAGGGATAAACAATTAATTGCCAGGTCTAAAAAGGCAATTCTCACTTTACAGTCCACTGTTGATCAACAGAAAGAAGAGCTTAGTAGTTTGCAGGATGATTTCAACTCTTTCCGAGCGCAAACATCTTCTGTTAAAGAAAAGATCTCTCGTCATTCTAAACTCAGTTGGCTATCATTATTTTTGCTAGTTGCAACTTTACCCTTGATCTTTTTCTCTTTATTTGGTTTGAATTCTCGGGCAAAAACTTTAGAAGCCAATTCATTTCCCATTGAAAGAATTGGTTTGAATAGAGAATATGACCTTAATGGTTTAGCTCAAAGGGTTGAAAAGACTTTTCGGCAAGATCGCATGCTTGCAGAAAAAGTATCCACAATTTTTGTTGCTCAACAAGAAGGAATTATTTATCTTAAGGGGTCGATTTCCGATTCAAGTTTGTTAAAGCGCTTGGAAGAAATGGCTTTTGCTGTTAAGGGTGTTAAGTCTGTCAATGTTGATAAAGTTGAGGTGTTATCGCCGTCTAATGCTGATCGTTCTCGGATGGAGTTATCAAACAAATAAATTTCTACAAAATCAACTAAGCTAATAAACATCAACAATAATTGAAATTGAATCTGTTTAGGAATAGTGAAAAGTGGTTTTGGATCAAGAAATTTAAGTAGTCTATTTAGCTATTCCAGTTGTAATTTGTGGACGATCGCGATTATGGCGATCGCCTTACTGATAGCTACTCCGATAATTTTTGTTTTTAGTAGCATCTTCACCAATTCAGGCGATATTTGGCAACATTTATGGGCAACTGTCCTTAAAGATTATGTCCTTAACTCTTTGTGGTTAATGTTTGGTGTTGGTTTAGGAGTTTTGCTAATTGGGGTGAGCACAGCTTGGCTAGTAACTATGTGTCGCTTTGCTGGAAGTCGTTGGCTTGAATGGCTATTGTTATTACCTTTAGCTGCACCTGCATATCTTCTAGCCTATGCTTACACAGATATGCTTGACTATTTTGGTCCGATTCAGACTACCTTACGATCTATCTTTGGTTGGACAAGCATTAAAGATTATTGGTTTCCTAATGTGCGCTCTCTTGGGGGCGCTATTTTGATGCTAATTCTGGTGCTTTATCCTTATGTTTATTTATTGGCAAGAGTTGCATTTCTCGAACAATCTGTCTGTACGTTAGAAGCTAGTAGATCTTTAGGTTGTAATCCTTGGCGAAGCTTTTGGACTGTTGCCTTGCCCTTGGCGAGACCTTCGATTATGGCAGGTTTGTCTTTGGCTTTGATGGAGACACTCAACGATTTTGGCACAGTTGAATATTTTGGGGTTCCCACTTTCACTACGGGAATATATCGGACTTGGTTGGGCTTAGGTGAAAGAGCTGCTGCTGCTCAATTAGCAGCATTACTAATGCTCTTCATTTTGACTTTAATTATTGTGGAGAGGTCTTCACGCAAACAAGCCAAATACTATCAACTAGCTGCTGCTAATACGCGCTTGCCAAAATACGAATTAGGTTGGTTTAAGGGTTCTATCGCTGCGATAACTTGTTTGTTCCCAGTCTCATTAGGTTTTTTGATTCCTGCTTGGTATTTAGTGAGAATGACCTGGCTGAATCGAGATATCGCTATTGATAATGATTTTTGGTCGCTGACTAATCATAGTTTTATTTTAGCGATCGCTACTGCTGTTGTGGCTACTATAATCTCTTTGATTATGGCTTATGGTCAAAGGCTGTATCCTAGTTGGGTGATGAAAGGTGGGATTAGAATTGCTGCCATGGGCTATGCGATTCCAGGCTCGGTAATTGCCGTGGGTATTCTAATTCCTTTGGGAGGATTTGATAATGCCCTGGATGGATTTATGCAAAGCACTTTTAATTTTTCTACTGGGTTGTTGCTATCAGGAACTATTGCTAGCTTGATTTTTGCCTACTTAGTGAGATTTTTGGCAGTTGCTTTTGGTTCTGTCGAGTCAAGCCTCAACAAAATCACTCCTAATTTAGATGATGCGGCTCGCAGTTTAGGTTCTGGGGTAACTAGCACTTTAGCCAAAGTTCATGCTCCTTTAATGTCTGGGGGGTTACTCACCGCAGCAATGCTAGTGTTTGTCGATGTGATGAAAGAATTACCCGCTACTTTAGTAATTCGCCCTTTTAATTTTGATACCTTGGCAATTCGAGTTTATCAATATGCCTCGGATGAACGGCTGATTGAAGCTTCTGCTCCAGCTTTAGCGATCGTTTTGGTTGGTATAATTCCTGTGATTATTTTGACCTGGCGAATTACTCATGTGCGTACTGACTAATAACGCTAAAACTCTTGCTATTACTAGTTTTTAAATTTATTCAAAATAATTAACTATTGTGGTCGAGTTATTAAAACGAGAGGAAATATTTCATTATCAGGAACGGCAACAATGTTCTTAATAATTTTGCTTCTGATGAACTCTGCTATTAGCTGATTGACGACCATCATTTCCGATGATGACTCGTAGTTGTAGGTAATCTCATAAATGCGTTGCTTTTTAGCTGCTTCTGTTTTTTTGAGAGGAGCCACTTTCTTTTGTTTTTTCTTGACCCATAAGCTAGGGGGAAAACTTTTAGTATCGGAAGCGATCGGTAGCTCTTGATCTCGACGCCAATAACCGCGATAGATAATTGTTTTTTGATTTTGATATAGCTTAAAACTGGGTAAAGAAGGAATCATCAAGGAATAAAAATCAGCCTCTTTTTTGACCTGGAAACAACCCCAACTTTTTGTCTGTTTATCTAGTAGCTTGTCAATAGCGAGACACAAAGAGGTATACTCTGTGACTAAGTTTTGTGTCTTGTCTTGGTGGATCATAGGCTTAGTTACTTAAATTAGGATCGCCTCGGTTGACGTCATTGAATTATATACAAACCCACTATCTTTCTATACAATTTCTCTTAGACAATTTAGTCTTAATAAATTTAGTTAGCCTGAATAAATCTAGTCTGAAGAATAATTGTGCAAGCGCCACAATTGGATACGTGCCAGAAACCCGAATAGAATAAAACTTTAATGACCGAAACAGCAACCTCAATGGATATACAAGCTTTTTTAAATCTTTGTACTGGCAAATGGTTTAGTCAAAAAACTAACTACTATGCAGGAGCAGAACAATCGCAAAGCAGCAAGGCTGATTTGGAAATCACCTTAATTTTGCCTGAAGAGCAAAAAATTAAAAACATCTGCCAAAATAATCGCCTGAATTCAGATTCTAGTTTGGGAGGATTGGTTTATAGTTGGGATACCTCAGTTGATTGGGGCAAACCTAAAGAGATTGGCTCTGCTTTGATGGTTTTTGTCCCCAGTGCAGAAAATTCTAATTTTGGTAAAGTAATCACCGA
>CALKUU010000144.1 GCA_937996665.1 uncultured Xenococcaceae cyanobacterium | reverse complement strand
CAAACAAGCGAATTAGAACTCATTAATCACCAAATCGAAACGGTGGAAAATAACATGGGCTTGCTCGCGCAAGAACTACAACAAGTCTCCTTATTTTTAGGTAGCAATGAGGTAACAGCAGATGTCTAAAATCAAGCTAGACCAATCTGAATCAACTACACATGAATGGGCAGCAATCATCTATGGTCGTAGCTATCACATCGATTTTAGATTTATTAGTATTCCCCAAGACTTTACCACTCCCGAAAAAAACTGGGCTGCTCAATATATTTTGTCGACCTTTCGTCAAGCAAACAAATTATCGACTGCCCCTAAATGGTCACTTTTTAAAAATAGATCCCACTGTATCATTGGCGTAACCTGCATGGTTAGAGACCTCTTAGCAGGTATGGAGCAAAGCATAATTGATTTACTTTCCAAAGATGATCGGGGACGACCACTCTATATATTTGTTGGCTACACAACCAAACTAAAAAACAACAGCCGAATCAGCAATTTTCCCCTTTACCAAGATCAATATTTGCATTCTTTTCAAAATCTTTATCAGCATATTCTTAAAGTCTGGTGGCTAGAAGAATATCGCAGAAACAGCAAACAACCTATTCTCGATTCTTACCAATCTCAAAACTTTGAAAACTACCAAAAAATTAATCAGGGCAATTTAGATTTAGCAAGACAAATCAATCATCAAGGAAAATATCCTCACCAAACTTATTTATGGCAAAATACGATTCGACAAAAACAAGGGTTATGGATTACCGCAGCCGTTTGTAATCAACCCCTCTCGATTTGCATTAGCAATCAGAGCATTAGGAATGTAATTAATAACTCCAGTCCTTTCCTTAATCAGACAGTTGAGGGCGACTCTTCTAGCGTTGTAGAAGGGTGTGCGATCAGAAAAATTCCCAACAGTAGGCTAAAAACAATTCCCAGAAAAGAATTTATCCGCGATCGCTCTGCATCCCAAGATAATTTAACGGAAATCATTACCGACAAAGTTAAGGAAGATATTGAGGTGACATTGCACCAAGCAAAAAAAATTGGCAATAAAAGTCGAGGGCTATGGCAAAATTTAGGTAAGACCAAGACTTTAGGGTTAAAAACTTCTGAGCAAACGGAAAAACAACAGGCTAATTCTTCCAGCTCAGAAAAGTTAGAGAAGCTAGATGATTTTGGGTTTAAAACTAAATCAAAATCGCTGTCACAACCAAAATCGCGATCGCCTAAAAACAACGACTGGTTCTAAAAAAGCTGATTTTAGTTAAATCCATTGGTATCAGCAAGAACAAACTGAAATCACAACTAGCTATAAGGACTCATCCCACTGCTTAGCCGCATCCTCAACGGCCTTTTCCACAGTTTTTTCCCCCAGCATAGCTGCTTGTAAATTTTCATAAATAACTTTTTGCAGCAATTGTAAATCATCTCTTGCTGGAATCAGAATTTCTGCATTTTCTAGCTGCATAGCACTCACTTTTCTTGCCTCTTCGATCGCCGTAGTCGTATCTTGCTCGCTTAACTCCTGAATATAAGTTTTAACGGCTGCTTGGTTAGAAGGAAGAACATTAGCCGCCTTCGCAAAAGCTAACTGATTTTCCGCATTAGTTAAATGCAAAGCATAATCCAGTGCCTCCTTTGGTTTATCCGTATTGCGAGGAATAGCTAGATTCATTACTGCCACATTAATTTTGCCAGTTTTGCCAGTAATTTGCGAAGAAGTAGCCGATACTTTAGCAATATTAGGAGCATTAGTGGCAATTACATCCAAAAACTCCGCTCCAGAAGATAAAAACGCCGTTTGCCCTCCCTGGTAAAGCTCGACAGCGTAGCGATGTCCTTGAGTTAGTACCTCGGGAGGCAATAACTTCTGTTGATATAGATCTACCCAATAGCGAAACGCAGCAACCCCATCAGCATTATTAAACGCGGACTTGCCCTCGTCGTCCAATAAAGTTACCCCCATCTGCACCATTGACTCTAAAACTTCTGCCGAATCACCAGGAACAAAAGTTACAAAAAAAGCATATTTCCCAGTTTTAGTTTTAATTTCCTTTGCAGCGATCGCCAATTCTTGATAGTTCTGCGGAGCTTTGACAACCCCAGCATTTTTTAATAGTTGCCGATTATAGATAGTTACCCTAGTCGTCAAATACCAAGGAATACCAAAAGTAGAAGTATCACAACTTTCATCTCGACAAATATCAATACTATTTGCCTTCCAAATTTTAGGTAAATATGCCGCCTGTTTTTCAGCAGGAACAACCTGATCAATATCAGTCCAAACATTACGAGTCGCTAACTGAGCAGCAAAATTAGGATTGAGATTAACCACATCAGGAGCAGTATTTGCAGAGATCGCAGTCAAGATTTTACTCTCCATTGCCGACCAAGGAATATCAACCCAACGGATTTCAAATTCACGATCTTCAACAAAATCTTGATTAAGCTCATTAAAATACTGGGTGAATTTTGGCTGCAATTGCATAGTCCAAAATTCAATTTCCGCCGCCGCTGTTTTTGATGGAGAAGAACTGCCACAACCAGAAACAAGACTCAAAAATAGACCAAAAAGAATTAGATAACGAGATTTTGGGTTCACTATTTTATTTTTCCTCATTCAGACAAAAAATAGCTTAACAGAACAAATCGAGATCTTACTCAGAATAGAGAAAAACCTATCTAAAAACAATCAATTGATTAAGTACTTAATTATTATGCGTAATTTTAACCATAGCTTATAGGAAATTAGTAAATTTTTTCCGTATATGCACTTATCTTGGAATCGAAATTTAGCGGCTACAATAGCCTACAGAACTAATCAATAAACAACCAAAATAGTGGTTAAAACTAATCGGAAAAATAAATCTAAGTAAAAAGAAAATTATTTTTATTCAATAATTTTCTATGCAATGGCATCGATATTTATTTTAAGGATAAAACTTTAAAAAATTAGTAGTTGTCCATTCCTAATTAGTGAGGAGATTCGAATGATAAATAGCATAAGTAATCTGTTTGACAAAAAAAGTGATGTTGTTGGCGTTGAGATCAATCCCCAAAAAATCAACATTACCCAAATTGCCAAACAGGGTCAGCAATATAAACTCCAGAAAAATGTTTCCACTCAAATTCCGCAAGGTATTTACGAAGATGGAGAAATTATTGATTCTCTAAGTCTATCGGAACTGATTAAAGACGTTTTCAAACAAAACCGTATTTCGGCAAAAGAAGTCGTCACAGCAGTCCCAATGAGAGAGGCAATTATTCGGATTATTCCGGTTCCTGCCGAGCTAGATGAAGAAGAATTGAAAGACATGATCATGGTTCATGAGGCAGGGATGCATCTCCCTTATCCTAGAGAAGAGGTAGATCTCGACTACACCAAGCTAGGCTACTTTATGGATGAAGATGGTATAGAAAAAGTCAATGTACTTCTCGTCGCCACGAAGAGAGAAGTTACTGACCTATACATAGATATTTTTGAGCAGGCAGATCTAAAGGTTAAAGTCCTAGAAATTAATAGCTTTGCTCTAATTAGAACAATTAAAGATCAGCTCAGACAATTTGGAGCGCAAGAAGCGGTTGTTTTAGTCGATATCGAATTTGACAGTACAGAAATCGCCATTATTGTTGAAGGAGTTCCTCAATTTTCTCGGACGATCCCCATTGGAACGTACCAAATGCAAGAAACTCTTGAACAAGAAATCGACGGTTCTAGCGATGAAGGTATCAATGCTCTGAGAAATATTGATCTAATTCCTGGTCTAGAAGATACCGATAATTCTAGTCTTTCCTCTTTGCTAAAAGTAGTTGGCGAATTGACAGATGAACTCGGTCGCTCAATCAATTTCTATCTAAATCAAAGTGAAGATCTTGATGTCGCTCAAATGATCCTAGCTGGTCCAGGTGCCAGCATCGGCAAAATTGACGAGTTTTTTACACAAAGGCTTAATTTGCCAGCTATGCCAGTAGACCCAATTGCAGCATTAGCTATAGAAACTGGAAATAGTATTCCCCCAGAAGAGCGCTCTGGCTTAGGAATTGCCTTGGGATTAGGAATGCGAGAGGTAGCTTAGTTGTATATAGTCATAAATTTACAATTGATACCATCAAATTTATCTGGATAATTTTATGTATAGCTTAGATGTCAACTTTCTCAAGGATCGAGGTTTAAACACTACAGTTGAAACTCAGAGCCAAGCCACCAAAAAGTCTTCTCCAATTCAGGACAAAATACCGATGGCTGTTGGTGGAGTTTTAGCTGTTTTGTTACCTTTTCTTGCAATAAGTTCGGCGAAAAATTACGAAGCCAAAGAAGCAGATGCCCAAGATCAAATCAAACAAATTGATCTGGAAATAGCAAAAAGGCAAACCGAGAACAAATCTCTCGAAGAGATAGAATCACAAATTACCAAAGAAAAAACCGAAACCCAAGCACTAGTTGGAGTCTTTGATAAAATTCGTCCTTGGTCTGCAATTCTCCAAGAAGTTGGCGAAAGAACTCCACCCGGGGTTCAAGTTAGTTCTCTGGCACAAAATGGATCTGGAAGTACCTCAAAACTACAAATTAACGGTTCTGCCCGTTCCTATAACGATGTCAACGATTTTGTTCTATTCCTACAAAGATCTCCTTTCTTCAATAAAAAAGGAATTATTTTAGGCAATCTCAGTGCAACTTCTTTGCCAATTGAAGTAGCCAACAAAGATATTCTTCCTGAGCGTTCTTCTTTAAAAATTCCTGGAGGGATTAAATATAGTATTACCGCTCAATTAAACAATATTCCTACATCCAAATTGATCAAAGAATTGGATAGGAAAGGTTCGGTCGGTGTAGTAACCAGACTCAAAACTCTTGAACAAAAAGGAGCTATTAAAAGATGACATTTGCTGAAGATCTTTTAGACGAAGGAAAGGGCCTGGAAGAAGATTATCCAACAGCCTTTGGGATTACTTTTACCCCTATGGTTATTGGTATTTCTTTGGGGATTTTAGGGATTGTTGGTGCTGGTTATATTCATATGAATATAACTAAGGCGGCCGAGACAAAATATAAGGAAGTACAAACCCAGCTTGATCAAAAACAAGCCAAATTGGCTCAGATGAAGCAACCTGGCTTCGCCGACAAAGTCGCGGGACTAAAATCTGATTTAGCTGATCAAAAGGCTCTTAAATCAAGAGTGATCGCCATGTTTACCAACCAGGATGATTTAGAAACTATTCTAATCGACCTTAATAATTTTATTGCCTTAAATCAAGGAGAACTACTTAAATACAATCCAGAAAGCAGAGTTTCTATTATCAACGACAACTCTTTAGGCGCAGACGTTAAAGGAAAACTTAAACGCAAAGGTTTCACCCTTGATATCAAAGGAACATATAGCCAAACTCAAGCTATCCTTCAAGATATTGAAAGACTACAACCTCTTTTGATGATTCGTAGTTACAACTCTAAAGTAAGCGAAAAACCGACAGCGATCCTGACTAACAATAGTACTGAATTAATTCCTCAAGATTCAGCTATCCTTACGACCAGTTTAAAGCTCGATGCTATTTTGCCATTGAGTCAGTCTGAGTTGGAAGCAGCTAGAAAAGCAGAAGCTCAGGCACAACAAAATGCAAAACAAGGAAGTGGTAGGGAAAGAAGAGAACGACGGAAAAGAAAATAGACTACTTTTCTAAACAATTGAAAATTAATATTATTTGGTTGAGGTATTTATAGTGAATTATTTAAGCTGGCTAACATTAGGAACTACTTTTCTTTTAGCCACGACTCCTTCCTTGGCAGCATCTCAAAAAATCACAGCAATTGATTTTGCAGAAAATCGGCAAGGGATGGAATTGAAGTTAACTCTTGATGGCAAAGATAGTGCTGAATCTTCATTTGTTTCAGTCGATCAAGGGAAAACAATTGAGACTACTATTCTTAACAGTAAATTAAATCTAGCCAACCAAGAAGTATTTCAGAAATCTAATCCTTTTCCTGGGATCTCAAAAGTAACGCTTAAACAAATTGATGAAAATCAAACTAAAGTTACTTTGGTAAAAGACGAGAATCTAACCTTTGAACCTACTATTATTCAAAGTGGTTCTGAGTTGAATATTCAGTTCAATCAGGAAAAAATTGGCAACTCAATCTTCGAAAAAGTTCCTTTTTCTTCAGATTTAATTCAACTGAAAAATAACCTTATTTCTTTTACTGATAGTCAGAGAAATAAAGACAGTAAAAAAACTAGAATCCCAACAACTAGAACCCAAAAAACTAAAAAAGGTCGAGATTCCAATCTTTTAGTTTCTGAACCCCAAATTATTGAAACTAAAAATAGTCAAGATTCCGATATTTTAGTTCCCGATCCAGAAATCGTTGTTAGTGAGAATCCACAAAATTTACTTAACGCGCATAAGAGAAAAAGATCTGGGCATAAAAGAGTCGAAGGAGAATCGTCTTCTTTGCCTAGAGCTATTGCACCTCCTGTTGGCGATATAGCGGTTTCTAACATCAGCACTTTTCCTGACTCAGTTGATTTAAATTCTAATGCGGTTGTTCCTCGCTTGGTTCTTCGAGATGCACCTGTTCGAGAAGTTCTTTCTTTATTAGCAAGACAAGCAGGCTTAAATATAGTTTTTTCGACTGGTGGAGATGGTGAGGACAGCGAATCCACATCAGAAGGTCCTACTGTCTCACTCGATTTAGAAAACCAGTCTGTTCAAGAAGCCTTTGATTCGATTTTACTTATTTCTAATCTAAATGCTAGTCGACGAGAAAATATAATTTACGTCGGCAAAGAATTACCAGCTCAGGCTCGTAACTTGATTAGTCGAACTATTAGACTAAATCAAGTTGAAGCAGAGAATGCAGCTTTGTTCTTGGCAAGTCAAGGGGCACAAGGTCAAAGACTAACCACCGAAGTTGAAGAAATAGTAGATCCAGAAACAGATAGGGTCGTTGGACGCAGGGAATTGCCTGCTACTCTTGAAGATTTGGGTGGAGCCGTAAATGACGAGGAGAATTCGACTAGTGCCTTGCTATTAAGAGGCGTTCAGGTGGCAACAGATGATCGACTTAATTCGATTACGCTGGTTGGAGAAGCCCGCAAAGTAGAAATGGCAACCGCATTTCTTACTCAACTTGATGCTCGTCGCCGTCAGGTGGCAGTTAATGTCAAAATCGTTGATATTAATTTGAGCAACCAAGATATTTTCAACAGCAGCTTTTCGTTTGGGGTTAATGATAGTTTCTTTGTTCAAGACAATGGTGCTGCCACTCTTAGATTTGGAGATACAGATCCCATTAACGATTTGAATATAGGCACACCAGGTGGAACTGGATTGATCAATAATCCTAGACAATTTTTAGCTTTGTTGGAATCAAGTGTTGTTAGTGGCAATGCCAAAATTCTTACAGATCCAACGATTGTGGTTCAAGAAGGTCAGGAATCAACAATCAAACTGACTCAGGACATTATTACTAATGTAACTACCAATATTAGTGATAATGGGGTAACTACAACTGAGGCAGAACTTGGTGAAGCTGGTTTAACTGTTAACGTTAATGTAGAAAGAATCGATGATAATGGTTTTGTTTTGCTTTCAGTCAGTCCTACCGTTAGTTCTATTGGCGATAGCGTAATATTTGACAGTGGAAGTGCAGATAATACTATTAATCTGTTAAGTCGCAGAGAAGTAAGCTCGGGTTTAATCCGTCTTCGTGATGGTCAGACTCTGATTCTTTCTGGGATAATTCAGGATCAAGAATTAAGCACAGTAACTAAAGTGCCTGTATTAGGTGATATCCCACTACTTGGCTCATTATTCCGCAGCACAGATAAGACCAATGAAAGAGCTGAGGTAATCGTTCTTTTGACACCTGAAATTATTGATGAGCAAGCTGACTTTGGCTATAACTATAGACCAAGTAAAGAGTCTCGCGAGCTTCTCAAAAAAGGTGGATCAGATCTACCCAATGAGCCTAAATAAACTATTCGTAAATACGAATTAAAAGTTTAAATACTTGGAGAAATTATCTGAATTTCTCCAAGTATTTTTTTGCGATTTTTTGGATTAAGAAGATAGGAATATAAAATAAGTACTAGGTTTAGAAAAAGTGAAGTCTTTACTCAAAAAAAAATTGAATTTAGTTTAAGTAGTCCATTCAGAGAAGTCCAAATACTCAAGCCAATCGATCTATAATAGCGATCGCTAAAGCTCACAGATTAACCCAAAACCTGGTTTTACTTTGATATTCAAACGCCTTTTAGTATTTATTCTGAGCACATCTTTTTGGCTAGCGACGCAACAGCCATTGATAGCAAAAACCTGTCAGAAAACTTTTAGTCAGAATGCTTCTGGTCAGCCAATTTGTTTACTACAAATTAAACGCAGTGCCAAAAACTATTGGGAGTATCGGGTTGCGCTCAAAATTGGCGATCGCCCAAAAGTGACTAGAATTTATGATTGTCGCCAACACTCTTACTGGCAAGCAGATCAAGCCCAAGTAACCACCCAAAATCTTATTGAACAAGACCAGTTAGAAAAATATGTCTGTCGTCTGTATCAAAAACCTTAAATTTTTGGAACTAAGGCTCATTTAACCCCAATCTATTTAGCTACAGCTTCAACCCATTTTTGGGGATAAACCTCGTCAAAAGTGGCAACTTCCTCAATACAATCTTGATAGAGTTTAACAAGATAATCAGCATATTCTTGAGGAATATTGATATCTAAACCTTTGAAAACTCTTTGGGATAATTTATCTAAAGTTTCCTGGGGCATAGAGTTAAGGTCTAAGCCAACAAAGTCACAAATTTCTGAGAGAAAAGCGATCGGTTCTTCTGATAATTTGTCATAGAAGTTGACATGAATGTTTTCTGCTGGGAAATACTTTTGCCAAGTACTAACTAAATTAGTGTAGCTAGATAGACAACTAAACTCATCATCAAAATGCTCATAAAATTCGCGATCAGGCACTTCTTCAAATTTAAGATTGCGATTACGGCAAAGGTTCATCTTCGCCTTAGACCAAGATCTATCAATCGGATTGCGAATGAGAACAATAACTTTTAGCTCAGGAAATAGCTTACTGATTCTGCTAATTTCCGATTCTGGTAATAGGTAACACAGGGGATCAATATCACCAATTGTTTTACCAGCTCCATCTTTAAACAGGGAAAGATACCATTGATCATCGTGGGAACCAAACAAATAATTGAGATCCCAAGCCCACTGTTCCTTGATTTCGCTGTCTTTTCCGATTAACTTCGGGAAATTCTGGGTGTAAAAAAGAGCGCGCTCTCGAAGATGTTGTTGGTAAAAACGACAATGCCAATGTTTACTAAAAAATCTTTTGAGCAAATTATGATCTGGTTGAAAAACTTTTTCCCAAAAGTAGCGTAGTTCTTTGACTGGAGGGAGATATACTTCGGGATGTTTAATCAAGGTGTGATAGAGCCAAGTTGTTCCAGTTTTTTCTGGTCCGATACACATAAAGCTGGGAGACTGATATTTTAAATTCATTTTTTCCAACTAATCTAACTAAATTGCTAACTAATTTTTAAATAATGGCAAAGCTTATTTTATTAGCCACTATGATATCTCTAAAATTTAAAAACTGCCGCAATCGTTAATAGCTAAAAAATAATTTTCAGAATTAAAAATAAAAAATAAAAGCTTAGATATAATATCAACACCGTAGCCACCAAAAGCTTATTGAGAAAGAAGCTGAGCCAACAATAAATATTCTAAAACAATCATAAAAAAGACATATCTTATACATTTAAAGACATGCCTTTTATCCAAAGATAGTTATTTAGTTTCTTATAAACTGGATATATTTACTGATAGATTCAACATTCAAGCTGAGATTACTTGCTATTAGAGAAGTATATAAACATAGGAGTAATACTTTAGAAACTCAAAATCCCCTCAAGTTTTAACTAATCGCTGAAAACCAAGATAACAAACTAAGTTATAGCTAGATTTCTGTTTGTAGATACTGCTACTTATCGTTAGAAAGAGCCGCAGGCATTAGAGCAACCACTCTTTCTAAAGAAATCTCTCTAATCGCATTAACCGCAGCATCAAAAAGCTTTTGAGGCTGAATATCGTCTTTGATTAAAGTCCAAAGTCTTTGCACTTCATCAGTATGTAACCTATCGTCTTCAGTTAGTGCGAGGAGTAGCTGATTACGCAAATACTGACCTTCCTCAGAGAGCAGGTATTGTAAGCCTAGTTGAGCAGTTGGGAGAATATCAAAACCGCCATCAGACTGGGCGATCGCAATCATATTTTCTAGTCTTTCCCACTGGAACTTACCATCTTTGATCAAGACATCCAACAAGCGACGGCGCAGTTGAGGAGACTCACCCTTGAGCAATCTTTGTGATACATAAGGATAGGAGACCTCGACAATCTTAAAGTTAGAGTTGAGGCTAAGAGCTAAACCTTCTTGGGTAATCAAAGAGCGAATGATCAGCGCGAAGTTAGAAGGAACTCTAAAAGGATATTCAAACATCAATTCCGAAAACTCATCGGTAATGGTTTTGAAGTTAAAGTCAGCAACACTTTCACCCATCGCCTTGCCCAAAACCTTCTCTAAAGCAGGAATAATCGGCGTAATGTCGGTATCACCAGTCAGAAAACCTAATTGAACAAAGTCTTTAGCTAAACCCTGATAATCACGATTAATTAGTTGAACAACGGCACTAGTCAGAGTTTCTTTGGTTTGCTCATTCAGTTGATCCATCATCCCGAAATCAATGTAAGCCATCCGTCCATCAGGAGTGGCAAAAATATTCCCAGGATGAGGATCTGCGTGGAAGAAGCCATGTTCTAAAAGTTGGCGCAAACCAGAGGTCACCCCAATACGGATCAAACTATCAACATCTAGTCCAGCAGCTCTAATCGCGTCTATATCGTTGAGCTTATAACCATTAATCCACTCAAGAGTTAAGACAGTTGTGTTGGTCTGCTGCCAATAAATACAAGGAACCTTAACTTCTGGATCTCCCGCAAAATTAGCGGCAAACTTCTCGGCATTTCTCGCCTCATTAAGATAGTCAATTTCTTCAAAAAGCTTTTTGCCAAACTCGTCAACAATCAAACTTAGATCGTGACCGAGATTTAACGGTAACCAAGGAGCTAACCAACTAGCACCCCAGCGCATTAGATAGAGATCCAAACTAATCACAGGTCGAAGTTTAGGTCGTTGCACCTTAATCGCAACTTCTTCACCTGTGTATAATCTGCCTCTATAGACCTGACCCAAACTAGCTGCGGCGACTGGATCGGGAGTTATTTCTTGATAAATTTCTGTGACTTTACTACCAAGTTGACTTTCAATAATGTCAAAAGCAGTCTTATTGTCAAAAGGAGGAAGTTGATCTTGAAGTTTAATCAACTCTGCCAAAAAATCTTTACGAACCAAGTCGGGTCTGGTAGAAAGAGCTTGACCTACTTTAATAAAGGTAGGACCTAAGTTAGTCAGAATTTTTCTGAGTTCAGTGGCTCTTTTAGGTCGATTAGAATCTAGCTGCTTAGTCCAATCATCGATGAGTAAACTAAGGAGAAATGTTCCAAATAACCAAACTATCTTGATTGCTCTACCTAGAGCTAACCAAGGGCGGACTCGATAATATTTAGCGATCGCCTTTTGGTCGTAACCAATATAAGGTTTGTTCGCTTTGCTTTCTTTGGCAGCAACCACTTCATTTAGATTCACTAACTTACCTGATTAACCCTTAACTTTTTGCCCTGATTTTTTGATAGCATTTCTGCTTAGCGATTAACTTTTTAGTAATTTATGGTTTAGTCGTTAATCTTAGTATACAAAAATACAGATTCTTTAACTTAATATCATACCAACATAGAAGTAATTAATACCCTATTTGAGTTAAATTCAACTACAAGTAAATTACCTGTAAAGCTTAAACAAGTAAGAACCTAGCTCCAATTTGCTGGGGATCATTAATAGTTTATTAAAATTTACTTTTTGCTTATTTTCTTTATATTTCCACCCTAATTAGTTGGCTCCAGAAAATGCGACCTGTAACATTTCATCTGGGGTAAGCCGAGGATAAACAATTTTTCCGTCCTTAAACCAAATAATTCTGTTGGTGGTTTTGGCTACCTCTGGCTCGTGGGTAACCATGACCACAGTGATCCCGCTTTGGTGTAATTCTTGAAAAATGCGCAGTATCTCTTTTGTCGTCTGGGAATCTAGCGCGCCTGTTGGTTCATCGGCTAATAACAACAGAGGTTGGTTAACCATTGCTCTAGCGATCGCTACCCGTTGTTGCTGCCCCCCAGATAACTGATTAGGCTTATTGCCTAAGCGATCCCCCAAGCCAACCTTAACTAAAGCTTCTTCTGCTCTTGCTTTGCGTTCTTGAGGAGATACATCGGCATATACCATGGGCAACATTACATTTTCGAGAGCGCTCATCTGTGCCAACAAATGAAATTGCTGAAAGACAAAACCAATTTTACGATTGCGAATCGTTGCCAACTCATCCTTATTTAGCTCAGCAACAGCTACTTGATCTAAATAGTAATTACCAGCAGTTGGGCGGTCTAAGCAACCAATAATATTCATCGCTGTCGATTTGCCCGAACCAGATGCCCCCATAATCGAGCAATATTCACCGCGATTAACAACCAAATCTATTTGGTCTAAAGCACGAACTATCGTATCTCCTTCACCATAAACTTTAGCGATCGCTTCTAGGCGGATCAGGTTAGAATCATCGGTCATTAGTTAATTGGGTAGGAATTACAACCCGTTAGATAGTTGAATACCCTTTGATAATTTGCTACCAGGATATATATCCGCATTGTGACATTTTTGAGTTGAAGTTTCAGCCCGATAGTTTCAAACCAATATTTTCAGCCTCGATCTTTTTAGCCTGTGGAAAATTGGAAAAAGTCACTTTATAATCGAGTTTTAACGGGATAGAAGTTCCCACAGAAAACTATGTTCAGGCAAAAGAAACTGAGCTTACTAGGCAAAATTAATAACCAAGTATTCATGACAAAAAATTGTGAAAATCAATAACTAGGACGTTAAAATTTATGCCAGCTAAAGTTTCGAAAATTAACACGTCCCGCTTTATAGATCGTTGGGCTTATGTGCCGATCGCGATCGCTCCGTTCCTGCTATTTCTCAGCATCTTTGGCTCTGCTCTCGGCAAAACCATAATTAAAGAGAAAGTCAAAGTATCAGCAGAAAAACCAGCTAGCGTTGGCACAATCGAGCTTAAACCACGAGATTTGGGAGCTTTGCGCATCGATGCGAAAGCTTTTTTTCCTGATAACCATTGGGTAGTATACGAAATTCAACTAGTTGATGCAGAGGGAGAGATTGTAGCCTCGGCTATAGATGAGGCTTGGCGAGAATCGGGAAGGTGGAGAGAAGGCGGGGAATCTGGTTCTTGGTCAGAATCAGAACTTGCTGCTGGCTTAGATCTTCGCAGCAAACAAGCAGAAAAACTAACAGTAGTCATCGAGGTACTAGAATCGGGGACTTCCTCAGGGCAACCTGCTAATTTAATGGTCAACTTCGATCTGAAAGTTAAAAAAGGCGCAATTAAAAGAAGCCATCTTCTCTCTGGATTCTTTTTTACTGGAATTTTAGGTATTCTATCGCTGATTGCTACTGGCATTAGCGGTCAACAAGCAATCTTTAAAAAGATCAACGATAGTGATCCCCGTGAGCGCGCAACAGTAGGTGGAGAGAATAATTTAGTCAAGGTCAGCATTAATAGTGTTTTAGATGAAACAACTCCTAGACAGGCAAAGATAGATCTCTATATCAATAATGTTTATGGGGAAAGAATTTATCAAGAGTCGAGAACCGTCCCTGTGAGAATTAGCAAGGATGAAGATGGCGAAATCACTAAAGCTCAGGCAAAATCAGAGTCTTTATTTGTTTTAAAAAAAAGAGATTCTTATGGATTTGCAGTTAAAGTCGAACCAGATAACCCTGTTGAGTGGACATCGCTGACGGTTCGAGATGGTAGTAAAACTCTGAGCAACATCGAGGTAAAAGAAATTAGCTATTAACAGACAACTACACCTACTCTTTTGAGTTTTTTCATCCCTGCAAATTCCGAGATCCTGTTTTCAAACCCATAGAAAAAATTATGCTAACCAAATTTTATGCTCTTGGTGCGATCGCGATCGCAGTTTTAACTGTTAGATCTGCCTATAGTTACCAGTCAGCATTTGTCTTGCGACAAGAAAACCAAAACAACTATGCCGTTCGTAGAGGAACAAGATTATCAGGAGTTTATCGGGGCGGCTATTGGCAAGCTAGCCCATCAAGAGCAGACTATCCAGATTTTCGAGGTGGAGGCTTGGGCACGGGCAAGTAGTCGTCAGTTTTATTGTGATGGATGAGGAGAAAGTTCAGATTTCTAAGTTCGCCTGTCTCCAAAGGATCAAGTTAGGGAATTTGACCTTACTGGAGTGGTATTCTTAGGCAATGTTTATTAACTCAAAAGCTTATAACCGTTAAGAGTTAGCAATTTAATCTAGTCGAAAGAAGTATTTAAGGTATGCAAATAATGCAACCCAAATGTCTCATTCTAAATATCGAAGCTTGAATACCAAGATCTGAATGTCAAAACCAACAACCAAATCACAACGGCAACTACTCTTAATCGCGGCGGCAGTTTCCTCTAGTTGTGGGCTAGCAGTAGAGCTACTGTTGGGTACTTTGGCAAGCTATTTAGTTGGCAACCAAGCGTTAGCCTATGGTGTCGCTGTCGGTTTTTTTTTGGCAGCAATGGGGATCGGTTCCTATTTAAGCAAATTTATTGCGCAAGATCAGCAATCTGAATCTCTCCAACAAGATTTATTATCGGCTTTTATTAAAGTAGAATTGCTGATTGCCCCCTTAACAGCCTTATTTCCTGTGGGGTTGTTTGCCTTGTTTGTTTACAATGGCAATCTTTGGTTAGGGTTATCTTTGGCAACTGTATTTTTGGGAATCTTGGCAGGCTTAGAAGTTCCGCTTCTTACCAGAATTTTAGAGATGGAAAGCGATCTTAAAGATGCCTTGGCAGGAGTTTTAGCCCTTGATTATATTGGTGCATTGCTGGGATCGGTCGCTTTTCCCTTATTGCTCTTACCCTTCTTTGGCTTGTTTCCGACTGGGTTTATTTTGGGAACTTTGCAGGCTTTGATTGTGTTCATGTTGGGAACAAAGTTCTCGCAATTGAAAAGTTGGAAATACTTGGGCTTAGCGATCGCCATACTCTTAATTACCCTCACCCCGATCTCAATCCCCATCACGAACCGTCTCGAAAATAATCTCTACGAAGCGCCAATTGTTAAACGGATTCAGTCTAAGTATCAGAGAATTGTGCTAACTCGCCAAGGTCGTGATCTGCGCTTGTTTCTTGATGGAGATCTTCAGCTTTCAACAATCGATGAATATCGCTATCATGAGGCATTAGTTCATCCGGCGATGAGTGCCAATCTGCAAAAAAGCGATCGCCCTAAGAAGGTTTTGGTAATGGGGGCTGGCGATGGAATGGCAATTCGCGAAATTCTTAAGTGGCAGCAGGTAGAAAAAATTGTCTTAATCGAACTAGATCCTGAAGTGGTTACTCTAGCGAAAAACCAACCACAACTAGTCAAAAGCAATCAAGATTCGCTACGAGATCCACGGGTAGAAATCATCTATGGAGATGCATTTTTGAAAGTGGCAGAAATTAGCGATCGCTTTGATGTGATTGTTGCTGATTTCCCTGATCCCGACCGCGAGATCTTGGCAAAGCTCTACTCAGAAGGTTTTTATTTGCAACTATTAGGACGTTTAGCCGACCAAGGAGTGATCGTAACTCAGGCTTCTAGTCCTTTTTTTGCCCCGAAGGTGATGAGCTGCATTAGTCGAACGCTTAATCATGTAGGGCTGCAAACTATGCCCTATACGATTAATGTGCCGAGTTTTGGGCCTTGGGGATTTGTAATGGCTTCGAAAAAGAAGCTAGATCCGCAACAATTTGAATTACCGATTGCCACACGGTTTCTAACAAGCTCCATGTTACCTAATTTATTTAATTTGCCTGGAGATATTGAGTTAAAACCAGTGACAATTAATCGCTTAGCTCATCCAGTTATTGTTCGTTATCAAAGCGATCGGCGTTGGTTTCACTATTGAGACTCAATTAATCTTGCAATTTTTTTACCCAACTCAAAAAACATTTCAATATCACTACTAGTCAAGATATGAAAACTGCTAATTTCATTTGTGTTATTAATTTGACTCCTATTCCTTAACTATTTAACCATTCCTAATCGTGACTCTGAAATCAGAAAGAAAAAAAGTAGATAGTCTAAAGTATAGAGAAGCTTCTTTATCGATATCCTTAGAAATCTTTAGGAATAAACGAGATCGCAACGAATTAAGCCAAAGAAAACAAGTTATTAAAAATAAGCATATCAACTTAAATAACAAAATACTCTAGAGATATATGGAGTTAGAAAAAGATAATTAGTACTATAAAAATTAAAATTTCAAGCGCATAGCAATCAATTAAAAGCTATTAATTAATTAATTGCCTTAAAAACCTTTAGAAACTAACAATATCCATCTCGCAACAGGAAGATCTATTAATACTATTCACCGAAATTCAGTAAATGTTTTTCAGCATAGTTTACTTGTGTCAGTTACACAGAAAATTACTTAACTATAGAAAGTTGCTCTCACAACTGCCTATAAGAGTTTTCCAATTATTTTCTCTAAAGTTTAGAAACCAATTTAGTGATCAAAATCATCTTCGCAAGATGAAATTATTCAAAGTAGGAAGTACAGTAAGTTGCAAGAAGATTGCAGATTCACTTAAAATAATCTATTAACAAGAAAGATATACAATCTTCTCCCTGTCTTAATTTCCTGCCTACCGCCAGAATTAATTATCTCATTCTCAACTAGATGAACCTGAACCTAAAAGCTAATAAGCTCCTTTACTCAAAAAGACAACTTGCACCGTTTTCAACATGATTTTGAGATCGATAACTAGTGACCAGTTCTCAATATACTCAAAATCTAGCCTAAAAACTTGATCAGAGCTAGTATCGGAACGTCCGCTTACCTGCCATAAGCCAGTTATGCCGGGTAGTACTTCATGGCGAAAATTATGATGCTTCTCAAATTTTTCTACATCTCGAATTGGCAAAGGTCGAGGTCCCACCAAACTCATCTCTCCAGCCAAAACGTTAAATAACTGAGGTAGTTCATCCAAGCTATAGCGACGAATAAACTTGCCAATTCGAGTAATTCGAGGATCATCAGCGATTTTAAATAAAATTCCTCCCTTTACTTCGTTTTTTGACTCTAGTTGTTTCTGAAGCTCACTAGCGTTCTGTACCATTGTCCGAAATTTCCAGACCTTAATTTTTTTCCCTTTCAAGCCTACGCGGGTTTGTCTATAAAAAATTGGTCCTGGCGAATCCAACTTAATTAGGATCCCAAGAAGAAACATAGGAACACCCAAAATCATCAAAGCCAAACTAGCTAGCACTAAATCAAAAACACGCTTCGCCAAGAAATCAATTCCAACTATTGTTGAGGTGCCATATCTGATCGTAGCAACACCATCTATATCGGCTAATTCATGATTACGCTGAGGAATCGACTGCTTGATTGGCAGAATACGCCAACTAATTCCCGAAGTTTGTAAAGCCCAGAAGACCTTTGTTTGTTCTTCGATCTTTTCCCAAGAACAAATAATAACCTCATCGACCTGTTTGGATAAAAAAGTTCGATAGACTTTTTTGAAAAAGTTGTCATCATTGAGTATCGACAAGTCCAAAGTATCAACAACTTGGAAATTTTTACTTTCTCGAAACAATTTGCTGGTGACATAAATATCCTTATCTGTGCCGATCAAAAGAATTTTTCTTCTTAGGGGCATTAAATTACTTCGACAATACTCAATACCTCGAAACACAAAAAATCTTTCTAGACAGATCAAAAACAGACTAAATAGCCAAACTCCAGCCAAAATCAATATTGATAAGGGATCAAATACTGACGATTTCTCAAAAATCCCAACGATAAACAAAAAAACTATGTAGCTCAAAGAGTAGGCAGATAAAGTATCGCTTATTCTTCGGCTTTTATCTTTAGTTCCATAGAGTCCAGAAGAATAAAAAATTGATAAATTTATGACTAGCATTATTAGTAAGTAGCCAGTGTTATCTAAATCAAATTCTTGAAAAAAAGCAGGATTACTTTCGCCAAATACACTTTGGCTTAATTGAATAAGACATATCCAAGCTATAGCTATAGCCGTATTGTCAGCAGCCATCAAAAATAAAGTTCTCAAAAAATGAATGATTTTTTTGCCGACTACCTTTAATTTTGATGATGAGCGAATATCCTGCTCCCTTCTCGAACTGTAAGGTTGATTCTCTAACAAAAACCGATTGGGATTAATTAGCAAATTTAAAAAAATAATTAACTTTTCGGTAGAGTCTTTAATAAGGCTGGTTGATAACTGCATTTTATTTTAGATGTATTTTAATGAAGTTAGATTTCTATGTTCTTGGGATTCTCAGACTTTTCCTTTTTTAAGCTCTTAGAAGATAAATTACCGAACAGCAAAACATAGATGAATCAATGGTTACTGCAAATCAGAAACCCTTTAATCTCAATCCCTTTTTCAAAAATCTTGATTCTATATTTACAAAAATGGCGATTTTTACGTCTAATTTATGTCTAAATAGTAAAGACAAAAACAAAGCCAATCCCATTTTCAAGAACCTTTATCTTATATTTACGAAAATGGCGATTTCATGTCTAAATCTTGTCGATTTTATGTCTAAATCTTATCGGACTTGCATCTAAGTCTTGTCGATTTTGTGTCTAATCTTTGTCAATTTGTGTCTAAATTGTAAAAGTAGAAACGAAGCTAAACCGATAAGTTTTTAGCCAATATATTTATCCAAAATCGAATCTAATTGATTTAGGTAAAAATACGGATAACAGAAATTGTAGTAGGTTTATCTCAATTTTGTAGCAAGAAAAAATATCAGTTACAAATTTACGATATTGACTTAATCACCCCTCAAAATATATAAACCTATTTCATATTGCTATTATTTAGATGAAATCGAATGATAGCGGTGATTTAAATAAAGATTATGCCGATAATACAAACTAGCTCAAAGTCTATTCAAACAAGAAATTTTTAGTTGCCTAAAGTATTGTTCTGGCAGAAAATGTTGTTAGACTATTCAGAAAATATTTTCTGGGTCAATGGCTAAATTAATCTTTCCTTTATTTTTGCAGTTTTAAGTTCCACTTTACATTTAAGAGAAAAATCATTTACTCGTCTCCAAATCTGAAAAACACAAGATTTAATCTTCGGATTAATAATCAGAAATAATGGGATTAGCTTAAATAGATAAATAGAAGAAATAATATCATCAACTATTTAGTATTAAAGCTAAAACTAACCTAAATAATTGGACTTAACCGATTTTTACAACGTTACTGAAACTGATAGGTACATTAGCACTTATCAATCCTGACAAGGTATAGCTCATCTGCTTACGATTAAAACCGGATGAATACCAACCAGCCTCTTGTTCTCCTCGAGATAAAGACCATTCCAACTGAGAATCAAGGTTTATCTCTAGCCTACCTTCTGACCAAGTAACTATACAAGAATTGTCTTTAAGACTCAACTCACATTGAGGAGAGAAATGAATACGCCACTCCAAATCGTGAGATCCATTACCTTGAATATCATCTTTAATTTCTAGACTTTTGTTCTCCAACGCTAAACTGCGACGATGAACAACTCCTTCTTTTAGCCGCATATAACCATCATGCTCAGCAAGGAGAATTGCGCCTTCAGGTTTCTCTTCCCAAGACAAAACCTTAGCTTGAGCTTTCTGCTTCCACAAAAAAATACCTGCTGGCTCAGACTGATCAACACCATCTACCATAATCGTATTATGAGCTTTCGTACTACGAAAATAGTCCCGCCATTGAGGCTCCGCATGATAAATATAGGTTCCTGGATCGACAATTATCGGTACACCACCGACGCTTAAGGTGAATGAAAGGGCATCAGCATGACCATGAGCCGCTATAGAAAGGAATCCTAGGCAACCAGCATCGGCTAGACAAAAGACCTCATCTTCTTGACCTCGCTGAGAGGCTAAAACAAAGAGTCCCGCGTCATCTAGACTAACTGAGCCTTGGGGAGATTCTACTGTAACCACTTCATCTTGAAGACTTGAACAAATGAGTCTAGAGGTTAATAAACCGCAATTGATTGAGGGAAGTGGGACTTTAGCACCTAACCACTGACGACCAAGATGGAAAAGCCAGTCGAGACGAGAAGAGTTGATGGGTCTCAGTTGAAGTGCCATTCCATCATCCCCATCTCCGTATTGGGGTAGATTGCCGCCAATATCCATTATAAATGGAATTATCTCCAGCATCCGTTTGACCCAATCTTTGTAGGTAGGAGAGAATGAGTCGGATAGTCTCTCAGCTTCTAATCCAGCTAGGAGGAAAAATTCGAGAGAAAATATTTGGTAGGAAAAGGCTTGCTCTCGGTTGAGTCCGCTTTCGAAGGTTTGTCTAGATACTTCCTGCTCTAGTGACTTTCGAGACAGAGATTGCCAACTTGTAGATTCGGGAAATACTGGCCACAGGTAAGTAGTAATAAATAGTCCCGCCATTTCGCCGATCAAGTGGTTATTGGCTGAGGAGCCTTGAGAATAGTGCTGGACGATGAACCATTGGTGCCAGTAGATTGATGACCATAACAGTCCTTGTGAGCCAAAAAGACGGGTATGAACAGAACTGTCTCTCAGTAAGCGATCGCACCAACTCCAAGAAATGAGACGAACACCTAGCTCTAAAGAACTACTCCAATTTATGCCTAGAGGGACAGGGTTTGTTTTGATCCAAGATTGCAGTTGCTTTTCCACTGCCAAAGCATAGTCTTCTTGCTTAGTAAGCCGATAGGCTAGGGCAAGAATAGTGAGATGATGATGTCGATTTTTCTCCCAAATGTTTTTAGCGTTACCTGCTAAGGATGGGTCACGGTAATTTAGATTAGGCCCGAACTCTAAAGGGGGACGCTTACCCGTTTGGGGATCAAGATGCCAGTCAATTTCTGGTTCGACAAAATCAAAGTTTAGAAGAGTATATTTCCCCTCTAGATAACGATCAGCCTCTCGTAAAAGATTTTCTTTTTCTGCTTCGTTGATCTTCTCTAATTCTAAGTTGGGAAAATCCCAGCTATCCCTCTCAATTAGATTTACCTCATGAAAATTCGGCTGAGGAGAAATCCAGCGGGAACGACGTTGCCAAATTTTCTTTTTTATAGCCAGACTAGTGCGAGTTGCAATCTCTTCAGGAGACATGGCTCGTAAACGGTCAAAATACCATCCAAGTTTTTCTTTCACAGTTTTCTTGCTTAATCGACTGTTATTAAAGGTGTACTTAACTGAATATCGGAAAAAATAAATTCTTGGTCAATAAATAGTTCCCGAAATCCCTGGATTAGAAGATTACTATCTAGGAGGGTAGATAGCCAAGTTGAACCACTTCTTCGAGTAGTTAGGAGACAAAACTTTCTTGGTTTCTGATTAGGATTTTTCATATTTTTTCAATCAATCATCCCACCTTGATTTCTGAATAAACGTGTTTAAGAACATCCTGGAAAGGAAACTTAGTCACTCGTGCCAATGCACCTTGACTTAGACTATGTCGAAGTTTTGAGTCCTCTGCCAATTCTACCAAAGCACGACCCAAGGTAAAAATAACAACTTCTTCGCTCAATCCAGCAGTTCTAATAACTCGCCCACAAGTGTCATCTACCATCACCCCTGGACCGCCTAAATCTAGACAAACCACCGGCAAACCATAATGAAAAGATTCGAAGATTACGTTAGGACTCGTATCATGTAGGCTTGGAAATAATAATACATCATGCTGTTGATAAGCAGAACTCAATTGTTTTCTGTTTAGCCAAGAAATCCATTCTATGGCTTCGTCAAGACCCAATTGCCCAGCAAGTTTCTTAAGCCAGGCTTGTTCTCGTCCCTCTCCAATCAGAGTAAAGCGAGCACTAGGAAAATTTTGTAATAGCTGACTAAAAGCTTTAAGTGCTAGGTGAATACCCTTCCAATACAAAAACCGACCCACATATAGAACTCGAAATGATTCTGACTCGGCTAAATCCTTAAATGATTGTGGCGCAAACGAATTTGGCTCGAAGTTAGGAATTGAAAATAAGACTGCTGACTTAGATTGATAAACTTGGGGAATAAGCTTTTTTGTTTCAACTGAGTCGCAATATATTTTTAAGGCTGAAGCAAAACTCAAGTGCATCAGAGGATCGAACCGAATCCAAGCATTTACCAAATCTCTCATCAGATCTTTCAACAATCCGCTGGGAGGATAATTTTTCCTTAATGACCAAGGTGTTTTTACTCCTCCTGCAAGGGGTCCAAAAATAAAGGGAATGCCTAAAAAACCCATAAAGCTAGGTCTTCTGACCATCGAATTAGTTACATGATGGACAAGGTCAAATTTTAACTCCCGAGTCAATAATTTGGCAATTAGAAAAGCATCCCATTGCCAAACTATTTTAGCTATATGTGATAAGGTCTGAGCAGCAATTTGCGATCGCATAAAGTTAGCAATTTTGTATCCCCAAGGCAACCAAGATGGCATCTTGCAATAGATAAAATGCAAGTTAGATATTGGGTTACGCAACAACTCCGGCTCGATCTTGGCTTGATTATCGCTTAAAGTAATCACCCAGATTTCATGACCCATAGCCACTAATCCTCTAGCCCACGCCCAACCAAGACCATACTCAGAACCAGTATTTGGTTGACACTCATAGGCAGAAAGCAAAACCTTCATTTCGATGATTGAGTAGACGATTTGACAACTGAGTAGTATATGTCAATAAAGGAAAGCCAATAGTTTTTAATATCTAGAGGCACCATACTTTTTCTAGCTTTATCGGCTAAAGACAGTCTCAAATTCTCATCAGCGATCAAATCTTTGATCGCATCTTTTAGCTGCTCGACATTACCCGGCTCTACTATTAATCCGTTTTCGCCATCGGTAACTACCTCCCCAATGCCTCCTGCGGGGGTAACAACCACAGGTAATTCCCAAGCCATAGCTTCCAACATCGAAAGTGGCAGACCCTCATTATAAGAAGGCAATACGAATATATTAACTTCGGATAAGAGCGAATCCCGTTCTTCAGTACTAATCCAGCCGGGAAAAAGAATCCTATCATTGAGATTATGACTAGCAACTAAATCCTTGGCAGCTTCAACCTCACCGTCTCCCGCCATAATTAGTACCGATTTATTTTTTTCCTGTTCAGGTAGACTAGCAAAAGCTTTGATCAAATCGAATGCGCCTTTTCGTTGACCAATATAGCCCAAAAATATCAATTTAATCGGCGCAGAAGGACGGTGCATCGGTACTTCTGGAGGCACTTTAACGGGGTTATACATGACAGTGACTTTCTCAGAATCTAGTCCCAAGTTAGTTGTATGAAACTTTTTCCAACTTTCAGATAAGACCACAAAGCGATCGCCCTGAGAGAAAGACCAGGAGATAAATTTTTGTAGCCAAGGGGCAAGATTGGCATAAAAAATATGGAATTCACTGGCGTGAGTTTGTAAAACCGTGGGTTTACGGAAAAATTTTGCTACCCAGGTCAAAATTGCTTGACGAAAGGCACTCGCACGATGAGAACCCCGAATATGAACAAGATCAACCTCTTCGGTCAGCAGCACCCAGATCAACTTGATCAGAGATTGAACAAACACTCTAATTTTCAAGAAGGCAGAACCATCCTCTTTTGTAGAAATATGGCTTATTTCCACTTCAGGAGGAGAATTTTGAAGAAAAAGGTTTTCATTTCTAGATATTCCGCCCTTAACATCTAAGCCTGGCCCAAGCATCACAACTTTAAGGAATTTCAAATTATTCATAGTTAAAAAATTATTGTAAAAGTAAAAATTAAGTCAATTTTTATCTTGATTTTTTCGGTGAAAAGTCTTTTCCCGCCAAGGGCAAAACTTTTTTATGCCAGTAAAACAAAGCTGGCATCAACACTAGATGTCTAGCTAGAATGAGCTACTCACCACCCACTTAGTGAGGCAGGAGTTATCTCCAAACCTCACTTTTTAGTGCGGGTCTTATTCCGCTTTAGAGTTTTCCAGTTCACAGGCTCTTGCCTCTACCAAGCAAGCTCGATATTGGTCTTACAGTGCCTCAAAAGGCAGCAATGGCAGCACCATAAGTTGACTAGCAACCGCCAGACTTTTATTTTTTGTTTTATTTGGCTAACTTATGTTTGAATTTGCTTTTTACACCAGTGACACAGCGGTTTTCTTATGATTGAGATCGATGGCAAAACGCCTTGACACACCTCTAAGAACTATGCACGTATCAAGCCTTGTTACATAGTAACGCGCTTATTATACGATGCTCAAAACCCTTACTGTATAAAGATTTATATAAAAAATGAAAAGATTTCCCAATAAACCTAAGCTCGCTATTCATCCACCACTTGCCTATCGGCGAAGATGGTGGAATTCCGCTCGTTTTTATTAAGCCGGATAAGTAAAGCGAGATAAGGTCTCAGTTTTAATTTTTTCTTTAAGCAAATCTTGTCCACCTTAATGCCCAGACCTTTTTCAACCCGTAAAATGGAGCTAAGATCAAGACGATGGCAAACCAAACCGAACCAACCAAATAAAGCCAGATCCCACTACGATGACGTTTGAGAAAACATTCTAGGGGATAGCGCAGCTTGCGATGCCAAAAAGTCAGGGGGATTAATTCATTGGTGTAGGTTTTATAAATATCTTCCAATTCGTAAGTAGCTTTAGCCCCAGCAAGACAGTTTTTATTGACACCACTTTTGGGAGCGTAGCTAATAATTTCTTCAATTACTCTGAATTTGGCTCCAATAGAACGGAAATAATTGAAAAGTTCAATATCCATCGTGTGATGAAGATTTTCAATCAAAGGTTGAGGACGATTTAATAGTTCTCGACGATAAAAGCAACTGGGCTGATGAATTGGGCAACTAGCAGGCATCAAATCAATTAGTTCTGGAGTTGGAGCCTTGATGTAAGCATGTTCGCTCTGTTCAATGATAGGACGGGAACCTAATGGCAGAAACTTTTGCAATCTTTTTGTCCAAGCCTTAACCCCTTTTAAAGGGCGCCCAACATGATCGGTCATGTATTCAACTCGACAACGACCAACTAAGACATCGATTTCAGGCTCAGCAGCAAAGTGTTCACCAATGGTGAGTAAGGCACCTGGTTCGAGGAAATCGTCACTACAAAGCCAGTTAACAACGTCACCTGTACATTGAGCAAAGCCTTTATTGATAGCGTTGGATTGACCACTATCCGATTCGCTTACCCACCAGGAAATATGAGACTCAAATTGCTTGATTACTTCGATACTGTTATCGGTAGAGCCACCATCAACCACAATCAATTCTAGCTTCGGATATTTTTGATCGATAATACTTTGCAAAGTAGCACCAATAGTTTCTCCTCCTTGATAGTTAGGAACTACCAAAGAAATAGTTGGTAATTTTAATTCTGTGGATGATTCTTGTTGTTGAATATTTTGCTGATAAAGATTTGTCATGAGCTTGTGATTATGAAATTGTGTTTTTTTAGTTCGTTTGAGAAATCTATTTTTTGATGCCTGCGGCAATTTTTTTCATTTTCCCGGTAAAACGAGTTGGTAAACCGATATGACACCTATTTAAAAAATTTAATCGATCAGCTTTTCGATTGGGGAACATAAAGGGTGGATGTTGCATCGGGAATTTCATTTCTACTCTAGGTAAGTCGAAATAGGAAGCTTCTTTTACTGTATTAGTAGCTCCAGGGTGAAAACCAGCGTTAGAAATTAAATTGAGATCGGGGACAAGAGCAATTCCATTTTGTACCCAACAGGAATAGAGCCAACGATAAAACCAAGTATCTCGCTGAGATTGATATGCCAGATCAAACTTAATCCGCCAATACTTAGCCATCTGACGATCGCCCAAGTGATCTTGGAGAAAGCTAGAATCTCTAAGCTCTTCCCATAACTTCATCTCAAAATCGAAATGTTTCCAGGCTCGCCGCCAAGTCGCCCATCCCCAACAATCATGATATTGGGAATTGTAGTAGCTATAGGGAGTCACGCTTTTGCCAAACTGAAAATTACTTCCAGCGATCGTCATTACTCTTTGATCGTCTTGATAACGATGGAGTAATTCCGCACAAAATTGAAAAAAGGAGAGATCAGGAATACAGTCATCTTCAATGATTACTGCATCCTCCACCTGATCAAATACCCAATCTAAACCACTAGAAACACGTCTAGCACAACCCAAATTAACTTCTGCGTAATTTCGATAAACTTCGCATTCCCAATCAACGCCATCAATAATGGCGCGAGTAGCAGCACAACCTTCGGCTTCATCAGGTCGATCTCCACGCGGAGCATCGGCAACGACGAATAGTTTCGCCGGTTTTGCTCTCCTAATCACTTCAAATACTTTGGCAGTAGTATCAGGACGTTTAAAGATTAGAAATACTACGTTAATGTTCATGGCTTAATTAGCTTTACTTTGCCTCCTATCATTTTCTACCAGGCCAATCCTTCATACTGAGGAACTGCTGGTGCGTGATCGAAAACACCAACCAAATCAAAGATTTTAGTTGTTTCTGGCAATTGCTGTAAAAGCTGTTGAAATTCTGGTGTACGATGAGTCGCTACCACCAAGTCGGAATCAGCTAAAGCCTCTTCAGGATTAGTAACTAGCAAATTAGCAAAGTGAGGTAGATGCTGCTGAATATAAGTTAAATTTGTCCCCATCAATTGGGTTTCATTAACCGCAGGATCGTAAATTTTTACCTCACAGCCTTCTCCCAAAAGGCGTTTGACAAGAGGAACAGTAGGACTTTCTCGCAAATCATCGGTATTAGCTTTAAACGCTAAACCAAAAATGGCGATCTTTTTGACTCCATAACCTAGAATTTTCCGCGCTGCTAAATCTATTTGCAAGTTATTGGTTGCAGGAAGTGCGTTCAGCATAGGAACGAAAAGATCTTTCGCTCGCGCAAAATATAGGAGAGCGCCTAAATCTTTCGGTAGACAAGAACCGCCATAAGCAAATCCTGGACGCATATAGACAGGAGAAACATTTAACTTCTCATCTTGCACAATGATGTTCATTATTTCTCGTCCATCAACATTGAAAGCCTTGGCTAGTCTGCCAATTTCATTAGCAAAGCTGACTTTAGTTGCATGCCAAGTATTCGCCACATACTTAACCATTTCTGCCACTTCTGGCTCTACTACCATAACTTTGCCTTCAACCTTGGCATAAAGATCTCGAACAGCTTGTTCAGCGATCGCTGACTCAGTACCAATAATTGTATAAGGAGGACAGTCATAGTCACGAATCGCCGAACCTTCCCTTAAAAATTCCGGATTAAAAGCAACATGAACAGAATCTTGCCCACAAACATCTTCCATCAGCTCTTGGCAACGCTTGAGTGTTCCAGGAGGAACTGTGCTGCGGATCATTACGACATGGGAAGAACCTTTTTTCTTAATGGCTAAGGCGATATCTTTACAAACACTAATTACATAACTTAAATCCGGTTCCCCTCTTTCCATTGGGGGAGTCCCAACACTAATTAGGGACATATCAGAATTTATTACTGCTGCTTCGGCATCGACAGTTGCCTCAATACGATTCGACTGAACACCATACTGAAGTAACTCCTTCAAGCCCGGCTCAATAATTGGAGATTCTCCTCTGGCAATCAGGGACACCTTATCTGGGTTTAAATCCACGCCAACTACATGATGTCCATCTCTAGCCAAGCAAGCTGCGGTAACAACACCGACATAACCAAGACCGAAAATACTTATCTTCATAATTTATTTCTCTATTACTGATTTTTATTATTTCGAGGTTTGAAATGCTTAGTGATCTTCAATAAGCAACTTTTAAAGTTGGTTTTCCAAAGGATTATTGCAAACCACGGTAAAAGTCATGGTAAAGGTCAAGAATGAATTGCTACGAATTTTGTAATTAGTTGCATTGGACTTTTCAAGAATTTCCTTTAATTTTCGCTTAGACAGTAGATTTAAATTTTTTTTTAGATCTATGGGGCTTATTCTTCTCCAACCACTTATAAAAATAATCATCATTCCAGTGTAAAAAAATTACTTGGGTATGAGATTCAATTGGAAAGTATTTATTGGGAGTAGTAAAAAAAACATTTTTACCTACTCGCAACATTTCATTCACAAACTTAATTTGTTGGGGAGTATAGCCAACATGCTCAATCACGGCATTACTAAATACCCAATCAAACTGATTATCTTCAAAAGGAAAATCGTCACCTGAATATTGAATAAATTTTTTCTGGGGAAACAATTGGTCCATTCCAGAAAGATCCTCAACCCCCAAGCCGGTATAGTCTGTCGCTGGATAAGGGAAGTTTTTGAGGAAATAATTTAGGCTTGACGTCCCTTGATGCTTCTCTGACGAAACTCCCACATCAAGAACTTTCATACCCTCTTCGCATAGCGAGAAAAAATGTTTGAGTTTATTTTTTCTCGATCCATACATTACTTTTGCTTGAACATCTTTAGTAATTTTCATGATTGTTCCTTTTATGAGTATAAATATCCAAGATTAGTAACTAAAAACAAAATTTCTTGTAAAAACAATATTGGATAGGTATTAAAAAAAAGTTTATTATTCTAAACTTGATTTTGAAGAAAATTCTAATTTGAAAATCTTCAAAGAATACTCAAATACAGCTAAAAAGATTTTCCTTTCCCCAAACTAAGAAGTAGGAAACAATGAAACTACGAAATTACATTGAGAAATCAATCTATAAAGATTAATTCTTAGAAATTATTTCGATACCAATTCTGCTTGATTACTGGTAGTTGAAGACAAGGGTTGCTGCCAATCTTCACAGCCATAAGCCTTCAATAGCTTAGGAATTTGATGACGCCATTCCAAAACATCTTCCATCCGTTGCAAACCAATTTTGCCCATCCGCTCCCGAAGTTCAGGGTCAGCAAGTAACTCAACCATTTTTTCTGCAAAATCAACAGAATTATTGCCTTCAGCATACAAAGATGCTTCGCCTGCTGAACGACGACCCTCCATTAGATCAAATTGAACAATAGGTTTGCTCATCGCCATATACTCCATGATTTTATTCATGGTGGACTTATCGTTGTAAGGCATTTTCTTATCAGGATTTACGCAAATATCACAACTTGAAAGTCTCTCTAAAAGTTCATCATCGGAAACTCTCCCAGTAAATTCGACAAACTCACTTACTCCTAATTGTTTTGCAAGCTCCTGAAGTTGATCAAACATAGGACCACTTCCAATCAACATAAACTGAATATCTTGACGATTTTGATCGTAAACAAGATAGCGTACCGCCTCAAGTAAATAATCAATACCTTCTGGCTCTCCCATCACGCCTACATAACCGACAAGGTAACGACGATTGCGTCGATAAGTTGGGTTGGGCGGAGTTGTCTTAAAAATAGATAAATCTGGTCCACTCCGAACGACAAAAACATCCTCATCTTTTTTTCGTCCACGAGTTAGAGCAATCTCTCGATAGGACTCATTTGTGCAAATAACGGTATCAGCAGTAGCAAAAGTCAAACGCTCCACCAATCGAAGTCCGTAGTAAAAAAGATCTCGCCGACCATACTTGGCTTCGTACATTTCTGGATTGATGTCGTGATGATCAAAAATGACTCTCACTTTTTTAAAGAGTTTAAACCATCCAGCGGTCAAAAATAGTAAATCTGGCGGATTACAAATGTGAATAATATCAAAGCCTCTCTCTCGCCAAACACGATGAGCAAGACGGAATTCCCAATACACTGCTGTGGCATATTCTGTTAGATAACCCCTGACAGAACTGATGTCCGGTGGCATTGGATGGCGATAAATGTGGATATCGTCAATTACTTCATAGCTTTTTTCATATCCCTTACCTTGAGGGCAGATAATTGAGACCTCATATCCTTTTTTAATCAAAGTAGTAGCCTCCATCCATACCCGACGATCAAAAGGGCTAGGAAGATTTTCTACTACGATCAGAACTCTATTAAACTCTTTCATTTTTTTTGCAAAACCCTTAATTAAATGAACATCCCTGGCATTCTAAGTTCATCTAAAGCCACAGAAGATCCTAGATCTATCTGTTCATCTTGTACATTTTCATGCTAAAAAATAAGCTTATTATGTTAATACAAGTATATTTACCTAAGTAAAACCACCTACTGTATATACGTAAGCATACTATATACCTAAAATTCTGTTGTTACTGAACATAATTAAAGTTTAATTCGGTCAATATCTCGATATTAAATTTTTTTTAAGCTTAAAACCTTTATTATTTAAGGAACTAAATAGCTAATCTAATTCCTAATTAGTAATTATCAATTTGCATAGTACGTTTGGATGATTTCGTATTTTTTAAGCTCGATCTCATTAATAACTCCTTAGAGGTAAGTTGCCAACCACCCTTGATCTTAGTCTGGCTAATGTTACTGAATAATGTATGTAATGTATGTAATATGTTTTGATAATGGTTTTTGAGAGCTTTTAAACTAGGAAATGTATTCAACTCGAAACAAATATCTTCTTTTTGTTCATGAAAACTTCATCCAAAAGCAATTTATTGTTATAGATAAAACATTAGTATCTAAGAGAGTTATCCAAGTTTAGTTGACTGGCAAAAATCTAATCTCCTTTGCCAACTTTTGGATATGATAACGCGATTATTTTTTTAGATAATATCGAACTTTTAACTTTTTTTTGGTTTCATCAAGTTTTTAGATAAGTAACTTTTAAGTAAATACCTTTAGTAGACTCATGGACTATGATCACCAATTTGAAGACATAAACTGGCGAAAGTACTGGCTAATTCTTAAAAGAGGTAAGAGTATAGCCCTGACAGTTTTTAGTCTGGTTACTTTTCTCGGATTATTGTATGCACTTTTATCCAAACCTTTGTACAAATCAGAAGCAAAACTCCTGATCAAAACGAATAATACCTCCTCTCTTACGGGTTTAGGAGAAAATATAGGGAGAATAGAAACGTTAACTGATGAGAGTGATCCATTAAACGCTCAGGTTGAAATATTACTATCTAATACTGCTTTGGAGCAGACCATTCGAGAACTTCAGCTCAAAAATGAACAAGGTGAATTGATTCCAATTAAAAAGTTGGGAGAAAGCATTAAAGTAGATGCGCTCAAAGGCACAGATGTTTTAAAAGTCAATTACACAGCCGACGAGCCTCAAAAAGCTGCAACTGTAGTTGAGAAGTTGGTTGAAATCTTTATCGAACAAAATATTCGTGACAATCGGATTGAGGCGGGCGCTGCAAGAAAGTTTATTCTTAAGCAATTACCCCAATCAGAAAAAATTGTCACAGAAGCAGAGTTTGCCCTTCGACAGTTTAAAGAAAAAAACAATGTTACTTATTTCGAAGAGGAGTCTTCAGCAAGCATTCGTTCCGTTAAAGAGTTAGAGGAAAAAATTAGCGATTCTCAGGCTCAATTGGTTGATACAACAGCCCGTTTAAACAATTTGAAAAGGCAGACAAGTTTAGGGGTAGACGAGGCGGCTATTGTATTTAAGTTAAGCCAAGTCCCTGGGATTCAAGGTCTTCTAACAGAACTTCAAGGCGTTGAAACTCAACTATCTACGGAACAGACCCGATTTCAAGCTCAAAATCCTGTTGTTATCGGTTTAACTGAAAGGCTTAACGATCTCGAAAGGTTACTACAGGAGAGAATAGAGAAGTCGACGGGAAGTAAAAAGATTGTTAACTGGAGAAGCCTCCAAGTTGTTGATTCGCGAGAAGAAAGCCAAATTCAAGAGTTGCTTCAAACCGAAAAAGAACGGATTGGGTTAGAAAAGCGTTTGGTTGAAATGAGGACTTATCTATCGAGTTCTAAGGAAAAAGTCAAGGTCTGGCCAGGGATAGAACAATCTCTAAAAGAATTGGAGCGCAATGTCGCAACTTCTCAAACAACCTATGAGACGTTGCTAACCAGGCTACAGGAAATTAATGTTGCCGAGAATCAAAACGTTGCCAATGTCCGCGTGATATCTAGACCTTTAATACCAACAGAACCCTTTAACTCTCATAAGAAGACCATTGTCTTGGCTAGTGGGATTTTAGGAGTACTACTTGGCGTTGGGGTTACGCTGGTTATCGATATGATCGACAAATCACTAAAAACAGTTGAAGAAGCCAAAAGACTATTTCCTTACAATTTACTGGCAACTATCCCCAACCTGTATGGAGAGATTGATGCTTTAGAAATGAAGGAAACGGGTCTTTCTTTTCCAAGAATGACTAGTAGTGATTTGTTTGACTTTCGAGTTAGAGATGCCTATCAACTGTTACAAGCAAACTTGAGTTTTTGCTCAGAATCTAAGCCCAAAACCATCACTGTTACTAGCTCAGTTTCAAATGAAGGTAAGTCGAGAATTTGCGCTAATTTGGCTCTGTCGATGGCACAAGGAGACAGTAGGGTACTTCTGATCGATGGTAATCTGCGTAATCCCACACAACATGAAATTTGGGAGTTGTCAAATTCAACGGGTTTGATCAACTTGTTTTTGGATAGATTTCCATCTAACAGCATGATTAGCGGACAGATTGATGCTAGCTCGATTATTCGCAATGTAATGCCTAATCTGGATGTTCTTACTTCTGGAGGTGTATTTAATAATACGTTGGCACTATTTGAGTCGAATTCTATAAAAGCTTTAGTTGGCGAACTCAAAAAGCACTATGACTTCATCATCTTTGATGCACCTTCTCTTAAGGGAAATGCAGATGCTGGATTAATGAGTAAATTATCTGACGGGATCGTCTTTGTTGTTCGTACTGGAGTGGCAGATAAGGAAAGCGTCAAGGAAGCCAAAGAATTTATCCAAAATTCTCGCCAAAAAGTATTAGGCATGGTGGTTAATGAAGCTAAGGTAAGTAATGTAGTTCCCAAAACTGCATTAATCGCCGGCTCGGAACAACGATACTTAAAGCTTCAAAGTGAGATTCAAAGTGAGATTCAAAGCGAATCTCCTACTATTTAATCATGGCGAAATTAAGTCCTGGGCTACACAAGGTAATCAGCAACGTTGGCTGGTTGTCCGCCGAAAGATTCCTAAACATGTTGCTGACGTTTTTAGTCGGTGTTTATGTTGTCCGTTATCTAGGAGCTGAAGATTTTGGCAAGCTTAGTTATAGTATGAGTTTTGTCGCCCTTTTTACAGCGATCGCTAAGCTTGGCTTGGATAATATTGTAATTCGCAATGTCGTTCAAGAAAACCAAAAAACTAATCAAATATTGGGAACAGCCTTTGTTCTCAAGTTGATAAGTACTCTAATCGCAATTAGTTTGGTTGTTACTGCCATCTGGACTGCGAGTGATGATGCTCAAATTCGTTGGATGTCAGTAATTATTTCCTTTAGTTTGTTATTTGACTCTTTTGATACGATTTACTTCTGGTTTCAATCTCAAGTAATGTCACGACCAATTGCCATAGTCAGAAGTGTTCAACTGCTAATAAGTTCTTCAGCCAAGCTACTTTTTGTTACCCTCAATCTTTCTCTAATGGCATTTGCCTGGATAATACTGGCAGCTTCTGTAATTAGAGCGATCGGGATGGTTGGTGCCTACTTTAAGCACAAGCAGTCTATCCTTAAGTGGAAGTTTTGCAACCAGACAGCCAAGAGGTTATTAAAAGACTCTTTACCTTTGCTATTGTCTGGCGTAATGATCACAATCTATATGAAGGTCGATCAAGTTATGCTTGGTAGTATGGCAGACATTCGAGAGGTCGGTAATTATGCTGCCGCGGCAAAATTCTCTTCAGTTTTGTATTTTGTACCCACAATAATTTGTTCTTCTGTATTTCCTGCCATCATTCGTTCGAAGAAGCGAAGCGAGCAAGAATATTATGCAAAATTCCAGCAGTTATACGACTTAATGGCCGGCATATCTTTGGCGATCGCCGTTCCGATGACTTTTTCTTCTGGATATTTAATGAACGCCTTGTTAGGAGAGGGTTATGAAAAAGCTGGAGCGATTTTATCTCTGCACATATGGGCAGCCCCTTTTGTGTTTTTAGGGGTAGCTCGTAGCAAGTGGTTGGTAGCTGAAAATTTAACTCATTTTAGTTTTGTAGCAACATCATTGGGCGCAATCACTAACATCTTATTTAACTTTTTCCTGATTCCTTCTTTTGGAGGAATTGGAGCAGCACTAGCCACCGTAGTATCTTATGGAATTGCAACTCACCTTGCTTGCATATTTTATCCGCCTATCTTTAAAACAGGCTGGATGCTGACAAAGGCATTGTTAATCCCATTTCGCTTTCGTCAAAACCTTATTTATCTAAGCTCAATTAAAAAAGTATTCAATAATTAGCCCAAACTATTAACCATTAACCATTGTCCATTTTTGAAAGCAGATTTAAAAAAAAATGAATAAAACAGTCAAAACAAATTATCTCAATTTGAAAGAAAAATACGAGACAAAGCGTCGACATCTATTTGAAGCATTAGGTTCTGATCGCTATTCCCGACCCTCATTAAATGACCTAGATCGCAAGCTAGAAAAATACTTAAACTATCGAGAAGGTTTTTTTATAGAAGCTGGAGGTAATAATGGGTTCAAGCAAAGTAATACTTACTACTATGAACGTTTCCATAATTGGAAAGGAATTCTCGTAGAAGGAATTCCCGATTTGTACAATAAGTGTGTCTTAGAAAGACCAAATTCCCAAGTCTTTAACTGCGCCCTGGTAGAAGATGGTTTTTCAGATTCTCATGTAACGATGAGATATGCCAATCTTATGTCTTTGGTAGAAGGTGCACAAAAGGGCGAGACGGACGAAGAAGCCCACATTAATAGATGGCTTAAACGAGAACAGGAAAAACAAACTAATAGTAAATCTTATAAAGTAGAAGTTCCTGCTCGCACCTTAACCTCCATTCTAGATGAGTGCAATGTAGATAAAATTGACTTCTTTTCCTTGGATGTCGAAGGATACGAATTGAATGTTCTCAAGGGTCTTGACTTTAGCAAGTATAGACCAAAGCTTATGTTAATTGAAGCTAGATATAAAGCGGAAATAGACTCATATATTGGCGAATTTTATGAAGAAATAGACCAACTCTCGCATCACGATATCTTATATAAGCTCAAGTAAATTATTAAATAATCAATTTGATTTTTGACTAACTTTAGTCTGTAGTTAACTTGTTAATTAGCAGCACATAGTTATCTATAAGTAGAGATAGAGTTTGAATCTGAGGAGATTCTCTTAAAAGAAATTATTAAGAATGAAAGACATAATTTTAGCCCCACCTATTCTGTTAGGGGTATTGTTCTCTTGTATTGTTTACTTTGTTGTACTTTTTAACCTTACCAAAAACAGAAAATTTGCCGCATCATTTGAAAAAATACTCTTATACATATTTGTTTTTATAATCTCTGGAGCTAATTTTTTCCCTTTTGATCGTTTAGATCCTCGTGATATTGGAGACAATGCCAAAGGTTTTTTTTCGGGCTTACTTCTGCTAATTGTTTATGCAACTTTTTTCATCCTTTTTCGAGGGAAAAGCAAGCAATTAGTAAGCAATTTTTTATTTCTTTTTCAGCAACCTTTTTTGGGTTTATATCTAGGGCTGATAGCTTTCTCGATTTTCTGGTCAGAAAATCCGATAGTAACAGCAAAAGCTACATTCGGATTGATATTTTTTAGTATGTTTGCTGTCCATTTTGCTAGAAAATTCAAATGGCAGGAATTAACTAAAATATTTCGCTGGAACGCCATATTTATCGCCATTTTTAGTATATTTTCTGCTAAGTTAGTTCCTTCCATTGGTCTATGTGACAAAGGCTGGTGTGGAGGTTTTGGACATCCAATTGATTTAGGATATTTGATGTCTATAGGATTTGCACTCTGGATACTTCAAGCTCTGTCCAATCCAAGATATCGAATTAGGTCTATTTGTTTGTCTGCATTATGCTTTATTGTCATGCAGTTTACCAACTCAGCAGGAGCTTTACTAGTATTTGCTACTTTGACAATCCTAGTTTTGACAACAAGTTTTTTTAAAAGGTTGAACTTCACTCAAGCCTTTATTTTCTTCTTATTCTTGTTATCTTCCTTAGGAACAGTCAGTATTTGGTTAATTAGTAACCTTGAGAATTTTTTACTGTTATTCGAGAAGGATGTTACTCTGAGCGGGAGAATACCCCTTTGGACAATATTGCTTCAGACGAAAATTCAAGAGCGTCTCTGGTTTGGATTTGGCTATAATGCCTTTTGGCAAAGATGGCGGGGAAATGATAGTCCAGCGGCTGGCGTAGTTAATGCTGTTGTGGGCAACGGAAGGGATTGGGTTGCTCATGCCCACAATGGATATTTGGACATAGTTTTGAATATAGGTTTGGTTGGACTAGTGATATTCATGGTTTTATTCCTAACAAATGTCACTCAAACAATCAGACTAATAGTTAATACGAAAAGACCTGAATCCTTTCTGCCTTTGATTATTTTGACATTCGTGTTCATAACTAATTTTTCTCACTCGCCAATTATCATACCGAGTTTCAATTGGTTTCTGTTTGTGGTCGCAACAGTGCGATTAAATTTGGTTCCACCGATAGAAGAGAGTCAAAGTCCCTCTAGAATAGATGTTTCATTTCGACCAATATCAACCAAAGTATAATGGACTACCCGCCGCAAACGGAATGGTTATCAGAAGAAAAAAAGAGTTAATTGCTTACTCCTGTGTAACTTCAAATATTCCTTTCCCCGTTTCTTTACATACTTGGTGGATTAAGGATTGAGATTCCCATAATTTCGTCGATATTCATCAAGTCGTTATTTTTGAGAAGTCAAAAATCCTCACTCAGTAAGGACTGCTTTTAACTGACAGAAGACGTAATCTTCTTTTTCTCAAAAATCAAATTTAACGGGATTTAAGAAGGATGAAATGCAAACAGAATATTTCTTTTCGTTCTTTTGATAGTGCTTCTTGATTTTGTTAATCTCCGTTCTGTCCTCTCCTTACAGAATTTTAATCTTCTGGATATTCTCATATAAGCCTCATCTGGACTGCTTCCTGTCTTTTCCTGATCAGACCTAAGTAGTTACCAAAAAACAAAATTTAACGTACCGAAATTTAACAGGAATCATGTGATGATTGACAACAAAGACAAGCTTCACCTTTACATAGCCGCAGACAGAATTATGTCAGGTTTTAGCGCTAAAGCTACGGCAAAGGAAAGATTTCTCTCCATACTTAACTTAAGTTACACTCACTTAATCCTGAAGTACCTTAAGTCGATGAGATATGTCGCATTCTATGAAAACACAAGAAAAAATAAGATATTCTCATTAGTATATATATATCACAAACTAAGATTCTCAAGATTAGGGCTTAAGCTTGGGTTTAGTATTGGTTATAACTCTTTTGGCTATGGCTTACTGATACCTCACTATGGAACAATTGTCATAAATGGGGACATATTAGCCGGCAATTTTTGTGTTCTTCATACTTCAACCTGCATAGCTGGTGGGCAAAAATGTATTGGTGATGGTTTATACCTATCTACTGGGGCTATTATCGCTGGTAAAGGTATTAATATCGGAACCAACACCTCGATCGCCGCTAACTCTTTGGTAAACAAATCCATTGAAAAAAATAATGTTTTGGTAGCAGGATCGCCAGCAAAGATAATAAAAGATTCAGCTCCGTGGTACGAACGCGATGGTGTTAGATTTACTGAAAGAGTTAAAGAAGTAGAAAACTTAGTGAATAAAATAAGCTAACAAAACTCTTCACCCCATTTCGCAGCAACTCATTGGTGAGCTTTACTAAGTTTGTCAGTGTAATTGATGTTGTCCAAAAGTTATTTTGGGCGATTACCTAAAATTTTTTAAGCAAATAGAAATAGGTGGCGCGATCCTCTGGGCAAAGCAAAAAACAAGAATAAAACTTGTAAAACTATAGAGAAATTTGATGACGAATCTTTCTATCTCACCAATTATCATACCGATTTTTAATTAATTTCTTTAATTGGTTTCTATTTGTGGTTGCGACTGTGGAATTAAATTTATGCAATTAAATTTAGTTCCACCCATACAAGATAGTCAAAGTTCTTCTGGAATAGATGTTTTATTTATAACCGCATCAACCAAAACAGATTGAAAATGCTTTTGAATAGCAACAACTTTACTATTTAGAAGCATTTTGAAGTAGCTTCTATGTTTTCGATTGAGTTTATTACTAGGAAATGATAAAATCCTTTTACTATTTTTTACTCCTAAAAAGGTTCAATAGTAACTAAATCAGAATCGCTACAATGCGAACATAGTTACTGACAATAACTAACGGTTTTCTCTAGCTAAAACAGCTTAGAGTCATAATTAGGCTTCTGCTTAATTAACCTTAGTTTATTGTGATTGAGCCTAAAACAATCTAAACCTGATTAATAATTTAAAACTAATTAAAACACCTTAAAAACCAAATTTTTAACTGGAAAGTTTAATAGTTAATATCAACAACTATTGAGTTTTTCACTATCAGGAGCTAGGAAAGAACTTGACCGATCAAGGGTTAGATTATCTAGGCAGCAATATCTACAGTCAGGAGCAAGAAATAAGGGTAAAACCTCTTGTTTCCCTGGTTCTACCTGCTTACAACGAAGCAGCAATCATCGAAGAAAACCTGGGAATCCTCGAAGAGTACATGCAGTCTCTTAAGGGAGATTATCGTTGGGAGATGTTGGTGGTGAATGATGGCAGCACAGATGATACTGGTCCACTGGCAGAGTCTTTTGCTAGAGGAAAATCCCATGTCAGGGTTTTGCATCATGGGATCAATTTTGGCTTGGGTCAAGCTTTAAAGTTTGCCTTTAATCACTCTCTGGCTGACTACTTGATAGTCTTTGATTTGGACTTAAGCTATGCTCCTTATCACATTGAAAAACTGCTTGAGAAAATCCGAATAACTAATGCCAGGATGGTGGTTGCTTCCCCTTATATGCCCTCGGGCAAAATATCCAATGTGCCTTGGTCAAGAAAAACGTTAAGCATTTGGGCTAATCGTTTTTTAGCTATGGCAGTCAAAGGAGATGTAGTCACTCTAACTGGCATGGTCAGAGTTTATGATGGCAGGTTTTTGCGATCGCTAAACTTGAGATCTACGGGGATGGAGATCAATCCAGAAGTGATCCATAAGACGATGCTTCTCAATGCCAGGATTGAGGAAATTCCTGCCCATTTACATTGGAAGTCGCCTAAAGCGAAGCCAAGCAAACGTCAGCAACGCCAGCAGCGTAAGTCCAGCATGAAAATTCTGCGGCATACGATGGCGGTCATTTTATCGGGATTTATTTTCAGACCGGTAATGTTTTTTCTAGTCCCTGGTTTGATCTTATTGGCATGTTCTTTGTATGCCAATATCTGGGTGTTAATCCACTGTTGGGGGCAGTACCAAATATTCGCCGAACAAACGTTTTTTCCGGATCTTACGGAAGTGGTTGCAGCCGCGTTCTACCAATATCCTCACTCTTTTATTATTGGGGGAATGAGTTTAATAATTGCAATCCAGTTTCTGAGTATCGGCATTTTGTCTTTGCAAACTAAAAATTATTTTGAGGAGATTTTCTATTTAGGAACAGCTATTTACAAATCAAGTAAAAAAAATTAGGCATAAATATAAAAAAATAGGAATAAAAAAATGGTTTTATCTAAAGATCCATCATTAACATTACCTTCAGATCAAAATTCTTCTGGACGTACTCTTGGCGATGAAGAGTTAGCTCTACTCACTAAAGTTATTCAAAGTGGTACTCTAACTGGAACCAAGGGAACTTTTGTCAAACAGTTGGAACATGATTTTGCCCAGCTCTTAGGAGTTAAACATGCTTATGCTTGCACTTCTGGGTCGGGAGCAATTCATGTAGCGATCGCAGCTATTGATCCTGAACCAGGGGATGAAATCATCACCACCTCTATTACTGATATGGGTGCGTTAACGCCGATTTTGTATCAAGGAGCAATTCCTGTCTTTGCAGATGTCGACCCCAAAACTTGGAACGTAACAGCCGAAACCATCGCCCCTAAAATCACTGAGCGCACTAAAGGAATTATCGTCACCCATCTCTTTGGGAATCCTTGCAATATGACTGAGATTATGGAGCTAGCGAAAGCCCATAACATTCCTGTTATCGAAGATGCAGCTCAAGCGCTACTAGCAACTCATAATGGTCAAAACATTGGTTCAATTGGAGATATTGGCTGTTTTAGTTTGCAGCAAGGAAAGCACATCACCACAGGTGAAGGTGGTTTAATTACAACCAACAACGATGCTTTTGCTCGTCGCACCTTTTTGGCGATTAACAAAGCCTGGGGTTATGGCGATCCTAAACCTGATCACTATTTCCTAGCACTTAATTATCGAATGAGTGAATTGCAAGGAGCAGTAGCGACAGCTCAACTGACCAAATTAACTGACATTGTTAACCGTCGTCGGACTACAGCTAATCAACTTACTGAAAAGATCAAAGATATTCCTGGGATTGCTACTCCTAAGATTGACCCACGCAACCTTCATAGTTACTGGAAATATTGCTTGAGTGTGGATAGTAACTTAGTAGAAGGTGGTGCAGTGGGCTTAGCAAAAGCGCTCAAAGAAGAAAAAGGTATTTTCTCTGCACCTCGCTATATTCAAAAACCAGCATTCCAGTGCGAAATATTCCGTGAACAGCGCACTTTTGGCAAGTCTCGTTTCCCCTTCACCCTAGCTAGTCCTGAGGCGGTTGATTATAACCCTGATCAGTACCCTGGTACATTTGCCGGTCTAGAAAGTGTCCTTGTCCTTCCTTGGAATGAAAACTATACCGATGAGCATGTGGACTATATCGCTCAGGCTATTAAGCAGGTATTGAGTTAAACCGATAACAAACAAAATAATAACTAAATATAAACCCATGACAGAATCAAAAATTAAATTTGGCTTGGTTGGTGCGGGAGCGATCGCCAAGGCTTATGTTCAAGCATTTAAGAGTAGCAATTGTGGTGAACTAGTAGCGATCGCTGATGTCCGTCCCCAAGCGGCGGCAGATCTAGCTAAAGAAGCTAATTGCCCTAGCTATGACTCCCATCAAGCAATGTTCGCAGGCGCTGAAATAGATGCGTTAATTATCTGTACTCCCCCCGTAACTCACCTAGAGATTGCCTTAGCAGCGATCAAACAGGGAATTAATGTCCTTTGTGAAAAACCATTGAGTATCGATAGTTTGAGTGCGAGAAAGATGCTCAAAGCTAGTCAGAAAGAGGGTGTGCTTCTAACCATGGCATCCAAATTTCGCTATGTTGAAGACGTCATTAAAGCCAAAGACCTAGTTGCTTCTGGCGCAATTGGAGAAATTGTTCTCTTTGAAAATGCCTTTACTTCTAGAGTAGATATGTCTTCTCGCTGGAACTCTGATCCCAAAATTAGTGGGGGAGGAGTTTTAATCGATAATGGCACCCACTCAGTAGATATCACTCGTTATTTTCTAGGGTCATTAGCAAAAGTACAGGTAGTCGAAGGCAAACGCATCCAAGAGCTATCAGTAGAAGATACAGTCAGGATCTTCATCAAAAGTAATGGCGGCGTAATGGGCAATATCGATCTTTCTTGGAGTATTAACAAAGAGCTTGATTATTTCCTACGCATCTATGGATCTGAGGGAACTATATCCGTTGGTTGGCAAGAATCTAAGTACCGTCAGTCTCCCCAAGATGACTGGGTAGTTTTTGGCACAGGCTATAACAAAATTCAGGCATTTCAAAGCCAGATTGATAACTTCTCCCGTACCATCCTCGGTCAAGAGCAACTTTTAATTACCGCAGAAGATGCTTTAGCCTCGGTGGAAGCAATTGAAGCAGCTTATGCAGCTTTGCAACAAAGCAAATGGACAAGTATTGCTTCCAAGGCCGCCTAAATAAACAAAATCTAAATCAAAAATAACCCAGCTCCTTGCAGATATGTGCAAAAAGCATATATCTGCAAAAAATAGCAGCTACTAGCCAATCTATAAGCAGCCAATGAAAATTCATCCAACTGCCATTATTGAAGCAGAAGTCAAAATCGGCTCTGGTTCATCAATTTGGGATAACGTTCATGTGCGCCATTCGACTCAAATCGGTGATCAGTGCATTATTGGCGGAAAAACCTACATTGCCTACGGGGTAAAAATTGGGAACCGAGTCAAAATAAACTCTTTTGTCTATATCTGTAATGCAGTGACGATCGAAGATGGGGTGATGATTAGTGCTGGAACTATTTTTACCAATGATCGCTTTCCTCGTTCGGCGACAACGGATTTGCAAGAACTCAAATCTTCTGACCCTGACGAACATACCCTCCCAACTTTGGTGCGTTCAGGGGCAACAATTGGTGCTGCTTGCACCATTGGCAATGATCTGGTTATCGGTCGCTTTGCCATGGTGGGGATGGCTTCACTGGTAACTAAATCTATTCCTGATTTCCACTTAGCAATGGGACATCCTGCCACTTCGGTAGGGTGTGTCTGTCGTTGCGGAGAACCGTTAATGCGATTTCCCACCGATGGAACAAAGGTAAACATAGCAGAAATTAGCTGTAAAGCCTGCGGACTAAAATATCAAATTCAAGACCGTGAAGTTATTGAGTTAACTCCTCCGTCATAAAATAAATTAAGTTGAAAGTATGAGCGAGCAAGAACATTGGGGTATTGTCGGGGGCGGTATTTTAGGCATGACCCTGGCTCATGATTTAGCCAAGCAGGGCAAAAAAGTAACTCTGTTTGAGGCAGATAAACAACTAGGAGGACTTGCTAGTGCCTGGCAATTGGGAGATATAGTTTGGGACAAACATTATCACGTTACCTTACTTTCGGATACCGAATTGCGATCGCTGCTTAGAGAACTTGGTTTAGAGCGAGAAATGAACTGGGTAGAGACGCGCACGGGCTTATATACCGATGGCAAGCTCTACTCTATTTCCAATGCTTTGGAATTTCTGCGCTATTTCCCACTTAACCTAATTGGCAAAATTCGCTTTGCGCTGACAATTATTTATGGTTCTAAGATCAAGTCCCCCAAGAAATTAGAACAGATCTCGGTAGTTGACTGGCTGACAAAATGGTCAGGAAAGTATACTGTCAAAAAAATATGGCTACCCCTCTTGCGCTCAAAATTAGGGGGAAACTACAAAAAAGCTTCAGCGGCATTTATTTGGGCAATAATTGCCAGATTATATGCTGCTAGGCGGACAGGCTTAAAAAAAGAAATGTTTGGCTATCTGCCTGGGGGCTATGGCAGGATGCTGGATCGCTATGCTCAAATTTTAGCCGAGGAACAGGTCAAGATTGAAATTGACCACCTGGCAACTGAGGTTAGACAAACTAGCCGAGGAATTGAGGTTGAATTTAGCAATGGACAACAAGCAGTCTGCGATCGCCTAGTCTTAACCACTCCCGCAGCGATCGCTAGCAAACTTTGTCCAGAATTAACTGAGATCGAGAAAAAAAAGCTCAATGACATTCAATATCAGGGGATTATTTGTGCCTCGCTTCTACTGAAACAACCATTAGCTAATTTCTATGTAACGAACATTACAGATGATTGGGTTCCTTTTACTGGAGTGATTGAAATGTCGACCTTGGTTGACCCTAGGCAGTTTGGTGGTCATACCTTGGTGTATCTTCCCAAATATGTAACTCCAGAAGATCCTACTTTTGAGCTTAGTGATGCAGAACTCAAAGTCCAGTTTTGGACTGCTCTGCGCCGCATGTATCCCCATCTTCAAGATGATGATCTACTTAGTTTTCAGGTCTCTAGGGTACGAAGAGTTCTCGCCATTTCCACTCTTAATTATTCGCAAAACCTGCCCTCGATGAGTACTTCAATTCCGGGACTACACATCATCAACTCAGCCCATATTTGTAATGGCACCCTAAATGTCAACGAAACTATTCAGCTAGCCAAGCAGGGGGTGGAACATCTTCTTTCCAGTCAAAGCAAGAAGACAAACTTCGATTCGCAATGCCTTCAGGAAAACAGTGCCTTATGACCAACAATCCTCTTCAATTATCAACTAAAATTCGTCGCTGGCTATATATAGCAGTGATCACAGCGATCACCATTCTCATGTTGGCTTGGGCTGGACGGGGAGTATCTTGGGAGCTACTAGTTCAGTCATGGCAACAAGCACGTCCAGAATGGTTACTGGGGGGCTTGATAATTTTTCTCGCTTCTTATTTTGTGAGAGCCAAAAGGTGGGGAACTTTACTCGGAGCAACTCGCGATCCAGGCAGTTTTGGCAGTAGGTTAAGCGCAATTTTTGTCGGTTTTGCCTGCAATTGTGTTTTCCCTGGACGAATTGGCGAATTAGTTAGAGCTTTGCTATTGCATCGTCGCAGTAAAGTACCCCTAGGGGCTTCAGTTGGCAGCATTTTTACTGCCAGATTACTCGATGCTTTGGTGGCATTTATCTTATTGTTGGGTTCCTTGCTAGTTATCGCTCAGTCTGAGGAAACGAAGCTTGCGAATCTGCCCTTAGGTTCAATTACCGTAGTTCTAGTTGGTTGCTGCTCTATCTTTTTAATCGCAGCCTGGTATCCGAAAATGATCGCCCGAGCTGTAGAAAATATCTGCCCTAAAATTGGTCTGAGTCGCTGGAAGTCTCAGATCGTGAGCACTGTCAATGGCATCTTAGCAGGACTAGATGTTTTTAAATATCCCCGACGTTCCTTAAGCGCCATCATCGAAACCTTTTGCATCTGGGGAATGATGGGGGTGACTTTCTGGTTTTGCGCGATCGCTTTCGGGATTATTTCCCCTGGCTATATTGGCTCTCTTTTTGTGCAAAGTGTCGTAGCTCTAGCGATCGTCGTACCCTCTTCCCCTGGCTATTTAGGCCCTTTTGAGGCGGGAGTTCGCTTCGGATTAGAAGTCTATCCCATTGCTCCTGGGGTGATTGTTGCTTATGCCATTACCTTGCATTTGCTAATGAATGCCAGTTTAACAGTTATCGGCTTAGCGATCGCCACTAGGCAAGGCTTGTCTTGGCAAGATTTGCTGGCAGTGAAATCATCTGCGGCTAAATCGGCTGCCAACAAATCTCAGACTGAGAAAGACCAGACTGAAAAATCAGAGGCTGGCAAACTACCAGTTACCAATATTGATCCTAAATAATTGCTAGCAAATAAAATGAAATCTGCTTCTCCCAAACCTAAACCACTCAATTTTATAGATAAGGATAGATCCTCTTTCTCACTAACCAAGGATTATCTAATTCATTTAATAGTCTGCTTAAACCTAGCGATCACTCTCCCGTTAGCAGCTCTGCTGAATATCTGGACGGATGAAGCCTACTCACTAGATACCACAGGCAAGGGTCTACAATATGCGATTAGTCAAGCAATTAACTTTGAGCTGCAACCCCCTTTATATTTTGCTTTATTAAATATCTGGCGATCGCTTAATAGTTCTATTTTTTGGGCGCGCTTACCTTCAGTTATCGCGATCGCCATAACCATTTATCTAGTTGCTGCCCTCGCCAAAAAATTAATCAAAAATATTAATCCAGTTTGGATTGTTGCCCTCTTTGCCTTAAACCCCTTCACGATTAAGGTGGCATTAGAAATAAGAGTTTATGGCTTTGCCATGCTCTTATCAGCTTTATTATTATTGTTCTTTTTTAATGGTTATTTTGCCGAAAAAACTCAGCCGAAAGCAAGAATTTTGTACTTGATCTTGGCAGTAATGGCGCTCTATAGCCAATACTATTTGGCTTGCTTGCTAATTGCCAATGGCATAGTGTTATTGGTTTTGCGACGTTGGCAAGGGGTTAAGAGATATGCCTGGGGAATGAGTATAGTGGCTCTGTGTTTTGTTCCCATGCTGTTCTTCCTGCTCAACCAAGTATCAACCCATGCCCACAATGCAGAAAATAGTTTTTGGCAAAATTTTGCGGCAATTCAACAATCTAAAGTATCAGGATTTCTAGAGAACTTTACTAACCTACCGATCCCCTTGTTAATCACTTGTGGGATTTTACTTTTAGCATTTTTAGCGGCACTGATATTTTCTACCGATCTGCGCTTAATCAAGGATAACCATATTGCTATTTGGACGATTAATATTACCTCAATATTTTTCTTCATGGGCATATTAGTAGCAACCAACGGACTGTTACTGTTTCGTCATATTGTTGGCATTTTTATTGTTTCTTACTTCGGGTTATTTCTCCTCCTATCCTTAATCAAATATGCCCGAGTTAGAAATACAATTACTATCTTTTTATCGGTGATAGTTCTCTTATTTTATGCTCAGAATTTAACTAAAAATTACTCGGGTTTAGCTAAGGCAGGAGATTGGCATAGGGTCTCTGCCTATATAGAAAGCTCGGAACAGCCGCAGCAAGACATTTTGGTATTTACTTCAATATCTGCCGACGAACTTGACTACCATTACAACGGGATCAATCAGATTGTGCCCTTGCCTCGTAAGGACGATTTTAAAAACTACAATCTAGAGAATTATGCCTTAACTAGCGAAGCAGAAATCGAACAGGCATTGATAAGCGATCGCCATGACCTTTGGCTAATTGAAAGGGTTAATAGCAACTGTATGGCTTTTGGCACAGAGTTAAATTGCAACTTTTTAGAAGATTTTGTAAGCAAAAACTATAACGTTGCTTCTAGCAAAAAATTCTATAAATCAAGAGTCAGATTCTTAGAGCGGAAATAGATGTGAGTTAGGAGTTCGGAGTTAGGAGTTAGGAGTTATTTAAAAAATAGTTTCTGAAGACACCTAAAATTTTTTTACTTCGTTAAATTCACCTTAAATGGAATTATCAGAAAATACCGTTAATAAACCAATAAACAAACCATGAGACTTAATAACAAACAAAAACCTGTTGCCAGCTTATCTCTAGATTTAGACAATCAATGGTCTTATATGAAAATCCATGGTGATGAGGGCTGGGAGGATTTTCCTTCTTATTTAGATTTAGTAGTACCCCGTTTTCTAACCTTTTTTCAAAAACAAAATTTGAAACTAACTGTATTTATTGTTGGTCAAGATGCTGCCCTAGCTAAAAATCAGCATGCACTTAGAGCGATCGCCGATGCTGGACATGAAATTGGCAATCATTCCTTTCACCATGAACCTTGGTTGCACCTGCGCTCAGAAGAGGAAATTGCCCAAGAACTAAGTCTGGCAGAAAAGCATATCGAAAAGGCAACAGGCAAAAGACCGATTGGCTTTCGGGGACCTGGCTTTAGCTATTCTCGTTCCATCCTTCGAGTTTTAGCTAATCGTGGTTACCATTACGATGCTTCTACTTTTCCCTCTTTCCTTGGTCCTTTGGCTAGGGCTTATTATTTCATGACTGCGAAATTGACTGAGGAAGAAAAGCAAAAACGCAAAGCACTTTTCGGCAAATTTCAAGATGGCTTCCAGCCGTTAAAACCCTTTCAATTAAATTTGGGCAACGCTGGCAAGCTAATCGAAATTCCTGTAACGACCATGCCCCTAATTAAAATACCGATCCACCTCAGCTACATTCTCTATCTCAGTTGTTTCTCAACCACTTTGGCGTTGTTATATTTCAGGTTTGCCCTCACACTCTGCCGTTGGACAGGAACTTCCTTATCTTTGCTCTTGCATCCACTAGACTTTCTCGGAGGTGATGACTTGCCAGCGCTAGCTTTCTTCCCAGCCATGAACCTTACCAGTGCCAAAAAACTAGAGATAGTTAGCAAGGTTATCGGCATGATGTCGAAGCAATTTAAGATCCTCACAATGGAGGAACATGCGGACTTAGTTGCCCAGAAATTAGGCGAAGAGCGCAAAGTAGTTCAGACTGTTTAACAAAAAATGAGAGTGGATAATTCAAAAGTAAATCAACTACTTGGACTTCCTTGAAACTAGACCAACATCAGCAGCATTGGGAGAAACAACAAAATCATCCCAGTAACTATACACTGTCCGATCAGGCAACCATTTGTCGGTATTGCCACCATGAAAGGTGCTGAAATATAAGGTATCAATCCCTTGGTTATTGGTGACGAATCTAAGTTTATTTAATGACAATACTCGCTCGTCATCCATCCAAACCTCTATTTCCCCATTGGCTTGATCCCCATCATTGATTTTGACTCTCTGCACGAGATTGTGCCATTTACCACGCTCAAAGAATTTTTTACGACCATCGCTGTCCTTAAATTGAAAGTCCTCTCCCCATTTACCTGGTTTATCCATGTGATACAGATACAAGACAGCTCTGCCATCTTCCCGCCACATATATCGTGAGGAAAAACCATTATCTCCGTTGCAGATCTGACCACCACTACAGAGATCTCCTTGCTCGCCTCTTGCACCCAAGCCGGGAAGTTTGCCACCGCTACTTCCTGAGCCGTCAAAATCAAAATCATCAGCGAATTTTACCCGATAGGAAAGATAATATTCCTTTTTGCTGGGGAGATTCCAAACCGCACTGCCACCAGTTCTAACTTCAGGCAAATAAGTAATTCTCAAAGACTTATTACCTAAAGATGCTTCCTGTCGAGTAATTACGGCTTTACTCATCCAACTATCTTTTGAGCCAATCACATCCCAGTCTCTAAGTTGGGCAGTTTTAACGTACTTTGTCCCCGTCAGATGGTTTTCGAATCCAACTTCAATTACCTCTGATTTTTTGGGGAATGGTCGCAAAGTAGACCGATCTGAGGGTGGAATTTCCTGTCCAAAAACTGAGGAAGAGAACAGCACTGCGAAACAGGTGGCAAGAGTTAAAAACCAATATTTTTTAAAAAAATTATTTATAAATATAGCCAAAGAATTTTCCCAAATTCATCCGCCTCATTCTAGCGTAATTGCCAAATTCTCATCTTCTAGGGCGATCGCTCTGCGCTCAATTTTTTGCAGACAAACATCCAAATCAAATTTCTTGATGGTCGTCATATTTTGTCGGAAGTTATCGATCGTGTTGTAACTCATGACATCTTTAAAGGAACTCATCAGGGAATATTAATGGGTATTTCCACAACGATAAAACAAGTAACCTTCTCAGTGATTCATCTAGATCAAGTTGAAAATGGCAAGATTGTTGAGCATTGGGAGCAAGGTGATGTTCAGGAGTTGATGCAACAGTTAGGGATTATGTTTTTTCTAGCCTTAGGTTGATTCTACGTTCTCTGAGGAAGATGTTATTCGAAAGCTAGTCTTAATGTCAGTTATTGAAGCAGCCGTCAGGTAAAAAAATCCTTATT
>CALKUU010000143.1 GCA_937996665.1 uncultured Xenococcaceae cyanobacterium | reverse complement strand
GCGATCGCTAATTTCCCTTTATTAATAAAATACTTCTCAATATATTTAGCTGAAAAACCTGCTAAATAGTAAGTCGCGAAGACAGTTCCCCCATAGCAAATAAGTAATGATATTGCCGAGCCGAAGTTATTCATCAAGATATAAGTATTAAAAGCTCTCGAAAGTTCATGGGCAAAAACAAAGTGAACTATATACATTGAATAAGATCGCTGACCAATACTTTCCAAAAACGCTAGTTTCTTTGATTTGCTCCTCTTAAAAATCTCGATTAAAAAGGCAAATGCGATCGCCGAGATAAAGGGAACCACTATAAATGAATGCTCTTGCGGGGCAATCCAACCGATATAGATGGAGATACCAGAAAAACCAATTACTAAAACATACAAGTAGACAAGCTTAAATCTTGAAATCAGAGATCCATGGTGGGTATGAATCAAAAACAGAGATATTCCCACAGCAAATACTGACAACTGATTGAGAAGAGAAAAATAGATAAACCCATTATTCACAACCTCATAACCAGACAGTACCAAGATCGAGCAAGAGATCATCACCGTAAACAAAGGCAGACCTACAACAAAAAATTTATTGGTTAGGAATTTTGCAATGAGAGTGATTAGAAAAGGAAACACCAAGTAAAATAACATTTCAGTTCCAATCGACCAGCCACCAGGCACAATGTTGTTATTGGCAGGGGCATAAAGACCGTTAACAAATAAAACGTTTGCGATTACATTAACAGGAGTATATTGACTGGGAATCGAACACTGTCCAGATTGAGAGCAACTCAATAAAAACCGAAGAGCAAAGTAACCAATTATTCCAAGGTAATAAATTGGCGCTACTCTAAAAAATCTCCGAATAAAAAAGTTGGCAATAGCATTCTTTTCATTTTTTCTTCTTTGCGCGGACAAGCATAAGGTGTATGCAGAAGCGACAAAAAATAGCTGTACTCCCATTTGCCCATAGGCGGCAAGTATTTGCAGCCAATAGTCTGAAAGCACAATACTTTGCGAGGTATGAACCAAAATAACCATCAAAATGGCTATCCCTCTCATTGAATCAATAAAACCGTATTTCAAAGATGACTCCTTAATATAGTTGCAGGTGAATTCTAACTAGTTTGGATCCTGAAAATTGGTGGGCATTGCTGAGTTGAGATAGGAAGCATACAGTTTAACTATTCGTTGTTAATAGCTCATTGATAATTGGCAATTGCTTTTTGTAAATTTGGTTCAAAGTGATAAATCTAAAAAATTGTACTTTGATTAAGCAACACACAACTTTCATTTTTAATTTCTTACTTGGATTTACTTATTTCTTGGCAAGAATATATACCTTGAATCATCGAACTAATACCTAATTATGGTTACAAGCTATAGTTCTTAGGCGATCTAGGGGAATAGTAATGGTTGGAGTTAATTATGTGATCTCGATCCTAAAATCTGGGTTCGACTTGCATTGAGTAAAGTTGCACTGAGTAAAGCACTTACCAAAATTATGGAATGCGAAATTAAGTATAAACCGGCATTTTCCGCTATTTTTATCACACTAGAGCCGGGCGAGAAGTTTATTGCTGAAGCAGGCGCGATGGCTAGTATGGATAGCCAAATGACAATTAAAACCGAATTTTCTGGAGGTTTATTCTCTGCTTTAGCTAAAAAGTTTTTTGGTGGCGAATCGCTGTTTGTTAATGTTTTTAGCAATGAAACTAAGCAGTATTTACATTTGGTTTTAACCCAGTCTGTCGTTGGCGATATTGAAGAAGTAGAACTCCATGGGAAGGAAATGTATTTTCAACCAGGAGCCTATATTGCTAGTACGCCAGGAATAAACATGGGAGTTCGCTGGGCTGGATTTACTAGTTGGTTTGCTGGCGAAGGACTATTTAAGTTGCGGTTGAGTGGCAGAGGTAAAGTCTTTTTTGGTGCCTACGGTGGGATTACTAAAAAAGCGATCGACGGAGAATTTGTGGTTGATAACAGTCATTTAGTGGCTTATGACCCAGGGATTCAGATGGGAATTAAACTCTCCAATGGTGTAATCGGTTCAATAACTTCTGGAGAAGGTTTTATTAATCGGTTAACTGGCAAGGGGAATATTTATCTTCAGTCTCGCAGCATTGATGGCTTAGTTGGCTTTTTACGTTCTAAGGTGCGTTAACTCAGGTAAATTAACTGTAAATTAACTATGGATATAGAATTATTACATCAACCCGAAAGCGCGATCGCTCGTGTTTCTTTGGATGCAGGAGAAGAATTGGTAGCCCAAGCTGGGGCGATGATTGCCATGAGCGGCAGCATCAATTCCAGCACTACCCTCAGAAAAGGCAAGGGTGGCGGCGTTATGGGTGGCTTGAAACGGATGGTGGCAGGTGAATCTCTGTTTCTGAGTGTTTTTCGATCTCCTACTGATGGCAACACAATTTGGATCGCTCCCAGGCTTATTGGTGACTTGCTCATTTACGAAATGAAAGGGCAAGATTTGGTTGTTCAGGCAACTTCTTATTTGGCTTGTAGTTCTCAGGTTGATTTGGATGTTGGCTTCCAAGGCTTTAAGTCTTTGTTTTCTGGGGAATCTATTTTTTGGCTAACTTTTTCTGGTCAAGGAGTAGCCTTACTTGCTTCTTTTGGCGGTATCTACGAAGTTCCTGTCGATGGGGAATATATTGTTGATACTGGTCATATAGTTGCGTTCGAAAAAAGTCTAGATTTTAGTATTTCTAAGGCTAGTTCTAGTTTAATTGGTTCTTTTTTGGGTGGAGAAGGTTTGGTTTGTCGCTTTAAAGGCAAGGGAAAAGTCTATTGTCAAACCCATAACCCTGGGGCTTTTGGGGCTACTGTTGGCTCTCAGCTTCCTCCTCGGTAAATATGAATTCGGAGTTCGGAGTTCGGAATGGCGATCGCTTGAATTCAAGGCTCTAACTCTTCAATTAACTATTAACAATCAACAATTTGCTAATTATTTATAACCATGAGTACTGCAACATTCCCTTATCGAGTCGAGCATAATCCTGCTTATGCATCTTTAATTATTGATGTCCCTGCTAATAAGACCGTAATGGTAGAAGCCTCAGCAATGGCAGCGATGGATACATGTCTGCAAATGAAGTCGAAGATGAAAGGCGGCTTGATGAAAGGACTAGGCAGAATGCTAGG
>CALKUU010000142.1 GCA_937996665.1 uncultured Xenococcaceae cyanobacterium | reverse complement strand
CAGCGGGGCTAGATACAGCAACAGTGAGGAAGTTAGCACCTTCAAGATAAGAAGAAGCTAGTCCGTGAGTGTACCAGGAAGTGACGAAGGTGGTGCCAGTAAGCCAGCCGCCTAAAGCCATGTAAGCGCAGGGAAAGAGTAGTATCCCAGACCAGCCTACGAATACGAAGCGGTCGCGTTTTAACCAGTCATCAAGAGCGTCAAACCACCCTTGGCTCTCTGGCGCGCGTCCTACTGCTATTGTCATATATTTAGAATCTCCAAATACTTTATAAATAGATTAAATGTATTGCTAGTCACATCCGAACAACTTTTCTGAACAAGTAGTTGTTTGCTTTATGAGACTAATAGTAGAAAAAATTTACTTTTCTTTACTATTATTATATTAGAAGAAGTTTCGAGTTATTTCCAGGTAATTATTAAATAAAAGTTAAGATGACCCAGAGATTGGTCTTAAGGATAGAATCTAAAGAGCCATTGACAGATCATAAAAATCTCAAAAATTATATGCATACTCTCAACATAATTGTGAAGAATAGCCCGTTGCCAATTTCTATTCAAAGAAAGGAAGCTGCTGACGGGGAAAGAGTTTATCAACAAATTACCGCAGCAATGAGTACTGCTAATCCTGCTGTTTTAGAGTTAACCTGTGAAAAGCAAGAGGGTAAAAAAGTGGCGATCGCTACTACTGCTATTGCTGCGGTAGTCATGTCTCAAGATGCTGGAGCTAATGCCAGTAGAGCAGCAGGATTTTTTGCCTCCGCAACAGAGTAAGCACTTTTTTAGGTCAATTGTTAATTAATGAATCAGCTTTCGGCTATTACTGTTAAAAATCTTGACTTTGCTTGGTCGCCAACTGCGCCTGTCTTGCAATCTTGCTCTTTGGAAGTTCCTCAAGGGGAGTTTTGGATGTTGATGGGCGACAATGGCAGCGGAAAATCAACATTGCTAAGACTAATAGCTGGACTGCTGACTCCTGATGCTGGTGAGACGATGATCAATTCTCCTTTTGGGTTTGTGTTTCAAAATCCTGATTTGCAATTGGTGATGCCCACCGTAGCAGCGGATATTGCTTTTGGTTTAGTCAAAGAAAAATTAACTCCTATCCAAATTAAAGAGAGAGTTAGAAGTGCTTTGGATGCAGTTAACTTGCTTGAATTAGAGCGCAGACCAATTTATGCCTTAAGTGGCGGACAAAAACAACGTATTGCGATCGCCGGGGCTTTGGCTCGACAATGTCAAACAATTTTATTTGATGAACCAACTGCCTTGCTTGATGGAGATACCCAAATTGATTTAGTTAAGCAAGTTCAAAAGTTAGTTAAAAACATGGGTCTTACAGCTTTGTGGGTTACTCATCGTCTCGAAGAATTAGACTATTGTGATGGCGCATTTTTGCTTAAGAATGGCAAGGTGATTGCCAAGGGAGAACCTCAAAATCTAAAAAAACAATTAAAAATAAATTCTACAAATTAGGATTATTTTAATAAAAATATTTACAATGGGTAGATAATTACTTTTTATCTATATTGAACTGTCATGTCCTCCCCCGCTTATCAGGCATTTTTGCTGGTAGATGGCTACAATATCATTGGCAGTTGGTCTGATCTCCAAGAAAGCCGAGATCTTTATGGTTTAGAAGCTGCAAGAGAAACACTAATTGAGTCGTTAATTAACTATTCTCCGATGGTTTCCTATCGAACTCAAATTGTTTTTGATGCTCACTACCAAAGAACTCCCAGCCATTACCAGGAATATACTCCTTTGGTTTCTGTTTATTACACGTCTTATGCAGAAACTGCTGATACTTATATCGAAAAATTTTGTGCTTCGTCTAAGCACTCCAAAATAGAAATTAACTCAAACCGCTTAATTGTTGCGACGAATGATCGTGCTCAAAGAATTGTGGTTACAGGTTATGGGGCAGAGTGCATTTCTTCCCAAAGATTAGCCGGACAAGTAGAAAGTTCTAACCGTAGTCGCAGAAGTAAAGAACGACCCGCCAAAAAATCACCGGGTCGTTTTCTATTTAATGCTCTCGATCCGATCGCTCAAAAAAGACTCCGACAATTGAGACAAGGCAAACCTTGATAACTCTTACAAATAGAAAAACTTTTATTCTGTAAGTTTTGAGATTATTTGTGCTGAGCTAAATCTCGAATTAATTCTGCTAATTGGACTGCACTATTCGCGATCGCTAAAGTTCCAGCCTGTTCAGACATAGCAGTTAAAATAGTTGGTTTTTCTAACCATTCATTAACTTGATCTTCTAATTTTTCTACCGTCAAATCTTGCTGATTAAAAGTGATTGCAGCTTGTGCATCAGTAAAAAATTTGGCATTGAAAGCTTGATGATCTTCAGCGGCAAAAGGATAGGGAATTAAAATTGCTGGAGTTTTGGTAATTGCTAATTCGGTTAAAGTTCCTGCTCCGGCACGACTAATGGCGAGGTTCGCTCTCTGCAATAGTCCTGCCATATTGTCATAAAAAGGTAAATGAATATAGTGAGGGTGTTCTAACTCATCAACGTCGGGATCGTTTTTACCCGTGAGATGAACGACATAAGCACCTTTGTCTAACCAACTAGCAGCAGCCTGCCTAACCAGCTTATTAACTGCTAAGGCTCCTTGAGAGCCACCAGCAACTACAATCAGGATTGCATCATTGGGAATCCCTAAGCTTAAGTCTTGAGTACTCAGAAAACTTGAGCGCACAGGTGTACTGACATACTGGGTGGTGACTGACGGCAAATACTGAGCGGTTCCTTGAAAACCTAAAGCGATCGCACTACACCAACGACTCAAAAAGCGAGTGACTTTCCCCGGAATAAAATTAGCTTCGTGAAGAATTGCTGGTTTTTTGCTTAATGTAGCGGCTAGAATCGCAGGAGCAGCAATATAACCACCTGTCGTGAACACCACATCAATACTCTGCTCTTTAATTAGTTTTTGTACTTGGAAAATAGATTTGAGGAAATTAACGCCAATTTTGATGCTTTTAATTCCTAGAGGTTTTTGTAAACCCTCGACAGCAATCAGGTTAAGAGGGTAACTATCTGGAACTAAGGTGTTTTCTAAGCGATCGGGGACACCAAGCCATTGAATTTCATAATCAGATAACTGTTCTGCTACAGCTAGAGCAGGAAAGAGATGTCCTCCTGTACCGCTAGCCGCGATGAGTAAACGAGTTGGTGTTGACATGTTGGTACTGACATTCGGGGAGATCACAAATGATAATAGCAAGATTAATCTGTCTTCCCCGAAAAATCATCTCTTGATTGCTCTTGAGACCAAAAATATTTTCTTTAGGTTGCTAATTCTTTGAGTCCCCAGCCTACCAATATACCGATACCGACAAAACGGACTATCTGCCAGAACAAGTCGGGTAATAACATGCTTTCCAGGTTAAGCTCTAACCTATCCAATTCTTTTTGAACCTGCCTAATTTGCGTTTTAATGGGATCCTTTTGCAAATTATTAGATTTGATTTGTTCTAGTGACTGCTTTTCGGCAACTAAGTCTGATTTTTTTTGCCAATCCTGTTTTATTTGTTGATAACGATTCTCTAATTCCTTGAGAGATTGTTCTACTTCGCTTAGAGCTTGGTCGATTTCTAAATTATGATTGGGGTTAGCAGAAGATTCACTAGAGCTCATCGTCAAACTTAAAATAAACAGTAACTTAACAATTATTACTGATAATAACTCATGAAAGAAACCTCTAACCTCAATTGCGTAGAAAAGTTTAAAAATACATCCAATTTAGAACTTGCTCAGGAATTGTCAAGGCGCTTAGCTATTTCTCATCGTGATTGGCACCGTCTTCAGGGCGATCGCCAAGCCCAAGCAGGTCAACAGCTTTCTGCGGCTTTAATTTTTTTACTCAAAGAACAACCAGAGTTGGCACTTTCTCATCTTCAGCAAGCAACTGGTTGGTTAGATAAGTCTTTGAAAGCTCCAGGCTGTCCTGATAAAAAGTCACGGAAATAGTTAGCTAGGTATTTTTTGGGTATTAAGGTGACAAGTTTAGGGGCAATATGACTTGAGGATCTGGCTAATAAGAAACGATTAACTAGAATATTATTCTTCGTGATTTGAGGATGGCGATTAGAAGAATTCTGGCGAACAATGAATTCAGGTAAACTCTATCAATCTAAACCAATCAGTTTTAACTGGCTAATTCCCAGTGTTGTGTTTGCGGCGTACTTTGCTCTAATTTCTCTTGGCTATGCTTTCAGTCAAGATTATCTTATTCAAGATGATGCTCGTATTCACGTTGTTTGGTTACAAAAATTTCTTGATCCCGAGTTATTTCCAAATGACTTTTTAGCTGATTATTTCACCTCTTTTCTTCCTTGGGGTTTTAAAGGAATCTACTGGCTAGGGGCAAAAATTGGCATTGAACCTTTAATTTTTGCCAAATTTTTACCTAGTATTTTGGGCTTGATTACCTCTATCTACACTTTCTATTTTTCTCTGAAAATTATCCCAAACCAGTTTACGGCGTTTCTCAGTAGCTTAATGATTACGCAACTGATTTGGACAAATGATGATTTAATTTCGGCTACTCCTAGGGCTTTTGTTTATCCTTTGTTCGCTGCTTTTTTATATTATTTAGCTTCAGAAAGGCTATTTGCTTGTTTATTGGTGATGTTTGTGATGGGTTTGTTCTATCCACAAGTTTTGCTAGTGGAAATCAGCATTTTGGGGTTGCGAATTATCGATTTTAAGCGCAAGTTTTATCTCACCAATAGATTTGAAGCTTATCAGTGTTTTGGTTTAGGTCTGATGGTTGTTGCGATCGCTCTATTTCCTTTTACTCAAAGATCTCCAGAATGGGCTACTAGTGTTACTGCATCGCAAATGGCGCAAATTCCAGAATTTAACGCTCAAGGCAGAACCTTTTTTTATGGAGTTGGCTGGGTTAAGTTTTTGTTCGCGGGCGATAGTGGTTTATGTTTACCGAACTTTCCGCCAATTATTTGGGCGGGCTTTGCTTTGCCCTGGCTACTAGTCAAATCTTCTGGTGCTAGATCTTTAAAGACAATTGCTGTTATTACTCCTAAACTCAAAATTTTGGGACAGGTAACTGCTGCTTCGTTAATTATGTATGGCTTAGCTCATTTATTGTTACTCAAAATTCATTTACCTAGCCGTTACACTTATCACACTTTACGGTTTGTTTTAGCGATCGCCTTTGCTATTACCTTTACTGCTATTACAGAAATAAGTTTGAACTGGTTAGCAAATAGGCAACAATTTAACTTGCTCAATAAAGTAGCAATTATTGTGGTTACTGCTTTTTTGACAGTTGCTTTAATTTTTCCGATGATTCCTTTGGTTACTAATGATTGGTTGCAAAATTGGTGGCTAGGTAAAGAAGCTCGACTTTATCAATATTTAGTAGATCAGCCCAAAAGTACGATGGTGGCATCTTTAAGCGAAGAAATAAATCTGATTCCTGCTTTTGCTCAGCGATCTATTCTGATTGGGTCAGAATTTGCGTTCCCTTATCACCCTACTTATCATCAAGAGATCATTCAAAGGGCTAATGATCTTCTCAATTCTCAATATGCATCTGATCCCAAGACTTTGACTGCTTTTATCAAAAAATATCAAATTGACTACTTACTAATAGACAGCAATGCTTTTTCCCCTGAATATTTGCAACAAAAAAATTGGCTAATCTATAGCTCCTGGCACAAAACCACAAAAAAAGTTATCACTAAGCTAAGTTCTCCTAAGCATCTTCAGGAAGATTTGATTTTACCTAATCTGATTGCACCTTGTTCTGTGGTCAAGACTGTACAAGCGGATCTCTTAGACACAACGTGTATTCTCCAACATCTTTAAATTCTAAATATTGCAACTATTTGCTGACATGCAACTTACTCTCAAAATCTGGCGACAATCTAGCCCTCAAGTTAGTGGTCAATTTGTGACTTATCCTCTTGAGAATCTTGATCCTGAAATGTCTTTCTTAGAAATGTTGGATGTCCTGAACGAGCAGTTGTGTATGTCGGGACAAGAACCTGTTGAGTTTGATAATGACTGTCGTGAAGGGATTTGTGGTTCTTGTGGGATGGT
>CALKUU010000141.1 GCA_937996665.1 uncultured Xenococcaceae cyanobacterium | reverse complement strand
CCTAAACTCTAGTTGCAATATACTAGTACGCTTGGAAAGTAGTCCATTAGTGGGCATCTAGGTAAATAAGTAATCTCCTAGCACGCTCGGACTAGCACCCAGAATAAGACCATGAGGATAGGAGTAATCCAAAAGTAAAGTGGCATCGGGGGTTCAAGAATCCCACGTCATTCATGCGTGGGAGTGTCAATCCAAGTTAATAACATCTAAATTGTGAAAAATAGTTGTAAGCTTGCAAGCTGTTTAAAAAAAAGGAAGTGCCTAGGCACTTCCTTTCTCAAACTACTTAGCAAGAAAAATTAACTATGAAATTCTAGTCGTATATTCTGTCTTGTAAAGCAATCGGATCAAAATCACTAGGATTTTCTTCGCAGTACAATTCAAAATAGGACTTGGGTTTTTCGACAAAATCACTTTTGTGCATGACATCATTAATCGAAATAATCCCTTTTAATCCATTTTCAACTACTGGCGCGCGACGAGTTTTTGTGTTGGCAAATAGACGAGCTACGTACTCTACTCCCAGATTAGGAGAAACAGTAATGCAAGGTTTAGTCATAATCTCAAAAACCTTCATGGTCTTAGGGTCGTGACCAAAGGCTGCAACTTTGTAGACAATATCTGTTTCGGTAATAATGCCGTAGGGATCGCGATCGCTACGAGGTTCAACTATTAAAGCACGCAAAGATTTTTCTTTCATCAACTTCACTGCTTCAGCGATTGTTGCCGACCCACTAATGGTAATGACTTCTTGAGTCATAATGTCTTTGGCTGTCATCATAAAACAAATCTCTCCTATTTAATTTCGGTGATTTTCAACAACACATGATTAAATTACCTATGCCAACAAACTTACTTTTGCTTACGTTGGTCGGAAGATAGAGCTTGTAACTCCTCTAATACGTCCCAAGCGGCAGCACATTCTGGGGAAGTTTTACCTTTCTCTTCACAAATTGCTCTAGCATCAACACGAGCGGCATCAATTCGGTCATCCAAAAATAGTTGCCCTGGTTGTTCAACAAAATTGCTTTTTTTCAGAATGTCGCTAATTGAAATGATTCCTTTCAATCCATTCTCAATGACTGGTGCCCGACGGGTTTTGGTGTTGGCAAATAGACGAGCCACATACTCCACTCCTAAATTGGGAGAGATGGTAATGCAGGGCTTGGTCATAATTTCAAAAACCTTCATTGTTTTGGGATCGTGACCAAAGGCTGCAACCTTGTAGACAATATCTGTCTCAGTGATGATGCCATAGGGATCGCGATCGCTACGAGGTTCAACGATCAAAGCTCGTAAAGCCTTTTCTTTCATTAACTTTACAGCTTCGGCGACTGTTGCCGAACCGCTAATAGTGATGACCTCTTTAGTCATAATGTCTTGGGCGGTAAGCATTACTTGGAAAATCTCCTTGAATAGAATAATTGTTTAAAATTTGCAGACAAAGCAAAAGGTGATCAAAACAGTTTTTGCCCAACAGAAATAAGAACATCAAAAATTGTGAGATCCTAAATTAAACAAAAATTTTAAGCAGAAACTCTCTGACGCCAAGGAATAACCGTTCTATTTACAATTGTTTCCGACACTTTAGAGACTGAAAACTGAGGTGTAGAAGATTCTATAACCCTTCCATCCAGAGAACACATCGTCATTAAATAGTCACAAGCACAGCAGGATGTGGTTACTACTTTTTGATTAGGGCAAGTAAGATGGTCAGCGTCTTTGCTCAGAAAATGGCTACGAACAGCGTCACTCCCACAATTGGGGCAAGGAAAAGCATAAGTGTTATTCATGACTTAGAAAAATTAGACTTAAAAAAATTTTTAAATTTGGATCAACACAGTCTAAGCATCTACGCTCTTAATTGCTCTTCGAGTTTATTGCTAAAGACTTCATAAGAAGTTTTGCCAACTATGGTTTCAACAACCTGCCCCTTATTGAAAATTAAAACAGCAGGAATACTTCTAATTCCATACTTTTTGGGGTTATCTGGGTTTTTATCGATATCGATTTTAACCACAGCAGCCTTACCATCGTATTCCTCTGATAAGCGATCGATTAGTGGAGCAACGACCTTACAAGGTCCACACCAAGGAGCTGTGTAATCAACCACAACGAGATCGTTACTTCCAATAATTTGATCGAATTCTTCTTGGTTTATGTAAGCAGCTTCAGACATATATTTATACAGTTCTAATTATTGTTGTTCAGGCTCAGATCCGGAAAAAGTGCTTATTTTTAAAGTTCGTCTTCTTGATGGGTTTTGATAGTGCAGTCAGATTTTGGATAGGCAACACAAGTCATTACAAATCCAGCTTCGATCTGTTCATCATCGAGAAAAGCTTGATCCGACTGATCTACTGTTCCCGAAATTATTTTTCCTGTACAACTAGAACAGGAACCAGCACGACAGGATGCGGGTAAATCGATGTCTTGTTCATCAGCAGCATCGATAATATATTCATCGTCTGGAACATCGATAGTGACGTTTAGTCCTTCATCTTCATTAATGAGAGTTACTTTATAAGTTGCCATAGATTTAGTTTGATTCTCTTGATAAACTACTTAGAGAGAGCTATTTAGCTGATTTAGTAAATTATGAATGAATCCAACTTAAAAACTCATCAGATTTGGCAAAGACTTGAAAGAGGAAGACAAGCAAAGGCTGCCAGTGGCGGCTATGTAGGCTATGGTTCCCCCGCTTTCGGCCAAAAAACTGTTAATGGTGAGTTAGTAGAAGATCCTCAAGAACAAAAAGTAATTGAGTTGATTCGACGTCATCATAAATCGGGTAAATCGCTGCAACAAGTAGCTGATTGGTTGAACGATAATGGTTACCGAACTAAAAGGGGTCAAAACTGGCGCAGAATCTCGGTTAAGAGAGTTTTAGATAGACTTTACGGAAAAAATCCCTAAAATTTCAATTTTCTACTCACAACATTCGATTCATTAAGCCAAGCACCTACATCGAGCAAAGTCTTATCTTGATATAGAGTTTAGCCCCAAAGCCGTAACATTCCTCTTATCATAAACCTTAATTGGGTCAATGTGAATTGTTTTTAAGGTTGCTGCGACATATTTTGTAACATTCCTCCTTGTTTTGACAAGATTTAGAAATTGTGCAGTTGAATAACAGTTTTTTTGCAGCTCCGGATCTAGACGCAACAATAGATCGCAACCCTTTAATCATTTCTCCCGATCTCACTTTACAAGGGGCAATCGCTCTAATGAGTCAAGCCAAAGGAAGTAAGTGTCAATTAAATAATCATCAATTAGATAAGCAAACTCAAAATCAAGAACAACTAGAATTCAAAGTAGCAAGTTGTGCCTTGGTTATGGAAGACCAAGAAATCACAGGAATCTTGACGGAGAGAGATATTGTCAAACTGACTGCTGCTGGTCTTGACTTTCAGGATGTAAAAGTTGCAGATGTGATGACTAGCTCAGTCGTTACTCTCAAAGAAGATAGTTTTCCGGATATCTTTGCTGCCTTATTTCTGTTTCGCCGTTATCGCATTCGTCATTTACCATTGCTAGATAGTGACAATAGACTACTGGGCATTATTTCCCCAGGGACGATCAGAAATGCCATGCGTCCTGCTAATTTGCTCAAATTACGAAGAGTTGCGGATGTAATGAGCAAAGATATTGTCTCTGCCGATCTAAATAGTTCGGTTTTAGATTTAGCCAAACTCATGGCAGACAATAGGGTTAGTTGTATTGTGATTACCGAAGCAGATCATGATGAAGAGATCATTTTTCCTAGGGGAATCGTTACTGAAAGAGACATTATGCAATTTCAGTCATTGCAGCTAGATCTTTCGCGAACTAAGGCGCAAGAAGTAATGAGTAGTCCTTTATTTCTCTTGAGTCCGGAGGACTCACTACTAATGGCTCATCAAGAAATGGAGCAAAAAAGAGTAAGAAGATTAGTTGTTTCCTGGAACTGGGGAAGAGGTTTGGGGATAGTTACCCAAACAAGTCTCCTCAAAATTTTTGATCCGATTGAAATGCATAATGTGATTGAATCTTTGCAAAACACAGTTAGTCAGTTAGAACAAGAAAATGAGCAACTCAAAGCAAAATTGCAAGTTGATGAGTTGCCTAATGGCAAGTAATTATCAGCTTAGTTACTCATCCCCTAAAGTCTGGCAGTTCTTAGACTTATCAAGATTAAAGTTGAAATTATGAAACGTTACTGGCAAGTACTCAAGTTGTTTTGGTCTACAGCGATCGCGGCTGAATTAGAATACCGCCTCAACTTTGCAATTTCAGCTTTTACCAGTGTTGCCAATCTTGGCGGTAGTATTTTCGGTCTATTTTTGTTTTACCAGAATGGATACACTTTTCAGGGCTGGAGTTGGCAAGAAGCTTTAATTGTTTTAGGATTTTTTACTTTGTTGCAAGGGTTTGCCGCGACCTTCCTAGCTCCCAACCTCAATAAAATTGTCGAACAGATTGAAAAAGGAACCTTAGATTTCGTCTTATTAAAACCGATTAGCAGTCAATTTTGGCTGTCTACTCGCATTCTCTCTCCCTGGGGATTTCCCGACCTTTTGTTTGGCATCATCCTCATAATTTATGCGGGTAGTCAATTGAAATTGACATCCAGTGGTTATTTCATCAGTCTCATCCCTCTGAGTTTTGGCTTTGTAATTCTCTACAGCCTCTGGTTTTTATTGGGAGCAACATCAATTTGGTTTGTCAAAATTTACAACGTTACTGAGGTTTTAAGAGGCTTGCTCGAAGCTGGACGTTATCCGATCGCTGCCTATCCTGCAATTTATCGTTTCTTTTTCACTTTTGTTGTTCCTGTCGCTTTTCTAACAACAATTCCTGCCGAGGCAGTATTAGGCAGAATCCAAGTAGCGTGGCTCGTCGGTTCGGGGCTATTAGCTCTAGCTCTCCTAATTTTTTCAACCATGTTTTGGCGCTTTGCCTTGCGTTTTTACACCAGCGCTTCTAGCTAATCACAATAAGTTCTGGCATTTTAGTTTCGCAGAATTGGATTTGAGTTAGGGAACTATAGAAAAGAATAGAACTTAATCAAGTTTTTTCTAGCTAAAACTAGTAATTCCCGTTTACATCCAGGAGAGGAAAATTGCGCAAACTAATTATTTTTATTGCTTGCCTAAGCTTAGTATCGATCGCTCAAAAAAATCATCAAGCTTCAGCCAATGACATTGACAGCATCACAGTGTCTAAAGATGGGAAAGTCTATACCAATCAACTATTTGGCATGAAAATAGTCAAACCGACAACCTGGTATTCCCAACAAGTTGAAGAGTTAATTCAAATCCAGAAATTAGGAGTCAATTTACTAGCAGGAGAAGATCAAAATATTCGAGCTTTGGCACAAGAGTCCTTAAAATCATCTCTACCCTTATTTGGATTTTATCGCTATGCGCCTGGTACAGCAGGCAAAAGTAATCCCAATATTAGCGGAGTCGCTGAAAATATTGAAGTGCTTCCAGGTATTAAAACGGGTTGTGATTATCTAGCGAATGCTAAAAGTTTTGCAGCCCAAAGCCAAATCACCATTAATTTTGAGGAGGGTTGCCAAACAAAACAAATTAACGGCACCACTTTAGGGTTAATGAGATCAACTCTTGAATTTGGCAATATCAAGGCTAACCAAAAGTATTTTGCTTGTATTCACGATTCTCATGCGATCGCTGTGGTTGCCAATTACTATTATCCACAAGAGGAACAACTTATTGATAATGTGATTAACACCTTAGAAATAGATTGCAAGTAAATCAATCAGCGTCGATTCAAAACAACGGCAATCAAGATCAGGCAACGAGCGATCGCTTAAGACTGATCAGGACTCAAACAATGCTGATCCAACAAATCGGTGGCTAATTCCAACCGATTTGGCTGAGTCTGCACAATATAGGCTTCGGCTTCTAGTTTGCGCTGCAAGTTGTGATAACGCAAAAAATAAGGTGAGGCAATCTTGGGCGCTTCAAGCTCAAGATTCAGCAAACTAAAATTACCATCTCCAGCACATACTTGGGCAGCATGGACAGCTTCATGAATAAGAACAGGTAGAGCATTACCCAAATCGAAAACAACAGGATTAATCCAGACAGTTTTCTCTCTACTGCTTACTAAACCATAGGGTTTACGTCCATAGCGATTTGCATAGGGAGGAATTTCGAGCTTCACCTGAAAACCAGAGTCAATTAACTTCTGTTGCAGAGATCCAAATTGACTTCTTACCAGATTATCCTGAGTTGGGTTATCTAGTTGTCGAGGAAGGGGCTTCTTTTCGGTTGGGGTTTCTTGCGCTAATCCTGGTAGAGACAAAGCCAAAGCCAAAAATAAGCTAGATAAAGTTAACCCCTTAACTTTCAAGTATTGCCGTCGTCGCGGCTTCAAGAACATACAATTCATCAATTACCCATCTCAATTTATCAGCAAACTTGCAGTTGATAGCCTTTAATCAACGCAATTCAACCCTCGAACATTAATCATCATCAAAACTAGGAAACCATAGCAATCGCAATGCCATAGTAGCAAAGCCGATCGCCGCAAAAGACTTCAGCAGCTTTTCAGGCAAAAATTGCGAAACCGCACCACCAGCAAGAACCCCTAAAAAACTTGCCAAAATAAGAGCCACTGTCGAGCCAACAAAAACTGCCCGAGGATTCTTGGAGCTGCCCCCAAGAGCGATCGCAGCCACCTGACTTTTATCACCAATTTCAGCCAAAAAAACCGTCACAAAGCTCAAACCCAAAAGTTGAAAGTCCATAATTTTCTTGCTGCAATCCTACTTAATTTTTCCCTAAACCTAAATTTCAACGAATTACTACCAATTAATTACTCTCAGCTAATTACATCACTAATAAGCCAGCCAGTAATAAACAACAACAAGATGGCAACGGAAAGATCCAAAACCTGGGGAGATAATTTTTTTGAGAGCCAATAGCCGATTAAAACCCCAACCAAGCTAGTAGAAATTAAAGCAAGTGCCGCCCCCAGAAAAACAATCCACGGAGCTTGAGACTCGGCACTCATCAAAAGCGTAACTAGCTGGGTTTTATCACCCATTTCAGCTAAAAAGATAGTAATAAAAGTAGAACTAAATACTGCCCAAAAATTTTTCTGAGAAAAAGCCTGAGGCTGCTTAGGAGTCTCACCAAGTGGAGAATCTCCATTATTTTCAATTACAGAAGAATCATCTGACGTCAAACTAGTTGCCAAATCATTGTTGGTCATTAAAATAAATTTTCCATTGAGCTGAATGCCTTTCTAGTTCTCTATTATATCCTTGCTGGTCGGTTCAATACTTTTACACTGCTGGCAATTTTTGCTTCAATTTAAGTTCAGAAATAAGAGAAAGCTACTATATTGAGTGAGCAGCATCCTCTTTAGACCTAATCAATTCACAATGGTTTTCTTTCGCCAAGACGAATCCTTAGGGCAATTAGTTAATCAAATCTTAGCTACTACCCGCCAACAATTTCCGACCCTAGCCAAAAATCAAATTGCACTAACGTGGATTGTTTACGATCCTCCAGTAATAGTCAATACAGGGGGAGCACTTTCTGCTCAAGAATTCTGGCAATACCCAGTTAGAGGTTTTAGCTATCGCGGTGTCGAAAAAATTTACCCGGCAAGTATTGTCAAATTGTTTTACTTAGTCGCCATTTATGAATGGTTGGGCAAGGAAATGATTAGCGACAGTCCTGAGTTACAAAGAGCTATCCAAGATTCGATAGTTGATTCTAGTAACGATGCAACTAGTTTAATTGTCGATATCCTAACAGGAACAACCAGTGGGCCAGAACTTCCTCTCAGTCCCTTCGAAACCTGGAAACAACAAAGAAATATAGTTAATCGTTACTTTCAAAGTCTAGGTTGGGAAGAGCTAGAAAGTATCAATGTCAATCAGAAGCCCTGGAATGAAGGTGCTTATGGTCGGGAAAAGGCTTTCCTCGGCAAAAATCTCCAAAATCGGAATATGCTGACCACCGAGGCAGTGTCGAGATTGCTCCATAGCATTATTGGGGGAGTTGCTGTTTCGCGGGAAAGCTCCATCAAAATGATGCAAATGCTAACTCGTCGCCCAGGGAAAAAGAAGTTAAAGCCGAACCAAGAAGAAGATCAAGTTCAGGGATTTTTAGGTGCTGGCTTACCCAAACAAGCCAAATTATGGTCTAAAGCTGGCTGGACATCACAAACTAGACATGATGCTGCTTACATAGAAGTTCCCAACGCTAAACCATATATCCTAATCGTATTCACAGAAGGAGTCGAAAACGCCAAGAATAGAGAAATTTTGCCCTTTATCTCTGACGCTTTCGTAGCAGCAGTCAAATCTTTAGCAGACTAGGAATAAGAATTCTAGTACTCACAGATATCTAAACCAAGCTCATTTTTGGATAAAGTGACCTTGCTATGGACAATGTGACTTTGCCAAATCTAACCCTGAAGAACTGAAGTTGTTCGCAATAAGTTATGAATACTTTGCAACAAGCCTTCACGACCTTGAAAATGATCTAGTCTATTTTTGACCTCTCCATTTTCAAAAAACATTAGTGTCGGCAAACTTCGCAACCGATAAGTGTTAGCTAACTGAAAATTTTCGTCAGCATTAACAGTTACTAACTTCAGGGAAATAGACCGATCCTCCTGTAGCTTGATCAACATAGGAGTAATCATTTTGCACAAGCCGCACCAGGGCGCCCAAAAATGAACAACAACTGGCTGATTTGACTGTAATACCTCTTTTTTAAAATTGTTTTGATTAACTACCGTCAACATCTTTGTAAATTATTCTATTAAAATTTTTTATTAATTGTGATCCATGCTACTACACAATGGGGATCAGAAAACGAGCTTTTTAAAACTCGCTATTTTTGCCCATAATTAGAAATTTTCTAGCAATTATGGTGTTTTTTAAACTATTTAACTAGCCAAAAAGTAAACTACCAATTTACTCTTGATGTAGCAACCATCAACCAAGGATGACCCCACCAAAAAAGCAGAACAAAACCGAGTACTCCCAAATAAGCTGGACGCAAAAACTCTTGCCATTTAAAGACTTGTTTACCCTGGAAAATTGCCGCAAAGGGAATAATTGAGGTTCTTGCTTTTACTTGCAGAAAAGAATCTCCATATTTCTGGGTAAGTCTGCGATCGCCATGCCAAACGGCAAACAAGTGATGGGCAATCAGACCAAAAGAAGTAACCAAGGTAAAAGTTGTTCCTAGCCAAAGAGTATGGGCAACGCACCAAATTACCTGACCCACCATCTGAGGGTGACGGGAAATTCGAATAATTCCCGTTTCAAAAAGATGTACTTCTGGTTTTTGGATCGCAGCAATCTCCAGTAAATTGAAGGTGGCAGGATAGAGAAAAATAAAAGAAATTAGGGAAAGAACCCAAACTAGAGGTTTAACGAAAGGAATTCCTTGTATTTGCCACAATTGCAAACCATCGTAACGATGATTGAAGAAATAAATAATGAGAATTGTTGCGAAGGGAATGCTGACAAAAGCAAATAAAACACGATACAAACGAGCACCAATTTTGCTTTCCCCCCAAGGTCTCAAAGCTGCCAAACCGCTATGAGCAATGGCAAAACCAAACAATAGGGCAAGCATTCGATAGTGACTAGGAGTAATCCAGCTCAGATCGATCATAGATAATTTGTTGATAAAACAGATTTTTTATATTAAATGGCAAGGTCGCTCAAAAGTAAATACGTTCCTCTATCATGTTACTGTCGAGAATATAGAGGCATTGCCACCATAAAATTAATCTCTAATCTAATTAGTCTAGATAATCTAACTTAGTAATTTTGCTTGTCTAATGGCAGTCGGAATTGCTGTCAATATCATATAACTTGCAATAGAATCCCATGTCTGATATTCCTTTTACTCTGGATCAACTGCGTATCCTCAAGGCGATCGCATCAGAAGGCAGTTTTAAAAGAGCTGCGGATAGCCTATATGTTTCGCAACCAGCAGTTAGTCTCCAAGTTCAAAACCTAGAAAAGCAACTAAATGTTCCTTTATTTGATCGTGGTGGCAGAAGGGCAAAGCTTACTGAGGCAGGGTTTTTGTTGCTAAATTATGGAGAAAAAATTATCGCCCTGTGCCAAGAAACATGTCGAGCGATCGAGGATCTCCAAAATCTTCAGGGAGGAACTCTAATCGTTGGCGCCTCACAAACTACAGGAACTTACCTAATTCCTAGGATGATCGGCTTGTTTCGTCAAAAATATCCTGATGTCTCAGTTCAACTCCAAGTTCACTCAACCAGAAGAACTTCTTGGGGAGTAGCCAATGGTCAAGTAGATTTAGCAATTATCGGTGGAGAAGTCCCCGGTGAGCTGCAAGAGACGTTAAAAGTTATCCCTTATGCTGAGGATGAACTGGCACTGATTCTACCTTCGTTTCATCATCTTGCTCAAGTAGAAACCATTCAGAAAGAAGACCTCTATAAACTACATTTTATTACTCTTGATTCCCAATCAACCATCCGCAAAGTTATCGATAAGGTCTTAACTCGCTACGAAATCGATCCCAAAAGACTCAAGATTGAAATGGAACTAAACTCAATTGAAGCAATTAAAAATGCTGTTCAATCGGGTTTAGGCGCAGCCTTCGTTTCTACAACTGCAATTGAAAAAGAACTAGAGATGGGCGTTCTGCACAGAGCAGAAATTGAAAACATGATTGTGAAACGCACATTGTCGGTGATCGTTAACCCTAACCGTTATTGCTCAAAAGCAGCAGAAGCTTTTAGTAATGAGATCTTACCGAAATTTTCGACAAAACCAACTTTTCCTGACCTAGAATCTTTGTACAGTAAAGAAGTTAGTACAGAAACCTCGACCTTATAATCACAAACAGGAATTAACAGATCGTGCATTTTGACCAGCAAAAGGATGAAAGCCAAGCAAGAGAATCTTTCTCCATAAACGTTAAATGTTCTAGATCAAGCCTAGAGATTAGACCCAAGTCTTTTGTAAGTAATTTACCAAATAATTGGGTCTAAAGCCTCGTCCTTCTAGGACGACTTTAATGATACGATATTAAGTGTGAAGACCTACAAATTCAAGTTATATAGACATAAAAGAAATAAATATTTGCACTATTCAATTAATGCTAGTGCATCTATCTATAACCACTGTATAGCGTTATATAAACGCTACTA
>CALKUU010000140.1 GCA_937996665.1 uncultured Xenococcaceae cyanobacterium | reverse complement strand
TTTGCCAAATATCCTGACTGATTAAACCTTCAGATCGCCACTTTTGCGCTTCTTGCTTGAGTTCCTGTTTGAACTTTTGAGAAGTCATAGTTAATTAATGTTGTAAGACAATTTTTACAAGCCAAAGTTGTTAAATGTTGTTATTAATACAACTTTACTTCGTAAGTATTACCTAGGCTTGTTAATATGTGCCACAAGTATAATTGACCTCTTCAATAGCTGCTAACTTCGGTAAATGTCATAATAATTTTTTTTGTTATTTACTCAAGTGATTGAGATTATTTGATAATTTTTGATTCACGCAATTCTCAGTTTTGATTATGGTTAAATCGAAGAAATTTTTTCAGCGAACTTTATTTTCGCTATCCTCGAAGTATATGGGTTGAAGAAATTAAGATATGCCTTACGAGAAATTAGATGTAGAAGCTTCCAAACCAGTATTATCATGGGCAAATCATGAGCTAGGAAGCAGAGAAAAGCAGATGGCGAGTAACGTTGCGTCTCTGCCTTTTGTGTTTAAGCATGTTTCCTTGATGCCCGATGTTCACCTCGGTAAAGGTGCTTTAGTTGGGTCTGTAATTGCTACTAAAGATGCGATTATTCCTGCTGCTGTGGGGGTGGATATTGGTTGTTTTACAGGAGATACTCTCATTCCTGTTGTCGATGGGAAAAATTATTCCCTTAAAGAGTTAGCAGAGAAACAAACCCCAGTTGAGATTTATTCTTGTACTGAAAGTGGCAAGATCGTTATTACTCAGGCTATTGCTCGTCTTACTAGACGTCAAGCTTCTTTAATCAAAGTAGTTTTGGATAATGGAGAAGCAATTAGGTGTACCCTTGATCATCAATTTATGCTCAGAGATGGCACTTATTGTGAAGCCCATGATTTGCATGAAGGCATTTCTTTGATGCCATTTTATTCCCAATCAGATAAGGATGGTTATACTTTAGTACAGCAAAATTATTCTGGTAGATGGCAGAAAGCTCACTGGATAGCAGCTCGTTCTGGATTACTCGGTGATATCCCAAGATTTCCTGAACAGAGAACTATTATTCACCATAAAAATTTTATTCAGTCTGATAATCGCCCAGAAAATTTAGAATTTATGGGTCATAGAGATCATTCTGCATATCATCGCTCTTTGGTGGAAAGAAATAGCTATTGGCAATCTCCCGAATTTGAAAATAAACGAAAAATGGCTTTAGCTGCCAAAGCCAAAACCAAATCTGGATATGAGTTTTATGCTCGAAGGGGCACAAAACACATTCTCAAATATATGGAAGAAAACCCTCAACACTTTAAAAATGCTGTTGCTGGGAATGGCATTAGGGGTAAAGAATATTTAATTCAATATAATCAAAGTTCTCAAGGTAGAGCTAAAAGTAGAGAAATTGCCAATCGTTTATATACTTGCGAAACCTGTGGTGAGAAAATTAAAAGCCCGATTGGACTTCATAATCATCGTAAATATCAGCATAACTACAATCACAAAGTTACTGCGATCATTTCTTTAGAGGAAAAAGAGGATGTTTATTGCTTGAGTGTGCCTGAACATCACAATTTTGCTTTAAGTGCAGGAGTTTTTGTTCATAATTGTGGGATGGCTGCTTTAAAAATGCCTTTTCGGCAAGATCAGCTAGAAGGAAAACTCAAAAAAATTCGTCGTGATATTGAAGCGAATATCCCTGTAGGGAGAGGAAGTAACAAGAATATTGAAGCCCAGGTGACTAATTGGCAAGGCTGGAGAGATTTTAAAGAATTACATCCAGGAGTCCAAAGACTTACTAATAAAGCGTTAGCTCAAATGGGTTCTTTAGGGGGCGGTAATCATTTCATTGAATTGTGCCTCGATGCTGAAGGACAAGTTTGGTTGATGCTCCATTCTGGTTCGCGTCATATTGGGAACCAATTAGCGCAATGTCATATTGCGACTGGTAAAAATCTTGCCAAGTTAGTAGATGCTGGTCTACCTGATCCTGACTTGGCTTATTTCGTTAAAGGAACACCAGAATTTGCAGCTTACTGGCGCGATCTGCAATGGGCGCAAGATTACGCCCGATTTAACCGCGATGTCATGATGTCTCGCTTTCAGGCGATCGTAGAACAGCATTTAGCAGGAGGCAAACCCACTAAACCGTTGTTATCTGTTAATTGTCATCACAATTATGCTGAGCAAGAAAATCACTTTGGCGAAGATGTTTATGTGACTCGTAAAGGTGCGGTACGGGCGCAAACAGAAGATTATGGAATTATTCCTGGATCGATGGGGGCAAAGTCATTTATTGTCAAAGGCAAGGGTAATCATGATAGTTATTGCTCTTGCTCTCATGGCGCGGGTCGGTTGATGTCTCGTACTCAAGCTAAGAAAAACTTTACTGTTGCCGATTTGATTGAGCAGACTGATGGAATTGAATGTCGCAAAGACGGTGGTGTTTTAGATGAAATTCCTGCTGCCTATAAACCGATTGAAGAGGTGATGGAAAACCAGCAGGACTTGGTTGAGGTTGTGGCAACTTTAAAACAAGTTGTTTGTGTTAAGGGTTAATCAAAGGCTAGATTGAGAAACTGTTATCCCAAAACAAGGTAATCTGGGACAAATAAAAACTTGTTAAGGAAAACTTATTTTGGCTATCAAAGAAACTCAAATTGAGGTGGGTAAACTGGAATGGTTTTATCGCCATACCGATGTGGAGAGCGATCGCCCACCTGTAATTTTTTTACACAGTGTCCCCACTCATAGTTACACCTGGCGAGGGGTGATGGAAGATCTAGCAGATCGGGGAATTGCTTCTATTGCCCCTGACTGGCTCGGTTGTGGTTTTTCGGCAAAACCAGATAAAAAAGAATTTGCTTATACTCCTGATGCTTATATTTCTGCTTTTCAAGACTTAGTTGCTGCCTTGGAAGTGGAGAAATTTTATTTAGTAGTTCAAGGTTTTTTAGGTTCGGTAGGAGTGCAATATGCACTGCGAAATCCTGAGCAAATCGAAAAGTTGGTTATTCTCAATGCGCCACTGACTGAGGATGCCAAAATACCTTTTAAGATGAAGCAATGGTCTTTTCCGATTGTTGGTGACATGCTTACTCAAGACCCTTTGCAAGTTGATAAGACTTTAGAAGGGGGTTGTGGTTTTGTAATTGAAGATAAAGCACTGGGCATACACCGTAAACCATTTTTAGAGACTTCCGCAGTTGGGCGATCGCTAATGGCAATTATCAAGAACCTCCAACTACCTCAAGCAACCATTGAAATCACCCAGGGGTTAAAAAATGCTAAGTTTCCCACGGCAATTATTTGGGGAGAACTAGATCCTTGGTTAGATATTGACGCAATTGAAAATGTTGCGAAAAGTAATTCTCTGATTGAGCTTGTCAAACTACCTGAGGCAAAGCATTATCCTCAAGAGCATTGGCCACAAGAAATTTCTGAAGAAATTAGCCAATTTTTTGACCGCGCGGTGTTATAAAATTACAAAATATTGAAAAATTAATAAAGAATTAATACAACTATTCGTTAGTGATCATGAAAACCTTACGTTCATTTTTGGCTGTCATCTTAGTTTTGGTAGCTACTGTCTTAGTTAGTTGTAGTAGTCCTCAAGCAGTTGTGCCTACTTACACTCCTGAAAAAATCCAGACTATTAACACCTATCGTATCCCCGTTGACCAAGCTCGCACCAAAATGTCTGAGTTGGGCGAATTGATTCAAGAAGAGAATTGGAACACAACTCGTAGTTATATTCATGGGCCTTTAGGTTTCTTAAGAAGAGACTTCCGTTATTTGTCTGCGAACTTATTGCCTGAGGATGAAGAGCAAGCGCAAGAGATTGCTTCTGATATTTTCTTACGTCTAGAAAATATTGATGTTGCTGCTAAAGAAAATAATGTTAACGTGGCTTCTGCACAATATCTGAAAGCAGTTAACGATTTTGATAGCTATATCAAAATTATTCCTACTGAGCCTACTAGCTAGAGATAACTTTATTCTCTGAATAGCTCACTAACTGTCGATATTTATTTATCTGTCTGTTTAAAAAGGGTTTAGTTGCAACTAAACCCTTTTTAGTATCAATTTTTTGTCTGGGGATTTTACCGCTGTGATTGAGTAGCTAGCTTGAGATTGCCATTGTTTTGATTGAGGAGAGTTTGTGCTGGTTCAACTTCTAGATCTGTCCATGCTATTAATAAGGCTAGTTTTACTTTGTTGTGGCTACGCTCTAATAGTTGTTGAGCTTGGTTACGGTCAAGATCGGTCAGATCACAAATAATTCTAATTGCGCGATCGCTTAACTTACTATTGGTAACCGAAACATCAATCATTTGGTTGTTATAGACCTTACCTAAGCGAGTCATAATTCCGGTTGAGATAATGTTGAGAGCCATTTTGGTCACCGTTCCTGCTTTGAGTCTGGTCGAGCCTGCCAAAATCTCAGCTCCGACTAAGAGACGAATGTCTATATCTGCATTGATGGGAACTTGTTCGGCAGTAACACAACTGATCGCGACGGTGGTTGCTCCTCTTGCTTGGGCAGCTTGTAGCGCGCCGTGAACATAGGGAGTTGTTCCTCCCGCAGTAATGCCAACAACTATATCGAGATTAGTAATATGGCGATCGCTAATAGCCTTGGCTCCATCTTCTGGGCGATCTTCCAAACTTTCCGAGCTTCTGACTAAAGCAGCAGCTCCACCGGCTAAAATTCCTTGAACTAGCTCAGGTGGAGTACAAAACGTTGGTGGACATTCGGCGGCATCCAAAACTCCGAGTCTGCCACTAGTTCCTGCACCAACATAAAAAAGTCTACCTCCTTGCCCCAGCGCAGTTGTTCCTGCTTCAATCGTTGCCGCTAGTTCTTGTCTAGCATTAGCGATCGCTGTAATTGTATTTTGATCTTCCTGGTTAAATAAATCAACTATCTCTAAAGCCGATAAACTATCTAAATTTTGACTGGCTGGGTTACTTTGCTCGGTGAGCAGATGACCTCTAGACTCTGAACTATTCATATTGATTGCGATCGTTAGGAGCTTTTAACTTACTCTAAGACAGTAGTATGCAAACAAATTTTAGCTCCAGAATTATCAAATCAAGATTTTAAATCCTAGATTTTAGAGGACATCTGAAAAGTTGTTCTTCTAAATTTAATTTTTCAATTTTGCCCTCCTGTCCCCCAACTTTGGGGAGAATTAAGACTAAATTTACTGATCAAGTCCCCCAAACTTGGGGGATTTAGGGGGCGTTAAAAATAATTTATACTTCTCAGACAGCCTCTTAGATAAATAATCGTTAACCCAGAGAACTTCTAACTAAACCCTTAAAACATGAATTTAAAAAGATTTATCTCCATTGTGATCAGCGTTGCCCTGCTGTTTTTCTTATATTCCAAAATTGAAATTGAACAATTACTAGAAGTTTTTCGTAACTCTAATCCTTTGTGGATGGTAATTAGTTTGGCAATGGTTATTCCTTTAGTGTTGTTCACTTCTTGGCGACTTCAACAGTTGATGCCAAAAAACACTTCGATGAGCTTTATGCAGGCAAATCGTTTAATTCTGGGTTCTAGTGTTCTCAATATGGTTTTACCCTCCAAAATGGGTGACATTGCCAAGGCCTATTTTATGCAGGAAGAGGAGAATCTCAGTGGTACTTTATCTTTGGTAATTGTCATCTTTGAAAAAGCCTGTGATATGCTCTCGCTCTTATTGTGGTGTATGTTTGGCTTATTTTTTTATCCCGAAAAAGATGTCTTGTTTTGGGGGATTACGGCGGTTATAACAGGTGGTTTTGTAGTGGGGGTCGCGATTTTGGGTTGGCGACCAGTTGCCGATTTATTTTTTAACTCGGTGATTAAAATTGCGCCCAAAAAAATTAAATCTAAGCTTGAACAAATGCAGTCTGCTTGGGAGGAAATGCATGATTATTTCTGGAGCGATCGCAAGCAACTCCTAATTATTACCCTAACTTCTGTATTCATTTGGTTCTTGCACCTATTGCAAATTTGGTTATTTATTATTGCTCTGAAGGCTTGGGCGCCTTTTATTGTCAGTGTGGCATTGTCTCCTCTGTCTTTACTTGCTGGCTTGCTGCCACTGACTTTTGCAGGCGTGGGAACTCGTGATGCTGCTTTGGTGTGGTTTTATCAACCTTATTTTAGTGAAACTGTGGGGGTTGCTTTGGGTTTGCTGTGTACTTCGCGCTATTTTTTACCAGCGATTATTGGCTTACCTTTTCTGGGTCAGATGTTGGCGACAATTAATCAGTATAAGAAAAAGCAAACTTGAATTTTAGATTTTGTAATATGGGCTGAAAGATAGCTTAATAATTTGGTGATTATTAACTTAAGTTGGTAATTATTAGCATAGATAAAATTACAACTAGAAATAATTAGCAATTAACAACAAACTAAAATTTTTGATCTTAAATACAAGATTTTATTGTATATTTGAGTATGTATTTTATTGAAATACAAATATGTTTTTTGTGCTAATGTAATTTACTATTTTGCTAAATATAGTAATTCTAATTTAGTTTTGATTCTCTACTCAAAGCATTTACAGGCTTTGGGCGTAAAAAACTAAGTTCTTATTTGAAGCTACTATAAGTCTATTTTTTAACAAAAAATTGCTGATATTAATCTTGAGGTATCGATATAAGCTTACACCTATAAAAAAATTATTATAAGAAATATGCAGCTACAAAAGAAACTGGAAATTAGTCTATTCATAATCAGAATTACTAGCGGCTTGTTTTTCCTGGTTTGGTCAGCCGAAAAAATCTTCCGTGTTGAATCTGCACAGAATGTGTTTTCTCAATTTTATTTTGTAAATATTTCTCCTGTTGTGATGATCGCAATAGGTATCTTCCAAGCCATAATCGTGTTTTTGTTTATGACAGGAATTTTTAAAGTATGGACATATGGAATATTGCTGGGAATACATTCAGTATCAACTCTTGCTACCTATAAACAACTACTCAATCCCTACGAAGAGTCGAATCCTTTGTTTTGGGCAGCCGTACCTACTTTAGCCGCTTTAATAGCTTTATTTTTATTGAGAAAAGAAGATAATTTATTTGTTCTCTCAGGAAATCAGCAAAAAGACAAAAATCCTGATCTTGAAAGAATTGCCTAAGTAATCAAAAATTGCGATGAGTAAAAATTAAAACTCAAAAAAAGCAATAAAATTTCTCAAGCTATCGACAAAGTCTGACAACCAATTG
>CALKUU010000139.1 GCA_937996665.1 uncultured Xenococcaceae cyanobacterium | reverse complement strand
TCTAACCTTTCTGGTGTGCTTATTTCAATTAGGGCGGAAAAAGCTTCGAGAATTCTGCCTGCACATTCACCATGAATTGGATTCAAATCCCAAACATCTTGTGCCCAATCTGAAGGTTGCATTTCTTCGAAAATCATTCTTTCTAAAAGTTGTTTTGCTTCTTCTTTGGAAATCATTTTTTGGGACATATTTTGTTGCTTAATAATTAACTCAAGAGAAATCTAGATTTCTTAGTTGGTTTAAGATTTAGACAGATAATAGCGTTACTTGCTAGCGAGAAGTTAGTAACTTTTAAATAAAGTATACAGACCAATACTATTTATGACAGATGATGAGCAAAAGCGTTTATCATACATTTGTTATAGCTGGTGGTAGTAAATGCAGAAACAAAGAGCTTATGTTGTCTTAATTTTAGCGTTAGTGGCAGCAGCGATCGCAATTTTGACTACGATCCCTCCAGAGCAGGGATTAGATCTGATTGGCGGTTCTCAACTTACGATTCAAGTTAAACCTACCGAAGAAATTACTGAAATTTCTAAAGAAGATTTAGAAGCTGTCAAAAGAGTTATTGAAAATCGGATCAATGAGTTTGGTGTTTCCGAAACTACTGTCCAAACCGTTGGCGAAGATAAAATTTTAGTCCAACTGCCTGGGGAAAGTGATCCCGAAACAGCAGAAAGACGTTTGCAAGGTACTGCTGAGTTGGAGTTTAAGGAACAACGACAGGGTACAGAAGGAGAGTTTGTTGCCGAGTCTCAAGTTAGACAACAACTGCGCTTACAACTAGATGTTTTGCGTCAAGCAGATGCTGCTGATAAGAATACGGCTGAGATCGCTAAAATTCAGGAATCACTTAAGGCATCGGATCAAGCGATCGCTGACTTTTTTGATTCTGTGGAGTTGACAGGAAAGAATTTAGAAGATGCTCGTCCTCAACCTACTCAGACTGGGAATGCTTGGGAAGTAGCAATTAACTTTGATGATGAGGGTGGCAAAAAATTTGCTGAACTGACCAAAAATGTGGCAGGTACTGGTCGTAGCTTGGGTATTTTTCTCGATAATGAGCTGATTAGTGCGCCTTCGGTTGGCCCTCAGTTTGCTGACTTAGGCATTACAGGCGGTAGAGCCGTTATTACTGGTAATTTTGGGTTGGAAGGTGCTAACGATCTAGCAATTCAAATTCGTGGTGGTTCTCTTCCTTTCCCTGTCGAGATTGTGGAAAACAGAACTGTGGGTGCAACTCTGGGTCAAGACAGTATTCGCCGCAGTAAAATCGCTGGTGGTGCTGGTTTGGTTTTGGTACTGATCTTTATGGCTCTCTACTATCGCTTACCAGGAATAATTGCCGATGTTAGCTTAATTGTTTATGCACTACTTACTCTAGCTTGTTATGCGATCGCTGGAGTAACTTTAACCTTACCTGGAATTGCTGGTTTCATTCTCAGTATTGGGATGGCAGTAGATGCTAACGTGTTAATTTTTGAGCGTACCAGAGAAGAACTGCGCAATGGAAAAACTCTATATCGCTCGGTGGAGTCGGGTTTTTATCGAGCTTTCTCAAGTATTTTAGATAGTAATGTTACAACCTTAATTGCTTGTGGGGCGCTGTTTTGGCTTGGTTCTGGTTTAGTTCGTGGTTTTGCTCTTACTCTAGCGATAGGGGTCTTGGTTAGTATGTTTACCGCAGTTACTTGTAGTCGAACTTTGTTGTTGTTAACTGTTTTGAGTTTGCCAAAAGTAAGGCAGAAACCAGAATTGTTTTGCCCCAATTTATCAACGGCTAATCCGCAGCCCAATAACTAAAACAACACTATTCAAAAAAACTAGCCAAACAAAACTAGCGTTGCATTTGATAATTACTAACAAATAGTTATCGCAACGCTAGTAGCTCAGCTCTTTTGAGTCGTATGTATTTAATTTGTACGTAAATGTCCAACATTAGCAAGCACAAGAAATCATGATTAGTATTGTCAAAAAAAGTGGGTTGTGGTGGGGTCTCTCTGTGATCGCCATTGTGATTAGCATCGGGGCGATGTTGTTTTCGCTCTCTAGTCTCAATGCACCGATTCGACCAGGACTAGATTTTATTGGGGGAACGAGATTACAAATTGAGCGAGATTGCTCTGTTGCTAACAACTGCGATCAACCAATTGATAATAATCAAGTTAGAGAAGTTCTCGAAAATCAGAATTTGAGCAATAGCTCAATTCAAATGTTGGGCGATCAAAAACAAATTCTGGCAATTCGCACCAAAAATCTCAACGTCGATGAGCGGACTAACCTACAAAAAGCCCTGAGCGACAAGATTGGTAAATTTGACCCCAAAACTACTCAGATCGATACAGTAGGACCAACTATTGGGAAAGAACTGTTTGTCTCAGGAATGTTGGCGTTAATCGTGGCATTTTTTGGAATTATTGTTTATCTGAGTGTTCGCTTTCAGTTTGACTATGCCTTGTTTGCAATTTTGGCATTGTTTCATGATGTTCTGATCACAGCAGGTATTTTTGCAATTTTGGGTTTAGTGCT
>CALKUU010000138.1 GCA_937996665.1 uncultured Xenococcaceae cyanobacterium | reverse complement strand
AAATTAAGCTTAGCTGGATTTGAGCGGATGGGCGCTCTGGCAAAAAGTGGCTGTTACCCTTTCGACCAAAATCGAGAGGGTTTAGTTTTAGCTGAAGGCGGTGCAGTCTTTGTTTTAGAATCAGCGGAATTAGCTTTGCGTCGTCGAGCTAAAATCTATGGCAAAATATCAGGATTTGGTTTGACTTGCGATGCCACTAGTTTGACAGCACCTGATCCTAAGCGGAAAACTGCGGCGATCGCGATTAAAGACTGTTTAGCGAGAAGTAATTTAAACCCTCAAGATATTGACTACATTCATGCACATGGCACTAGCACTAAGCTAAATGACTGCAATGAAGCTAGCTTAATCCAATATCTTTTCCCCGATTCTGTTGCCGTAAGTTCCACTAAAGGAGCAACTGGTCACACCTTGGGAGCTTCGGGTGCTTTGGGTATTGCCTGGTGTTTACTGGCAATCCAAGATCAACAATTACCCCCTTGCGTTGGACTAAAGAGATCGGAGTTTCCTCTTAATTTGGTAATGCGATCGCAGAGAGCAGAAATCAAAAATACACTTTGTTTTAGCTTCGGCTTTGGCGGACAAAATGCGATCTTGGCAGTGAATAAATTTGCTTAATTGATGTCAATTAGCAAAAAGTAGGTAGGTAATAAAAAGTGGAGAGAGAGAGTTGTAAGCCGGATTCTGTTCAAGAAAAATTGTCTACTTTTGATATTCAATTCTTCTCTGGTAGTTATCTATCTGGGATGGCTGTTACCAACCACCTCAAGCGGTTCACCTAAACGAGATTGGAAAAAGACCAACCATAATCTCTTCGACCTTGCACCCGACCGGGGTTTACCTAGCCAACACCTCTCGATGTTGCTGGTGCGCTCTTACCGCACCTTTGCACCCTTACCAATATAAGTAAATATATTGGCGGTATTTTTCTGTGGCACTATCCTCGCAGTCACCTACACTGGGAGTTACCCAGCAAGTCTAGTCTTTCGGGAGTCCGGACTTTCCTCAAAAAGACAACCAAAGTCGTCAATCTGCAACCACCGCGCCTCCTCTCTCCACTACTAAGTGTATTAGATAAGTGCGTTCAACTATCGCTCAAAATTCCTGGTTTTTTATGAAGCCCCTCACCCAAGATGCTCTAGATCCCATTCGCTTAATTGCAACAGATATGGATGGAACACTTACTAAGGCAGGTAAATTTACCTCCGAATTGCTGATCGCTCTAGAAAATATTGCCGCTAGAAATATTCCTGTGTTGATTGTGACTGGACGTTCGGCTGGGTGGGTAAGTGCGATCGCTAACTATCTACCTATCTATGGAGCGATCGCTGAAAATGGCGGTCTATTTTACGATAATCAACAGAATCAAACTGAATTAATTGCCAAGGTTGAAGATCTTGCCAACCATCGTCAGAGCTTAGAAGTAGTTTTTCATAAGCTACAAGCAAATTTTCCTAACCTCAAAGAATCTACAGACAATCGTTTTCGGGTTACAGACTGGACTTTTGATATTGGCAACTTAACTCAGAGTCAGTTAGCCGAGATAGAACTAATTTGCCAAGAACAAGGTTTTGGCTTTACCTACAGCACGATTCAATGTCATGTCAAACCCCCTCAACAAGATAAAGCCAGTGCTTTGACTCAAATCTTACAAACCCGTTTTCCTCAGCTAGTACCGCAGCAAGTACTAACTGTTGGTGATAGTCCTAATGATGAATCCCTATTTAACCCCGATTATTTTCCTTTATCAGTAGGAGTCGCTAACATTTCTCACTATCGCGATCGCCTTAAACATCTTCCTGCTTATGTCACGGATCAACCCGAAATAGAGGGTTTCTGCCAAATCAGGGATTGCTTAATTTAGCAATCCGAAAAACTTTCCCTATTCTAAGGCAGAAATCGAGATTTCATTGTATGCTATCGGGAACTCATGCAATAAGGATAAGATTAATGGATTTTCATAGTGATGCTCTAAAAATCCTCAAAGAAACTAGTAGGACTTTTTATATCCCCATCAGCCGCTTACCAAGTGATTTGCAAGCTGCGGTAGCATCTGCTTATCTTTGTATGCGCGCAATTGATGAAGTTGAAGATAGTGATATTTTGGATACAAAATCTAAATCTCAGCTTTTAAGAGCAATGAGTCTTCAACTTCAGTCGCAGGATTACGAGACCGAAAAAGATCACTTCAATGCGATTTTTCAACCGTATCAAGACTTACTGCCAGAAGTCAGTTTACGTCTTAGTGATTGGAGTTTATTGGCTGATAAAACCATTGCCCCTAGAATTTGGGATGCAACGGCTGCGATGGCAGATAGGATGGCATATTGGGCAGAAGTTAATTGGCAAATTGATACCAAACAGGACTTAGATCGTTATACTTTCAGTGTTGCTGGTGCAGTTGGTCTATTACTCTCCGATCTTTGGAGCTGGGACGATGGAACTACCACAGATCGTCATTTAGCTATTGGTTTTGGTCGTGGTTTGCAAGCTGTTAATATTTTACGTAATCAAAAAGACGATTTGAAGCGCGGTGTTAGCTTTTTTCCTGAAGGCTGGCAATCCGCCGACATGTATCAATATGCAAGATATCAGCTTAAATTAGGTCAACTTTATACAGACTCTCTTTCTCCAGGGCCAGCTTTAAACTTTTGCCGTATTCCTTTGGCTCTTGCTTTAGGAACCCTAGAAGCGATGTCTTTGGGCAAAGAAAAGTTAACTCGTAGTGATGTTCTTTCCTTAGTTGAAAATTTGATAAAAATCAAGACTGCTTAGAGATCAAATTTCATCGAATTAAACTTCTTGATATCAATTCTGAGTCTGTAAATTTTTTATTCTTAGCTAGTCGAATCGCAGTTTGTAGCTGATACTGAACCGCTAGAACTACCATTATAGTTACCAGTTCTAGTGATTCCCAGTCCAAGAGAAATTACAAAACACTTTTGATTACTCTCTAAATTCGAAGAAACTACAATAGTCCCACTTTTGGTAGTAGAACCTCTGTGCGAAAAAGAAATATTGGGCGGAGTTCCTGAAAGATTGGTTCTGATGATGATGTTGTTATCAATCTTGCGATCGCTCAGAAGACAGTTATTTGGATTGGCAGTAAGCAGATTATTAACAGTATCAATATTAATTTGACAGTAA
>CALKUU010000137.1 GCA_937996665.1 uncultured Xenococcaceae cyanobacterium | reverse complement strand
ACCTATGGCTGCTTTGATCGCACCTTTTGGCAGTACAAAGTAATTGATTTCCCTGCTGGCATGTCACAGGAATTTGTTTATCCTTTGGCATTGGCTTATTCTGCAAATTTGCCAAACAATCAGTATTATCAACAGCCTATTCTTCGAGACTGGATTGAAGCCGGGATTTTGTATGGAGTCAAAAGTGCTCATAAAAATGGATCTTGTGATGACTATTTTCCTTATGAGCGGGCAGCCGGAGCCGCAGCATTCTCTCTACTTGCCTTTATTGATAGTTATGCCTTAATGGGTTTGGATAATCCAGAAATTTTGGCTTTTCTGGTTAAGAGAGCAGACTGGCTAGCTGAGCATCAAGAAAGTGGTAGGTTGACCAATCACCAAGCCTTGATCGTTCTCTGTTTAGAATTGTTATCGCAAATGTTGCAGTCTGATCGTTGGAATCGTAGTAAGGCAGAACGACTAGAGCAGGTTCTTGAATGGCAGAACCCAGAAGGTTGGTTTCAAGAATATGAAGGCTGTGATCCTGGTTATCACACCCTAACTATTTCTTGTTTGGCAAGAGTTTACGAACTTAACCCCACTAATCGTCTTAAAGATGCGATCGCTAAAGCTACACTTCTCGCCGCTAAATTCGTTCATCCTGATGGATCGTATGGGGGAGAATATACTAGTCGCAACACCTATAACTTTTTCCCCCATGGTTTTGAGTTGGTTGGTAAGTGGTTACCAGAGGCTCTTAATATTAATGATCGCTTTCTCAAAGGTTTGGCTAATGGATTAGGTGCCTGCTACAGCGATGATCGCATTATTGGACATCATACCTGGAATTATTTGCTTGCTTGGCGAGACTTTGTTCTGGAGCGACCACCATTAAAATTGTTACAGGAAGGTCGTTTTTGGTTGCCCGAAGGGGGTATCTTAATTGAGCGACGCGAGGGCACAGAATTATATTTAGCTCTGAATAAGGGCGGTGCTTTTAAACTGTTTCGCGATGGTAAGTTAATTGCCTCAGATACTCAGTTTTCTCTCTTAGTTAAAGAGGGAAGAAAAACCAAAAACGCGGTAGGTCATCTCATTAGTGGCTATAAATATGAAATCCAAGACGATGAAATAACTATTTCTGGGTCATTGGGTTGGGCAAAGCAAAAACAGATGACTCCTTTTAATTCAATGTCTTTGAGGATCGTAATGTTAACTATGGGTCGGTTTTTCCCTAATCTAATTCGTACTCTTCTCCAACAAATTTTGATTACTGGCAAAGATAAAGCACCCTTCAAATTTGTGCGGCGCTTGTCTTGGCAACAAGGACATTGGAAGATTTCTGACTCGCTAGCCGCAGAGTCTTGGGCAAATGTTGAGGATGCTTGCTTGGGGGTAGATCAAACTTCTATTTATGTGGTGATGAGCCGTACCTTTCAAGCGGGACAGCTCCAAACACCTTATGATTTGATGTCTCAAGTTAAAAGCTTGCGCGACACCGAAACTCTGAGAGTTACTAGAGTTTTTGATTAGTTTGCTCTCTAACTAGATAGCTAGTTAGACAAACGACTTTAGCGAGGTTAGATCAAGATCATCAAACTCTGTGAGGAAAGATAGTAACTTAGTGGCGATCGCTTTAACTCCACCAGCAACGTTCGACTCCACATTAATAGGAATCACAGGGTCGTGCAGCGATAAACGCAAGAGTAGCCAACCATCTTCCTCTTCTGCCGAGCAGGCAATTCTAACTCCTTCATAGTTATTGGGGACAAGTTGCCAGTTGTTTTGCTTATTAGCAAATTCTGATAATTTAGCAATTACCTGATTGCCATAAGTTTTAAAATCAGCCTGGGAAATTTGTAACCTAAATTCTTGGCTTTCTGTCGGCTCGATTAACTCCGTAATCAGATCGGTTAGTTGCTTATTGGCTAACTTGGCTTTGGCTAATTCCCCTAGTAATTTAGTGGCTAAATAGGCGCCATCATCCAGAAAGTGGTTTTCTTTCATGGCTGCATGACCAGAAGTTTCGATCGCTAGCCAAGATTCTTGACCTTGATTATTAAGGGCGATCGCTTCATTGATGACATTTTTATAACCACGTTTGAAACGATGATGAACTCCCCCTAAATTTTGGTTAATAAATTGACTCAAACCATCGGAGGTAATCGAGTCGGTAACAATTGTGGAGCCTGGATGTTCTTGAAGGACAATTGCTGAGATTAGCGCGATTAAACGATTACGATTGATTTCTCCGCCCAGGTTATTTACTGCGGCAACGCGATCAACATCAGTATCAAAGATAATTCCAAAATCGGCTTGATTGTCGAGAACTGCCTTAGAGATCGCAGCCATTGCTGCTGGGTGTTCTGGATTAGGAACATGATTAGGAAAATTACCATCAGGCTCCAGAAATTGGCTACCGTTAGTGTCTGCACCTAAAGGTTTCAAGACCTGATCGACATAAAAACCCCCTGCTCCATTCCCAGCATCAACTACAATCTTGAGACCAGTAAGAGGCTGTTGATAATTGGTGGGATGGTTAACGGCTTCACGAACTTTGCTAACCAGTCCTGCACTGTAAACTCCAATAAAGTCTTTATCGATAACTTCTGGCTGTTGCTCTGTTGTTTCAAACTGATTGGTCTTGGCTAGTTCTAAAATTGCTTTAATATCTGTTTTTCCTAAGCCACCCTGAGCTGTAAAAAATTTGCAGCCATTGCGATTGAAAGGTAGATGGCTTGCCGTAAGCATAATCGCCCCGTCACAGTTGAAGTCAGGATGGATCGTACTCATAAACATTGCAGGAGTAGAAGCGATCGCAAAATCATAAACCTGGCATCCACAGCTACTAATTCCTGCACTTAGAGATCGACTTAAATCCAAGCCAGACAAACGACTATCGCGACCCACGGCAATAACCATGTCGGCCTGATCTTTTCCCAAGGTATCCCCTAACCACTTGACAAAAGCTTTTCCTAAAATGTTGGCAACCTCTGGAGTGAGGTTTACTTCTTCTCCAGGAACGCCTGTTAGGGCAACGCCTCTAATATCTGAACCATTTTGCAGTTGTTCCCAGTTAAAAGTTGCGATCGCCAGAGACGGTGATTCTTCTTTAATCAACATGCTAGATCTTAACCCTAAAATTTAATAACCGAATGTCTTTAACGAGATTTTAGGCTAGCGCAGAGAAGTCATAAATCTTATAAAATATAAGACTTTTAAAATTATTTAGCAAGATCAAAATCTGGACAAAATTAGTTAGTTATTAAATTAGGATAAATTCTTGGTTGAATTTTAGCTGCCAAAAATCCCCAAAAGTAATTGCTTTTGGGGATAGATACTATCTACTTTAGTTGATTTAATAAATCAGCTTGTAGGATTTTATAAGTTTCTAAAATTAATAGTTGATAGAGAACTTAGGCAATACTTAGTCAGCAAAAATAATCGGACTAGGAGGATTAGAAGAAATAATAGTATTAGGATTGTTGTTGACCACCATCACAACGTCTTGAAGGTCATAAGCAAAACTACTAGTATCAGTTGTCCCAAGTTCAACTAAATATAAATCTTCGTAATCTTGTAAGCCTGCAACCAAAGAAGCGATCGCCTCCTGTTCGTAGGCTCCTGAAAGATTGGGAATACTATCATTTTTTCCTAAAAGCAAGCTTTCATTCGCAGAAAATCCGCAAGAACCAGTAGCTGCTTGATAGTCAAGTTCTACACCATTAAAATCGGGAACCATAACTGATTCGCCTACAGCCAATCCATCTTTTACTAGTTCTCCATTGTGGTAGACATCAACCAAAATTGTTGACTGAGAAGCTCCTGCATGGCACTGATATTGAGATGCTTGGTAAGTAAGTTCGATCATCGAACTAGCAGATGCCTGTGTTGGCAGACCAGAAATTAGAGTAGTAGCAGCAATTAAAGCGATCTCTTTAAAAAATTTCATAATTTTAAAATATATTTGTTAGTAGTTAATTTAGTTATTTGTCTTTAAATATTTTGTCTTAGTTAACACCATAGTAAATTACACCTAGGTGCTATTACCTCAGCATTAATACTGAAATTATAGATGCTGATTGTATTAAGTTATGGCTAAAAAATTGCTAGTTTATAAATCCTTTATCTAATTCTTTATCTAGTTGATAAAAACTTTATTAATCTTGTTATTATGATTACCTAAGATCTTTAGTGATTATCATTCTGAAGCTAAATAAAAACTTTCTTTTATTAAATAATTGCGTGTTTCTTTAACTGGGTTTTTCCTTGTAATGATCTTATTAATTGAAGGTTTCCGAGATAGATAGTCTCTGAAATTTAGCAAAGAGTTTTACTGAGAACATCCTTGATAATATCTCTAAGTTTGCATCTTTATTTGTCTCAATGAAGTCGCTACAATTTATACTCTATATTTGATAGACAAGTTGGCAAAAATCATAACTATCCCGAACTTGATAAGAAAATTACGATGACAAATTCTGTAGAAAATGTGGTTATTATCGGTTCTGGCCCTGCTGGTTTTACCGCAGCTATTTATGCAGCAAGGGCTAATCTCAAGCCCATCATGTTTGAAGGCTTTCAGGCAGGGGGAATTCCTGGTGGGCAGCTAATGATAACTACTGAGGTGGAGAACTTTCCTGGCTTTCCTGACGGAATTACTGGCCCGCAGCTAATGCAGCAAATGAAAGCTCAGGCAGAACGCTGGGGAACAAAGTGCTATATAGAGGATGTTATCGAAGTTGATTTTAGTCAAAAACCATATTTGGTTAAGTCTACAGAGCGAGAGTTTTTAACCCACAGCATTATTATTGCCACGGGGGCGATCTCTAGACGTTTGGGATTACCAAGCGAGGATGTTTATTGGAATAACGGCATTTCTGCCTGTGCTATTTGTGATGGGGCTAGTCCAATTTTTGCTAATGAGGACTTAGTCGTTATTGGTGGTGGTGACTCTGCTGCTGAGGAGGCTGTTTATCTGACTAAATATGGTTCACATGTTCACTTGTTGGTACGAAGCGCCAAAATGCGAGCCTCGAAAGCAATGCAAGATCGAGTTTTTGCTAATCCTAAAATCACGATCCATTGGCAAACTGAAGCGATAGATGTCTTTGGCGAAAATAATCGGATGACTGGGATTGTCGTTAGTAATCGGGAAACTAATCAGGAAACCAAGATTGCGGCTAAAGGCTTGTTTTACGCGATCGGTCATACTCCCAATACGACTCTATTTAAAGACAAGTTAACCTTAGATTCGGTTGGTTACATTGTTGTCAAGCCGGGTACGGTGGAAACTTCTTTGCCTGGAGTATATGCAGCAGGAGATGTCCAAGACCATCAGTATCGTCAAGCGATTACCGCAGCTGGGACTGGTTGTATGGCAGCCTTAGCGGCGGAAAGGTGGCTCTCCGAACACAATCTAATTACGGAATACTCTTCTTTAGACAAGGAAACTAGCAAATCTACCTCTAGTTCTACAACTTCAACTGAAGACTCGGTTGCTGAACAGCCTGTGAAAAGCAAAGCCGAGCTAGAAGAAGCCTTTGACCCTAAAGCTACTAGCCATTATGGTGGCTATGCATTAAGAAAACTATTTCATGAGGGCGATCGCTTAATCATGGTTAAATATGTTTCTCCTACCTGTGGTCCTTGTAAAACTCTTAAGCCAATGCTAGATAAAGTTGTAACTGAGTATGAGGATAAAATTCACTTTGTCGAGATTGACATTGTTGAAGATCCTGAAATCGCCAAAATGGGTCAAGTTGTTGGTACTCCTACTGTGCAATTTTTCTATAAGCAAGACCTAGTTAAAGAAATGAAAGGGGTTAAACAAAAAACTGAATATCGTGAAGTGATTGATAGTTATCTAGTTCTTAATTAATCTTGCTAGATTAGCGATTGGTAGTTTTTTGCCTAAAGTGATGAGTGGCGATCGCTCTCCTTGGCGAGCAATTTCCTCACAACGACATTAATTTGATAACAGAACATTTCAACAAAATAAATTAAAACTTGCAAAACTAGATGGTAGCTGACGATTTTGACCGCCAAATGATCCGCAGATGTTTGCAATTAGCTCGTAAAGCCGAAGGCAGAACATCGCCCAATCCCCTTGTTGGTTCCGTAATTGTTAAAGCGGGCAAGATTATCGGCGAGGGTTATCATCCTGCGGCAGGTCAACCCCATGCAGAAATATTTGCTCTTAGAGCAGCAGGAGAAGAGGCTCAAGACGCCACTATTTATGTCAACCTCGAACCTTGTAATCATTATGGCAGAACACCTCCTTGTAGCGAAGCTTTGATTAAGGCGAGGGTTGGCAAAGTAGTAATTGGCATGGAAGACTGCGACCCTCGGGTTGCAGGCAGTGGAATTCAAACCCTTCGTGCAGAAGGAATTGAAGTTATTGTTGGTGTCGAGGAAGAAGCTTGTCAAGAACTAAATGAAGCTTTTCTCCAACGGATTAAACAGCAAAAACCTTTGGGCATTTTGAAATATGCTATGACTCTAGATGGCAAAATTGCGACAACAACTGGTCATAGTGCTTGGGTTAGTAGCAAAGCTTCTCGCCAGGAAGTTCATCATCTTCGTAGCACTTGCGATGCCGTAATTATAGGCGGCAACACAGTTCGTAAAGATAATCCACAGCTAACAACTCATGGTCTTACTGAACATAACCCCATCCGAGTCGTTATGAGCCGAAGTCTAGACCTACCGGACGATTGCTATCTTTGGAACACAGAAGTTGCTCCGACTATGGTATTTACGCAAACAAATAGTAATTTGCCGTTGCAAGCTACTTTAAGCAATAAGGGTGTAGAGGTAGTTTCTTTAGATGACGTAACTCCTCAAGCTGTTAATCATCATTTATATCAACAAGGCGTTTCTAAAATTTTGTGGGAATGTGGAGGTACACTTGCTGCTCAAGCAATTTCAGATGGTGTTATTCAAAAAGTTATGGCTTTTATCGCCCCGAAAATTATTGGTGGGCAAACCGCACCTTCTCCTGTGGGGAATCTCGGTTTCGAGCAAATGACGGATGCTTTATGCTTGAGAAGAGTCAGTATTAAGACCGTTGCTCGAGACATCTTGGTTGTAGGTTATCTACAATAGTCTCAAAATCGGGAATATTCTCAAAGTTAATCTTGGGGATGACTCATCGCCAACACTTACGCTCAGGAGATTACTATGGCAGGGTTTGAAAATATCGTTAAAAAAGCATTTTATATGGGAGTTGGCTTTGCCTCCTACGCTCAAGAAAAAGCTGGAGTAACTATTGGTGAAATCAAAGAACAAGCCCAAAAACTGGCTGATGAAATGATTTCTAGAGGCGAAATGAATGTGGAGGAGGCTCGTACCTTTGTTGATGATATGGTTCAGCAAGCTCAGCAAAATGCAGTTCCTGCTCCTGGTGCTGATCAAGATTCAGGCAAACCGCGGGTAATTGAAATTATTAACGATGAAGAAGCTGAACCCGATTCGCCCAATAAAGTAGATGAGCTTAAACAACAAGTAGAATCTTTGCAGGAAGAGTTACGTCGAATGCAGCAAAAATAGTTTTTGATTAAAGCTATTTCTCCTAAATCCTTATATAAATTCTTGATAGCGGAGCGACTCAAAATCTAGTGTAAATTATGGATGATTGGCAAAAAAATTGGTGGCAGCAAGTAGAAGAAATATCAGAAAATTTAGAAAAATTTTCACGTGATATTAACCAAGCAATCGATTCTTTCTCAGAAGAAATATCTGAAGTGATCGAGGATTTAGGAGAACAAATTAGAGAATCTGTAGAAGAAGAAATAGAAAGTTGTCTTGAAGATTTTAATGATTTTCTGACTGAAAATCAGATTGAAATTGAATTTGATTTTTGGTCAGGGATCGAGAATTTTACTGATGACTTTGACTTTGTAGAAGTTACTCAAGAACAACCAAGAACCAGTAAAAACCCTGCTTGTATCGGCTGCAATCATTATCATGGTCAAGCCTACAATGGACAAATATTAGTGTGTGGCATGCATCCTTATGGAGTAGAGAGCGATCATTGTCTAGATTGGGAGAAACAAGCTTAGAAATATTATGATGTAAGTAATTTTAGTTAAGGTAGGTTGTTTTTTATTAAGATATTTATTGTTAAGATAAGTTTTTTATCAATACATTATTTATTAGTGAAATATTCGTTTGTGAATTTAAAAAATGAGCCTATTTTTTAATTCTTATTTAATGTTTATTGTCATGAAAACTTGTTATTTTTAGGGTATAGCAATAAAACTGTAAGGAAGTTTCGTCGCTGTGTTCTTTTACTACATATCGAAGGAGAGCGATGTCAGATATGTGGGCAGTGCTATATTCAGGCTAGAAGGTAAAGGAGTTTCTATCGCTTCCTCCTTACGCTACTTTTTACGGGAGATTAACCTCTCTGTCAGAGCGACTGTGAATAGTAGGCCAAATCTGAGCCGTTTTTGAAACACTCTTATTTTTATTAGAAATAGGAGATTTGTTTCTCATCTTAAAGATTAACTAGTGATGTTTTTCACTAAAATTATTTCGTCAATTAACTTGCTCGAAAACTTAACCGTTCGAACAAGTTAATTGACATTAATATGATTCTTGTTTTGTCCAACTGGATCTATGTCTGCTGGCTTAATGTTAGCCTTCAGATTGTTGCGGCGTGATAAAAAATCAGATTTTCTAACTTCTAACTAAGGATTTCGTTCTGAGGCGCCTATCCTAATTTTAGAATTTAGTTAAGATTTTAGTTGATCCGAATTTCGCCTTTAAGTTTAGCTATTGATCGCTTTATGTAGTTGATTGCGAGTAGAAGAGAATCGGGTTAGCTATTTTAATGCCTTGTCTATTCTTGATTTTTTCAGTTGTGGTTTTATCTACTGCGAACTTTTTTTCTGTAATTTCTTAAATAGAGGGAGACTTGCAAAGTACGTAATAACTGCCAGTGTTGAACCGACAACTAAACAACCTGTTAGTAAAACAATCGCAAAGGTCGGTCCAGACTCTTTAAAAAAATCTGATCCAAACTGCATAAAAGAAGAGAGCGATTCAAAATTAACTTCTTTACTAGAGACGCTTTCTACTCCCAAAAGTAGTTTTCCAACTTTGAAGTTAAATACAAAAATAGGGATATAGGTAAGTGGATTACTAATCCAAGTTCCAGCGATCGCGGCAACTTTACTGCAACGAAAAATAGCCGCTAAAATAACCCCAATTAGGCTTTGTACTCCAAAAAAAGGGAAGCAACCAGCAAAAACACCAATAGCGAGACCTCTAGCCAGATCTCCTGGTTTACCCTTTAGTTTTCTTAACTGAATAAAAAATCTTTTGCGGTAAATTTTAACCGAGTGTTTAATATTTTTTCTATTATTCCGAGTTGGTATTGGCAAGACTATAGGTAAACCCGACTTCTTTTCTGGATGGATTTTATTCATTCAAGATGTTAGCGGGTGAAATTTTTAATTTAACAATTTTATATATACAATGCTACACAACAATTAGACAGAAAGAAAACCGTATAGTGTAACAATTAGTATAAGCAATATTGATCTAGTATAAGCAATAACTATCCAACTCCCCATAATGTTAACAAATCAAGGAGAAACAATTGTCGCGATTTCCACCGCCATAGTTGCGCAACAGGGCAGTATCGGGATAGTTCGACTCTCAGGAACTCAAGCAGTTAATATTGCTCGGCAGCTTTTTTTTGCTCCAGGAAAACAAGACTGGTCTTCTCATCGTATTCTCTATGGTTATATTCGCCATCCCCTCAGTGAAGAAATTGTCGATGAGGCACTTCTTCTGATTATGCTTGCTCCTCGGTCTTTTACTAAAGAAGATGTGGTTGAGCTTCATTGTCATGGCGGAATTATCCCCGTCCAAAAAGTACTGCAACTATGTGTGGCGCAAGGTGCAAGACTTGCCCAACCAGGAGAGTTTACCCTCAGAGCATTTCTCAATGGCAGAATCGATCTAACTCAAGCAGAAAGCGTTGCTGAGTTAGTTTCGGCGCAGTCAGCTCAGGCTTCGCAAGTTGCCTTGGCAGGCTTGCAAGGAAAGCTTGCTCACCCAATCAAGCAATTACGAATTTCTTGTTTAGATATTTTGGCAGAAGTAGAAGCAAGGATTGATTTTGAGGATGATTTAGCACCGTTGAATGAGCAAGATATCATTAGGCAAATTGAGCAAATAATTGTAGAAGTTCAGCAAATCTTGGTGACTGCGGATCGGGGAGAATTATTGCGAAGTGGTTTAAAAGTTGCCATTCTCGGTCGTCCTAATGTGGGTAAATCTAGTCTTTTAAATGCTTGGAGTCGAAGCGATCGCGCGATTGTCACTGAATTGCCAGGGACAACTAGAGATGTGGTCGAATCTACTCTGGTTGTTGGGGGCATACCTATTCAAGTTCTAGATACTGCCGGGATTCGGGAAACTTCAGATCAGGTAGAACAAATTGGGGTTGAGCGATCGCGTAAAGCCGCCGAAGCCGCAGATTTGATCTTGCTTACCCTCGATATAACCTCAGGTTGGACAGATGCAGATCAACTTATTTATGCGCAAATTAAACACAAACCCGTAATTTTAGTACTCAATAAGAAAGATTTGCTCCCCCACAATTTGACCACAGCTAATCTTGAATATCCATCAGAAATAACTAATATCGTAGTGACTGCTGCTGCCCAAAACAAAGGCATTGACGAGTTGGAAACAGCTATTTTAAAGACGGTAACCAGCGGTAATTTGGAAATAGCCAATACCGATCTAGCTATTAATCAAAGACAAGCTGCCACCTTAACCAGAGCAAAAACTTCCTTGTTGCAGGTTCAAGAGACGATCTCTAATCAGTTGCCTCTCGACTTTTGGACTATAGATCTGCGCGCAGCAATTCAAGCCTTGGGCGAAACCACAGGAGAAGAAGTTACCGAATCGGTTTTAGAGCGTATTTTTAGTCGCTTTTGTATTGGCAAATAGCTGGATTAGTTAATAAGCAAAATCAAATTTATTCAAGAAAATTATCAGATTGAGATCGCTATTTGAGCGCGTAGGTTTTGGCAATTCGGGTCGAAAGATAATTAAAAAATAAAATGCCTGCTAGATTAGCAATTAAATCAACGATATCTAACGTGCGATTAGGAAAAAAGTGCTGAGATAATTCTTCAAAGATAGTCAAGATAAAAATTAAAGATCCACCTAGTTGTAAGTTGTATTTTTTAAATTTAAAAGTACGACAATTGAGTGCTAAATTGACCAGCATTGCCAACATTCCAAATAGAAAAAAATGACCTAATTTATCGCCACCAGGAACCATATTAATCAGGTCAAAAAAAATGTTGTTAATGTTGGCATTTGCCATATAAATAATCCAACAAATAAATAGGAAAAAGGCGAGAGGATAAAGATAGTTGATGTGATTTTGCTTTTTTCTCATTAAATTAATTTTTAAAATATGGGTTTGGCAATTATTAATAAATTTGCCAACTATTAATTTCATCGTTCCCAGAAAGTGAGAGAAAAACTAACCAAAAAATTAAGTCCAAAAAAGCGATCTCCATAGAGTGAAATTAGGCGATCGCTGCTGCTAATTTGGGAAAATCATTCAATTAATGATTAGCTTCTTTAAGCTTTTTGTGCCAACTCTTGAGCCACACTATCTTGGTTACTAGATCCATTAGAGCGAATAGCACGGAACATCCCAAAGCGACAAAGCCCCGCGCCAAAAGCCAAGCGCATTAGGATTAAAGTAGGAACTTCTCGCAAGGACTTAATTAAACCAAACAGACCAAACATAATTAACCCTTTTGGTTTAGCAACTCCCTGCCAAATAGAATCAAGCCAAGAAGGGAGAGTTTGCTGTGTCCAATCATCGGTAATTACTTCGCCCTCAGTTAGATTAGTTGCTGCTAAAAGCTCAGAAAAGCCCTCGATACTAGCAAAAGCAGGATGTGACCATTGATCTAGTAATTGTTTCATGACAGGCTTTTCCCAAAAATTAAGTGGTACTTGGCGATCGTCTCGTTGGTTCCAATCAGCTACTATTAGTAAACCTCCAGGTTTGAGAACTCTTAGTAATTCCCTCGCAAATACTGCTTTATCTGGCATGTGAGGACCCGCTTCAATCGACCAAACTACGTCAAAACTAGCATCGGGATAAGACAATGCCGTCGCATCGTCTACTTTAAACTGGGCAGGAACTTCGGTTGGGGTCAGTTCTTGCGCTCTTTGTACCTGTTGGGGGCTAATCGTAATTCCTGTGACCTCAAAACCATAGTCTTTTGCCAAAATACGACTGCTGCCGCCAATTCCACAGCCCACATCTAAAACTGTTGTTCCCACAGGGTATTTATCTAAGCCTCCCCATTTGACCATTTCGTGAACAAAATCAGCTTTGGCTACCAAAAAATCTTTACGACGAGGTGGTGAGCCATAATGACCCAGATGAATATGCTCTCCCCAGTAAAATTCTAAAATGCCATCTTCTGTCCATTCATCATAGGAAGTTGCTACCGATTCAGCCGACTCGTAATTGCGGGGTGTCAATAAATAAATTGCGATCGCCACAGCGAAGACCAAGATTAATAATCCCAGTAAATAAAATAGATTCATTAAAATAAACTTGTAATATTGCTTAATAATTTTAGTTTATTATTATCTGGGCTATTATTTCTGGGTTTTTCTATCCTTTGTTTGTCTGCACAAAATTAAGCCCGAACAAGATTTTGGGTTTATGGTGCTTGCCAAATTCTTTGGTGATAGTCGTTTAGCTTGGCATAAGGGTCGTGGCTACTATGGTTGTGCCCATGAGCACTGTGACTATGAGCGTGCCCATGACCATGGCTATGGTGTTGATGATTACTAGAATCTGTGCCACTTGCTGCTAGACGGAACTTGCACATTTCGCAATTCATCTTCACCTCACCTAGCTGAGCTTCAATTTCTCTTGCTCTTAGGGTTTGTAACAGTTGAGGTGCAATTCCCATTTCTGGTAAAGAAGCAAATTCAACTTCAGGATGCTGTTCCGACTGCTGAGCTGTAATGTCGCCAATTTTTTCCATCAAAGTTCCAGTAAACAGGAAATAGGGCAAAACGATTACTCGCTTTGGTTTATATAGATAAGCACGGCTAAAACCTTCTTCTAGACGAGGGTGAGTAATGCCGATAAAACAAGTTTCGACAGTTTTGTAGCCACTGCCTTCCCAAATAATCCTAGCCAGCTTGAAAACATCGCCATTGGCATCAGGATCACTAGAGCCACGACCAACAAATAGAAGCACCGTATCTTCTCGGGAAATATTGTTAGGGTTATTTGCTGGCTGATCTAATTCGTCAAGGCGATCGCGCCATAGTTCAATAATCTTGGGCGTAATCCCAAAGTGTCGACCATAGTTAAGTTTTAGTTGTGGGTAGGGTGCTTTCGATCTATCTAGTTCATTGGTTACGTCAAACTTATTATGCCGAGCAGCAAACAATAGGATAGGTAAAGCTGTAATTTCTTGGTAGCCCTGTTGAACACATGCTTCTATTCCTGCCTGAATATTTGGTTCTGTTAATTCTAAGAAACAGGGGATGACTGGGCGAGAAGTATCTAATTGCTGGTAAGTTTCCACAAAATCGAGAAAGGTTTGTCTTCCTCTGGTGTTGCGAGTTCCATGTCCGATTGCGAGTAGGGGACGTTGATGGGGTAAAGGTTGCAATTGAACTGAATTTAGGGATAATTTCGGAAAAGAATTTGTAATAGTCATCTGTACCTCGCAGATTAATTAACTTACTGAGGGTTTAGATCGGCGGGCATTCTGAGACGAGAAATAAATAAAATATCTCGCGCGGTCCCTTGCGTCTTTAGTTGACGCGGGGTCGCTCGTCTCATCGCAGTTGCGGAACAGCGTCGGAACTACACCAAACTTTCCCCATTACTTCTAATGATTGTTTTTCTTAAAACTTTCTCATTAAAACCGAAAACCGATTATTTTTGGCTCAATTACATTTTGATTTTGAGAATCAACTTTGTTTTAGTCCCACTTGAGTTGAACTCTAACTGAGTCAAACACTAAGGGTTAAATAGTAAACCCCAGTGGGTCTACATCAAGCTAAAAATTAGCCAAATATTTAGGATTCCCTCAATCAAATTAGGGAATTGATCGAGAATTGCTCCAAAAATCCTAATTTAGCGAGGAAATTTACCTGGTAATTTGCTTTTAAAGTGCGGTCAAAGCTTAACTATTGTTAAGCCAAGGCGACTTTTGACTCTCTTTTTGAGTGTAAATACTCACTGTTTTGCCTACTTTTGTTAATCAAATCGGAAAAATTGTTGAAATCTATATGAAATCGAGCTTCTAGCGATCAATATTTGTCAGGATGCACTTAGAATAAAGCAAGCATTTGAGATAACGTGTTTTATGAATACGTTATGGTCAATGGGTTTTCACCAAATTAGGGCCTTTCCCAATTTTATTTGGATTGGCATTCGTTAGATATTTGAGGTTTTGCTTTTTCTCTTAGTTCCTACTAAGGTTCTAAAGTCTGTTCCCAAAAGGATAGAAAGACTTCCGATAGAAATAAGCATCAATACTATTAAATTCATTCGTCTTTACGGCGAAAACCAACCCAACTGTAGAATTTTGTACACACAGGAGATTTATTTAGATGAACAAGGGTGAATTAGTTGATCGCATTGCTCAAAGAGCGACAGTAACCAAAAAACAAGCTGATGCTGTTCTCAGCGCTGCAATCGAAACTATTATGGACGCTGTTTCCGAAGGAGATAAAGTAACTTTAGTGGGCTTTGGTTCTTTTGAGCGTCGCCACCGTAAAGAAAGAGAAGGTCGCAATCCTAAAACAGGGGAAAAAATGTTGATTCCTGAAACTAATGTGCCCGCATTTTCAGCAGGGAAACTTTTTAAAGACAAAGTTGCACCTAAAAAATAGTTGGCATTAAGCCAATCTAATTTAAGTTAGTGTCTAGACCTCGTCATGGCGGAAATTTAACTTGGGCAGCCCAAATTGCAGGTTGTCCAGTTTATTCTGTCAAAGATTTTTCCGCCAGCATTAATCCCTTAGGTATTCCTCAAACTGTGGTTAGGGCGATTATTGATGATCTTCCTGCTCTAGCTGTTTACCCCGATCCTGACTATCCTCGCTTAAAAGCTTGTTTAGCTAGGGAATGTGGCTTGGCTGCGCAGTATCTGATTCCTGGCAATGGCTCTGCTGAGCTTTTGACCTGGGCGGCTAAAGACCTGGCGCAGAAGAATCTTATTTACTTGATCGCTCCTGCTTTTGGAGATTATCAACGTGCTTTAAAAACTTTTGATGCCAGAATTGAGGTTTTGACTGCTCAGCTTCCATTTGGGGAGCTTCGTTCTTTGATTCCACAAAAGATAGCTGCCAATTGTGGACTTTTGATCAATAATCCTCACAATCCAACCGGGAAACTCTGGGGAAGGGCAGAAATTATTCCCTATTTAAGCCAGTTTGCTCTAGTGGTTATTGATGAAGCTTTTATGGATTTTTTGCCACCTTCGCAGCAGCAGAGTTTGATTGATTTAGTGCCAGATTTTCCTAATTTAGTAATTTTGCGTTCTCTAACTAAGTTTTATAGTTTGCCTGGTTTGCGTCTTGGCTATGCGATCGCTAATCCAGAGAGAATAGATCGTTGGCAACAGTGGCGAGATCCTTGGTCAGTAAATAGTTTGGCTGCTACTGCCGCAATTGTTGCGATGAAAGATCGAGACTATCAGCAAGATACTAGACAATGGCTGGCAACCAGCAAGGACAAATTATGGCAGGGTTTGGATAATATTCCTGGACTGCAACCACTACCGAGTGAAGTCAATTTTATTTTGGTGAAGAGTGATTTTTCAGTGACATCTCTCCAGCAAACACTACTTCAACAATCACAAATTTATATTCGAGACTGTATAAGTTTTCCCGAACTAGGCGATCTCTACTTTCGGGTGGCAGTCCGTACCCCATCAGAAAACAAACTATTACTCCAAGCTTTGGAAAAAGCCTTAGCAGAATTAACCCATCCAGATAGTAAGCAATAAAATCAGATGTCATTTGACTACGATTTAGTAGTAATAGGTAGTAGCCCAGAAGGTATTTATGCAGCCCATAAGGCTATTTTATTGCAAGCAAGAGTTGCTCTGGTTACTCAGCAACTTGAACCTGATTGGGAATATCAGCAGTTAGCCTATCATCATTCTTTGGGCGAGATTGCTAATTATTCACAAAGACTCAATAGTAATCCTTGGGGTATTTGGACAGACAATATCGAGGCTCCACCGACTTCATTGGCAGACATTAAAAGTTGGGGGGATCTGGTTCAAGAAAATATTACTGCTGAGCAATCTTTAGACAATTTAGCGGTTTTGGGTGTAGATGTAATTGGGGGTCGAGGAGAATTTTGTCGTTTACCCAAACAAGCTTTTTTGGTTAATAATCGACAACTGCGATCGCGTAATTATCTGCTCGCCACAGGCTCTAAATATTATCTGCCCGAGAACTGTTCTAGTTCACTCTGTTTTACCCCAGAAGATTTATGGCAACAACAACTTGATGATTGTCCCCAAGATCTTGCCATCATCGGAGATTCTCCTTTTTGTCTAGAATTAGCTCAAGGTTTAGCCAGACTAGGAAAAAATATTAGCTTACTTAGCCCCAGTCCGCGCCTTTTAGAGACGGAGCTAGTGGCTGCTAGTCGTTTATTGCAAGCTCAATTTACTGCGGATAGAATTCGCATTTTTGTTGATTTTGTACCTCAAGATCTCAAAATTGAAAGAGTAGATCAAGGAAAAGATAAGGGCAAAATTAAACTTTGCTCCCGTAATCAAGAATTAGTCACCTCAGGAGTTATTGTTGCCAATTGCCCGCAACCAAATGTGGAAGGTCTAAATTTAAAAGCGGTTAAGGTCAAGTATTTTCGCCAAGGGGTTAAGGTTAACGAAAAATTGCAAACCAGCAACTCGACTATTTATGCATGTGGCAATTTATTAGGCGGTAATTCCCATCTTGCCCGAGCACATTATGAAGTGGATATAGCTCTCAAAAATATGTTTCTTTTGCCTATTTTCAAAAGGGAATATCGTTATGTTCCTAAAGCTGTGTTTACTCAACCTCAATTTTCCCGAATCGGCATCACCAGTAAAGAAGCTCTCCCCAAAAAATTGGCTGCTAAAAAATCATCAGTCTATGAAATTACTCAGCATTTTAAAAATATCTTAGCTGCTCAATTGCCAGGGACAACAAGTGGCTGGGGTCAATTTTTAATTAGTGCTAAGGGTGAAATTTTGGGCTGTACGATTATTGGCGATCGCAGTGTTGAAATAATTAGCCTTGTTGGTCTGATGATGAAACACAAAATTAGACTCAGCGCGAATCCCATGCGAGGATTACTCAGACAAGAAATTCCTTATCTTTCTCCAAGCTTGAGCGAAATTCTCAACCAGGTACAAATTGCGTTTCACCAGCAAAAAATTAATGACCAGCCCAAATTGCAGCGAAGATTAAAAGCTTGGTTTGAGCGTAGGCGCTAACTCCCCCCATGCGAGGGCAAGCAAACTCCGAACTCCGAACTCCGAACTCTAAACTCCCCTATGTCCACTAAAAAATTTATTGTTATTGAAGGAATTGATGCCTCAGGAAAATCTACCCAGGCTGAGCTTCTCAAAAATCACTTAACCAATTTGGGAGGAAAAGCGATTATTAGCTCGGAACCCTCTTCTGGAATTATTGGTAATCTGATTAGACAGACTTTAAAAAAACGAATTTTCTTTACTGCCGATCAAAATTTATTTGATGAACAGATGGCGTATCTGTTCGCAGCAGATCGTCATGACCACCTTTACAACGATATTGATGGTGTTTATAAACTGATCAAAGACGATTTTGACGTAATCAGTACTCGCTATTATTTTTCCTCGCTTGCCTATAATTGCCAAAACCCAGAACAGTTTGATTTTATTGCCAAGCTCAATCATAAATTTCCTGCTCCCGATCTTGCGATTTACTTGGATATTCCTGTTGAAGTTTCTGTGGAGCGACTTAAAGAGCGATCGCTACGTGAAATTTATGAAACCAAAGAAAAACTTACCCAAGTAAGGGCAAATTATCAAAGAATATTTGCTGACTATGCCAGTAAACTGCTAATTATTGATGGAACTAAAAACCCTCAACTTATTCAGCAAAAAATAATTGCGGCTTTATAAATTAATTGTTTGAGTTCTGAAAATTTTAATTGCGCAACAATCGTTGAGGCTAGACTAGCAAATTAACTAAAAATCAAATTATTGGAACTTGATGCTTACAAACATGGTCGTTATAGAAATAGTCAATATTTTTGCCACAAGAATAATGCGCTCTGAGACCAAGTAGTTGATCTGTTATGTTTGAGGCTAATTGTTTTCCCCAAATTGACCGTTATTTAAGGCTAAAATAGTTAATATTTTTAAGATCGCAGGATAGTATGAATTCTTATTTGGTACCAGATCGGAATCGCTTCAGATTTGCAAAATATTTTTTAGCTGGTATCCTTAGCGCGATCGCTATAACTGTTTTACCTAGCGATCTAGCTGCTCAAAACAATTCCCGTAATGGCTCAATTACCATTCGCTCTGATAGTCAAGAAGCAAATTCGGGCACAGGGATTATCACCGCGATCGGCAATGTTCGAATTAATTATCCTGCCAGGCAAATTCAAGCCACTTCAGCTCAGGCGCAGTACTATAGCAAAGAGCGTAAATTAGTTTTGAATGGCAGTGTTTATGTAATCCAAGCAGGTAACAGCATGCGAGCAGAAAGCATGACCTATTTGATCGATGAAGCCAGATTTATTGCTAGCCCCAAAACTAACCGTCAGGTAGAATCAACCTACATAGTCAATGAGTCTGTTTCTGGGGAAAACAATTAGCCCTTCCAAATTAAGGACTAGTTTTGTGTCAACAACTTGCCCAGAAGGTTTGTACTGACAGATCAAGATTGTCTGACTTGTTGGGAAGCAAATAGTTAACAGATTGAAAGTTAGCAGGTTAAATGGCTCTAGTATTAGAGAATATTCATAAAGCTTACGGCAAAAGAAGTGTAGTTAATCGTGTCAACCTACGAGTACTACCAGGAGAGATTGTTGGTCTGCTAGGTCCTAATGGAGCAGGAAAAACCACTACCTTTTATATAGCAACAGGTTTGGTTAAACCGGATCAAGGGACTGTCCTCTTGGATGATCGCGAAATTACTACTCTGCCCTTGCACCAAAGGGCAAAATTGGGTCTTGGTTATCTAACCCAACAGGCTAGTATCTTTCGTTTTCTCTCGATAAAAGACAATATCAAATTGGTTTTAGAACAGACTAAAGCTTCTAATGTCCTCAAAAAAGCTCGCTTGCAAGAACTATTGCAAGAATTTCGTTTAGAAAAGGTTGCCCATACTAAAGGGTTTCAAGTATCTGGTGGTGAAAGGAGAAGAACTGAGCTAGCTAGAGCTTTAGCAATGGGAGTAGATGGCCCTAAATTTTTACTTCTCGATGAACCATTTGCTGGGGTAGATCCGATCGCCGTTTCCGAAATTCAACAAATTATCGCTCAGTTGCGCAAACGCAATATCGGTATTTTGATTACTGATCATAATGTTAGAGAGACCCTAGCCATTACGAATCGATCCTACATTATGCGTAATGGTGAAATTTTAGCTTTTGGAACCTCAGATGAACTCTATAACAATCCTCTAGTTAGACAATATTATCTAGGGGAAAATTTTCGAGTTTAGATTACACTTGGCTTTATTCTTGCTGCCGACTCGGAAATAAGAAGTTGTTGTAGTAGATTAAGCCTAATTCCCTTAACAAGTAAATCATGCAAATTAGAAGAATTAATCCTCGACCTCAAGTCAAATCAGGATCTGTACTCTATGACAGTGATATTCCTGATGCCGAGCCACAACATATTCTCGAAGAAATTGTTTGGCACAAAGAAGAGGAGGTCGCCAAGCTGCGCGATCGCCTTCCTTTGATTAGGTTGCGACAACAAATCACCAATATCGAGCATCCTCTCAATTTTTTAAGTGCCCTGCAAAATGGCAAAACTAATCCAGCTTTAATTGCCGAAGTTAAAAAGGCTTCTCCCTCTAAAGGCGTGATTAGAGAAGACTTTGATCCTGTGGAAATTGCGAAATCCTATGAAGCAGGTGGTGCGAGTTGTTTATCAGTTTTAACCGACAGTAAATTCTTTCAAGGCAGCTTTGAAAATTTGAGTTTAGTTAGACAAGCTGTTGAGTTACCCTTGCTCTGCAAAGAATTCATCATTTATCCCTATCAAATCTATCTGGCCCGTTCCAAAGGGGCGGACGCAATCCTCTTAATTGCCGCTATTCTGAGCGATCAAGATTTGCAGTACTTTATCAAAATCGTCAAAAGTTTGGGGATGACTCCCTTGATTGAAGTTCATACTTTAGAAGAATTGGATCGAGTTTTGGCGATCGACAATGTGGAGTTAGTTGGAATTAATAATCGTAATCTCGAAGACTTTTCTGTTAACCTGCAAACGACTCAAGATCTTATTGTGGCGAGAACAGAAATTATTAGTCAAAGAAAAATCACTGTTGTTAGTGAATCTGGTTTACATACACCTCAAAATATCAACTTTGTTCAGCAAGCTGGAGCTAAAGCTGTATTAATTGGAGAGTCACTAGTTAAGCAAGAGGATATAGAGGCTGCGGTTAAGAATTTATTTACTTTTTAAGTTATTTGGCGCCCTAAGAAAAGTTGAGAGTGCATCCCAGTTGTGCAATGAGTATAAATACCCTGCCTTGAAACATAGTTATTTAAGTGTGTTCAGCGGCTAAAAAAAATCAAAAATTCGGTAAATCTACAAAAGTGGGATGCACTCAAAGTTGATTATCATGGGGATGTAATTTTAACTATTAAAATGAATTGACAATCTAAATTTCTCATGTTTGGATCATGCCAGAAGAAGACAAAATTATTGTGTAGGTTAGGTATTGTTTAGATACTTTTTATCGCTAATAGTTTATACCTACAATAAGTCATGGATAATTAAGCTCTTAATTAGTAATCAAATAAATAATTTTTGCTCTTCCTAATTAAGGCATTAACATCTATAAATAACTTAAGAAACTAGTAATAGATGGCAGAAGTTTCTAAACTTTAATTCTAGTTTTATATCTTGTTTAAATTATGAGTAGTTTTTCTTTTAATCACGAACTGTTGTAGCTAAAAATGGATATTGTTCTCAAGAAAAAATTCGATCTCGAAACTCGTAATAATGGAGAATTAGAAGAGAGATTTTATCAAGATAAATTACTAATTCCTAGCGTAATTTTTGCAATAATCCATAAAAAAGCTGCTTGTCGATATTCTAAAATCTTTAAATATATTAATCCTTCTGTCTATTTGATCATAGTTAAAGATGAAAAATATGTTCAAATCTGGTATGAAAAGAAAGAACTTGCTCACTCCAAAAAGTGGACAGAGAATCCCCAAGCAAAAGATCTTCCAAATGAAGTTGAGAATGTCACTTCAAAAGATATCTCTATTGATAAAGAATTTATTGAAGTTTGCCAAAAATTGTTAATGGATTATATTGGTCCTTTTTCTAAAATACTTATCAAGAAAAAAGCTGCCAAGCAACCTCGATTATCAAGAAATGATTTTGTCCTTAGTTTAATTAGTGAAATAATTGATAAGCCTAATAGCAAAGAGTTAGTCAGTAAATTAGAAAAGTTATTGTCATAAGCCAATCCAACAAAATGATTAGTTAAGACTGTTGTTGCTACTATTCCCGATTAAGTAGAGTAATGCCATCCTGACTGAGACCCCACTAGTAACTTGCTGAGGAATTAGACTTAATCCCTGATCGTCCATAACTTCTGAGGTGATTTCTACCCCTCGATTGACTGGTCCTGGGTGTAAAACTCGGACAGTTGGATTACACATTTTTAAGCGATCGCGGGTAATTCCATAGAGTTGGTGATATTCTCTCAAGCTGGGAATAAAATTTCCCTGCATTCGCTCTTTTTGCAAACGTAAAGTCATTACAAAATCAGCTTTAGTCAAAGCCGGTTTTAGCTGCCAATGAATATATAGGTTGCCCGCAGCTTGCTGGTTAACTGTATCTAAGAATAATTTTGGTAATAAAGTTGGTGGCGCGCAGAGATGGACTTCGGCTCCAGCAGCAGTAAGGCTATAGATATTAGAACGGGCTACGCGAGAATGTAAAATATCACCAACGATCGCTATTTTTTTTCCTGACAAAAGCTCCACACAAGGACTCTCTCGATCTAAGACAGAAGTAATAGTAAATAAATCTAGTAACCCTTGAGATGGATGCTGATGGAGACCATCACCAGCGTTGAGGATGCTCACTCCAGAATTTAACTTGTCCATTTCGGCTGCAATAATCTGGGGAACACCAGCTTGTTTATGACGGATAGTCATAATATTTGCCCCCATTGCTAGATAGGTTTTAGCGGTATCGAGGATAGTTTCCCCTTTGGTGAGGGAAGAACTACCAGGGGAAAAATTAAGGATATCAGCCGATAATCTTTTTGCCGCTAGCTCAAAGCTACTCCTTGTCCTAGTCGAAGGTTCAAAAAACATATTGGCAACGACTTGACCTTGCAGGGCTGGAACTTTCTTGGTTTTGCGAGACAAGACTTCCCGAAAACTGGCCGCCGTTTGCAAAACTGCGTTGTATTCTTCTAAGGTAAAGTCCTCTAAAGATAAAATATGTCGACGCGTCCAATTCATATCTAGTAGCTTAGATCCTGCGATTGGGGTTTACCGCCATTAAAAATGACCCTAGCCATTCTAGCCAACATTCTTTAAAAAACGTGATTTGTCTTGTTTTTCCTTAGATAATCGCCGTTAAGATTGTGCTGCTGTGATTGTTCTGGGATTTTCCAAGCTAATTTGCCCAAATCTAATCTTGTTTTAGATCTTTTTTCTTTGTTAGGGGGTATTTATGAATATGGCGCGCCTAAGTTATTTTTTTTTATTTACTTTGAGACAAACTTTGGCTGAGAGCATCTTTCCAAAACACTATTGAGTTATCTAAAGTTTTGATTGTCGTTTTGGGATAATAGAAAGCTAAGATTTGAGGTGCTTTCCAGCCCAACTTGGCTAAATTATAAGATCCATTTTGACTAAGCCCCACACCATGACCTAAGCCGCCGCCAGTAAAACGATAAGCGTCTAACTGATTATTGGCATTGTAAATTGGGTCAAGATAAAAGAGCGTGCTAATTGGCGGTTCAAAGGCACTACGAACTTCATTTTTGTGGAGTTTAACATTGCCTAGGTCGGTAGTAACAAACATTGTGAGAATTCGCCCAGAAGAAGATCTTTTGATCACCTCTAAGTTTTCAATTGTCGAAAAGTCTCGCAGGGGATGTTGGATTTTTTTGAGATATCGTTGCAGATCCGTATTGAGATCGACAATTTTTCTGGTTCTTTGCCAGCGAAATACTCTTAGACCTGTTTCATTGAAACCCTTTTTTAAACCCAGAAAACTGCGAATTGCTCGCTCGTTATTTAATGACTTGCTATTTAAATTCCATAACCGGTTAGGGGCATCAATAATTGGTTTGAGGTAAGGTCTTTCTTCGCCTTCCCAAACATCACCAAAAGAAGCAGTTATTCCTCCTGTAGTCGAGGAATAAAGAGCATCAACTAATTCATTTTCATAAGTTAAGACTAGTCCTTTCGTATCGGCGATCGCCTTGTCGGTTTTGATTGTAGCTCCAGAAATCCCTTTGTAAACCTGGCAATGGACGGTTGCACAAAGCTGATAGTCATCAGTGATAAAACGTCGTAGATTTCTTAAGGCATAAGTCCTGGCAATAATGGTTTGAGCGGCGATCGCTTCTTTGGGTGCTCTCGGCCCAATTTCATAAGGGACAACTCCCCGCAAATAGGTTTCTAGTGGGACATAATTGACCAAAGAAAAATTGTTATAGGCGTTAGTCTGAAGCTTTAAACTGCCGCCATAAAGGTTACTTGCCTTTTTTTTATTACTGACTGTATTAACTAGAACTCGTCCACTTTGAGTAGTGATTTCAAAATCATTATCGTAATATTCCTTGCCATCGATGGATAATTTAACTTGAGGCAAAGAGTTCAAAATCTCACTATCGAGAAAAGGTGCATTATAGTTATTGTCTTGCAAGCTATCTAATAACCACTTCCGTAAGATCGGTGTGTCATAAACATCTCTTTTTGCCCATACTTGCCAGCGACCTGGTTGAACTATCTCGGTTTCAATTCCCAAACGACGCCAATTATTGGCATCATTTTCAGCAGTCTCAAAAGTAGCGTGAGAACCAAGAACTATTCTTTCTGATAATTCTGGTTTAGGCAAAGGTTTCTCTTCGGTTTTGAGAAAAACTTTTGTGGTCTTTAAGCTTTGGGAAGGTTGAACTTGTTCTAAAGATTTAACGTTGAGTACTTCACCTGGGCGACTCTTGATTTCAATTTCACTGACAATTTCATCTTTTTCGTCAATCGGCTCATCGCCAAAGCGTTGAACGATGCCTACCTGAATATTTAAATCTTCAACGGCTTGTGCTGGTTTGCCAAGGCTATTTAACCCCAAAAAACAAGTTGCAAACAAAATGCCCAAGCCATAACGCATGTTGCGAATATCCATAAAACTCTATAAAAGATTCAGCACTGTCTAGATCAATTAGTGTAACCGACTCATTCGTGAGTTGTGTTTGTGTCATTTTTTGTGACCCTTCGGTCAGGATAAATTGTCTGGATTTATCAGTTTTTGTTGATTGATTTCTTTATTCTCAAGGGTACTAATTTTGGGTTTACACCTAAATTGTGTAGATTAATTTGGATCTCAACTATTTTTCTAATTTAATAACCTTGTAATTTGATGACAAAGACGCAAAAACAGACAAGGTTTTAGTAAAGTGGAATCAATCTCAGAATAATTTGCCAAGATGAAAAAAACTTTTGTCCTCGACACAAACGTCTTACTTCACGATGCCCAAGCATTACTACGTTTTGAGGACAATGACATTGT
>CALKUU010000136.1 GCA_937996665.1 uncultured Xenococcaceae cyanobacterium | reverse complement strand
TCGCTAGATTGCATAGAAAAACTCTCTGCTACTCTAAATCCTTGTCCCACCTCAAGTACTCTATCCGACTTTTACTAAACTATCTCAGATTTAATACTGTTCCTAATTTTTCTTAAAGCATTACATTCATTACCAACGCCTCTAAAAGTTGCAAAAATTCCTCTCTATTAGTGACAGGATCGATCGCACCAGTAACAAAGGCAGCAGGGGCATATCTCCTGCCAGGTTTTGAAGTGAGTTGGTGTTTTTGGGCGATAAACTCAGGGGTTAGTTTGGTTTCATCTACATAGACGTGGCGTTTGTACATGAAGCGCAGAAAGGAAGGGGTAGTGTTGAGATAGTATAGTCCTTGTCCAATAACAGGCGATCGCACTAAATTTTCAACGGTCTTCCTGCCACCATCGGCTAAACCCATTGCTCTCAATGGCCCTTGCCAAGTGGGAGCAATTAGAATTAGTTGGTTAATAATAGCTGGGTTATCTTGGGCAAATTTCAAAGCGTATCCCGAAGTATGACCCGCAGCGATGAGGATAATTGGACTTTTAAAAACGGATTGGACAAAATCTTGTAATAATTGCTGAAATAATTCGGGATTATAATCTACAGGGGGGCATTGAGACTCACCAAATCCCAACCAATCTAGAACTGTAACTTGATATCGTGCAGCCAGCAGATTGGCAATAGCTTTCATCTCCGTGCGACTGGAAACCGTACTAAAAGCAGGAAGTAAAAGTAAGGGGTTTCCTTCGCCGATAGTTTCATAGGCTATTTGATATTGTTTGGCTGAAAAATTCCAGTTGTAAACATTCTTTATCCCGCCAATACTAGAGTTGAGTTGAGATTGATTGGTTGCTGTAGTCATAGCTATTAGGGTCGAGGAATCTATCTATATTTAAAATCTTAGTCAGATAGTTAATTAACTTTGCAGTTGTCTTAAGGCATTGATACATACAGGACAATCACAACCATATAAAGCTACAGCAGCATTACTTTCTTCTTCAGTTAATTCATACATAAGATAGTCTTCATCCGAACCTTGGGGAATATTAATTAATGACGATAAATTGCGATTGTTAGTTTGACGGACGCAGGTTAGGTTATCAAAACGAGAATTAGGAGAACAAGTCTCTTCTGAAACGTTGGGTGACGTGAAAACTAATTCTCTCGCATGGGCGGGAATTGCCAAAAAAGTAGTAAAGATAGGGACAATAGCTAATAAATTAAGGCTAATTTTATTCATGGCAAGTCATTGGATGATAATCATTCTCATTTTATCTCGTTTAGGTTTTAAATTAATTCCGCTCTTGCCTGAGTGAGAACTTTGCCCGCAGATTGAGCAAAAACTACAGTCAGTAACAGCCCTAAAATAAAATCTGGCACAAACGAACCAGTTAGAAATACCAGTCCAGCAGTTAGCAACACCGAAGTATTGGCAATAATGTCATTACGGGAACATAGCCAAACTGAGGACATATTGATATTGTCTTTACGGTGACGAATCAACAGAAAAAAGCAGATTAGATTAGCTATTAAAGCCAAAATACCAATTTCGCTCATTAAACTAACTGTGGGGACGGTTTGAGCAAATAATTGATAGGGAGCTCTCGAAAATACAGCGATCGCCGTAAGAAACATAATACCGCCTTTGAGTATTGCCGATCTCGCCTGAGCTTTTTTGCCTTTCTGAATGACGTAAAGGCTACAGCCATAAACTAAAGCATCTCCCAGCATGTCTAAAGAATCCCCTGTCAGAGATAAGGAGGCAGCTTTTATCCCTCCACTAAACTCAACCACAAACATCACCGCATTAATTACCAAAATAATCCACAGTATTTTAGCCTGGCGTTTTTGTAGCTTTTCTAATTCCTTTGCTTTCTGTTGACAACAATGTTCTGCCATTTTTATTTCGATGTTCAAATGAAGTCGGGGGATGCGCCACCTGCGGGCGCATATCCAACCGACTTGTTGAGTGTTTGAATAAGATTTATTCTAACGTTCAAATATTCAAAAGATCATTAGAATATAAACAAAATTAAAATGCTCAAAACAGAGAAAGACTGAGATATATCAATTACAAGCTATAGTAACTCCCGCAAAGAATAGCTGAGGATATCGGTTACGCGCCGATCTTTTAGGGAATAATAAGCTAATTTACCGTCATTACGATATTTGAGTAATTTCAAATCTCGCATTTTCCGCAAATGATGGGAAGCGGTAGCGATCTTGACATTTAACATGGCTGCAATATCGCAGACACAAAGCTCATCGCCGTTTCTGAGGGCATAAAATATCTTAACCCGCGATCGATCTGCTAAAGCATTAAAGATAACCGTTATTTCTTCTAAAGTATCTTCTGAAGGTAAAGTTTCCCTAATTTGAGTAACTAACTCGGTGTTGAAGCATTTGACCTTGCAAATATCGTCTGCTTTGGTTTTGGTTTTACTCACGGGTATTTAGGGATAAAGGCTAAGTCTGTTTAATTCAATGGTACAAGATAGTTGATTTTCTAATGGGTTAGACAAGCGATCGCTAAACTAGATCTATAGTCAATCCTATGGAAACTAATCGGATTGACTATAGTTTGAAATGGTCTACTGCTATCAAAAGCCAAATTTTATATTTTTTTACCGCATCCTATACAAATAGGCGATCGCTTTTGTGAAGAGTTTTCAGTGGCGCGATCAGCCGAAAACTGGCACTACCTGATCGCACAAGAACAAACCTCATTAAGTTACTTGCTGAATTTATGAAACCTTAGCCGAGATTAAATTTTTATCTCTACTGAAGTTTAGTTTCGAAGAGTGAATTGCTATTTAAAATTCTTCTATTTTGAGTGCCTCTCAAAACTCATCGTCACATTATTAAATAATTGAATATATATTAAATTGAATAAATATTTTATACATTCAACGTATTATCTATAGTTGAAACTGCTAGTAGTATCTCCTTATGACTCAAAAATCTCAGCGGTCTATAAATAATAAAAATAATAATTATCCTCAGTTCTACATAGAAGAATCATATCTTGATGATTCTGCAAATGCTTCTAAAAATGACAACATTCAAGGTTATTCGATATTCAGTACAGCACCTATCAATGTTGAAGACAATGAAGATCCAAGAGATGGAGATGATTGGCTAAAGGAATTTTGGAGCAAAAAAATTGAGCCAGAACTATTAGACCACAAAGAAAATATTAGTCAACAAAAAATAAATCAAAAGTTAAATGAACATAATAGTGAAAATATAAAAAATATCATCAAGCATGTTACTAATTCTGAGAAGCCTGGAGAGATAACTATCTCTATCCATGGTTACTCTATGACATGGAAAGACGTAGATGAAAGAAACAAAAAAATATATAATCGTGTTTCTTCCAAATACCAATGCGAATCAATAAATGATTTGCCAAAACAAGTTTTTATTGGTTATCGTTGGTCAGCAGAAAATCCAGTAAAAGACCAAATACCAGAGAGCAACGAAAAGATAAAACCAATCAGCGCAAAGGATAAAATAATTAACGCACTTATCTCCTTGCCTATTTCTTCCGTAGGGATTTTAATTATCTTTCTAAGCATAGCAATAACAAATTCATTTTTTAAGATTTTTTTTAAATTATATGAATTGCTTTATCACAACACTGAATTCATTTTTAGTGCAAATATTGATCTGTTATTATACGTAGCTGTCAGTTTTGTATTATCACTATTATTCTCTATTTCTATTAGTAACTTACTACTAAATCAGGCTAATAAAGACAAGCCAATAGACCTAAAACAAATTTATAATAGCCTTCTTTTGTGTACTGTTTTTACTGTAACGACAACTGATATAATACTTAATTTGAACACGATTATAAACTATGCTGATGTTCCTTGGTGGAATAGGATTATATCTTTAAAGCCTCGTATTTTAATTATAGTTATTAAACTTTTACTAGAGATTTTTGACATTGGATTAGATATCTTATCTATTGCAATAGTAACTATAATTACAAGCTTAATTTTATTGAGATTATCGAATTATTTTAGAGATAAATATAGAGCTAGTCACTATGGAGTTCTAGATTTAGTTGAATTAATTAGAAAGTTAGACGATGAAGTTAATCATGTAGCAACAAATGATAAAAAAATAAAGATAAATTTTATTGCTCACAGTATGGGATGCTTCGTACTTACAGAAACTATCAGAATACTTTCTGATGTGTTTGATAATGATGCAATTAATGGAAATCCTAAAAATAATATTGGAGATAATTTCTCTTTAGGCAGAATAGTTTTAGTTGCTCCTGATATCCCCTTAAATTCAATAATTACCCAGAGAAGTAATTTTCTAATTTCATCGATATCTCGTTGTGAAGAAGTCTATGTTTTCAGTAATGAGGCAGATGTTGTTCTTAGGTTTATGTCGACATTTGCGAACTATATTTCCTTTCCGATGAGAGAACGGATAAATGGATTCCGTTTGGGAAATATATCTATTAACTACCTCAAAGATGGCACAGAAGAAAAAGAATATGGAATTAAAAACTGTAATTTAAATGATGGAAATATCGAAGCATTACAAGATGGTGAGCTTCAGGTTCGTATGTCTAAGGAATTTGTTGGCATAGAGCTAAAATCAGACAAAGAAGTTGTCAACAAAATTACTTTTTTTGATTTAACTGATTATATTGAAAATGGTCAAGGTCTGCTCAGCTTCGCAGATCGAAAGAAATATTTAAATTACAATTTTTTTGGGGACTATTCTAAACTTTGTCGAGCACATTTTTTCTCTAAACCAAGACAGCTTAATACTCATGGGGGTTATTTTCATGGTGAATTTAGCCAAGAACTTATTTATGGTTTAGCTTTTCTCGGTTTTTATAAGTTTGTTGAGAATCGTGTTCCAGATATGGATGAAGAAAACACTAATTTATCTCCTATAAAAGCTCTAAATAACTTGTGCAAAAAGAAGCAAATACAGGTAATTTTAGATCAAAATTTAGCAGAAAAAGATAATGATAAATTTGAAGGTTTATGCAAAAAAAACATAAATAGTATGTGCATAAAATAAAGTAACTAATTTTTCATAACCTTGGTGGTCGTAAGCAGTAGGGTTATTCTCCTCGGAATTACTAGAGAAATGCCTCCTAATTCACAGTCGAGGGTAAGTTTTTCAGCGATCGCTTAGACTAGTATTTTCTCTGTCATACTCAACAACGAAAGTCGGTTATTGCTAATTTTTTAGATAATTATTTTGAAGCTTAAATCGCTTTTGTGGAGAGTTTAAAAAGGTGCGAATCAACCGAAGGCTGGCGCTATGCGATCTCTAATCATTTTCTATCTATACTTAACTTTCTTTGGAAAAGTCATAACCAGTTTTTCTTAACTCACAATCAAGGTACTAGCTAAAATGTCATGAAGTGCCTGTTTTTTGGCTGTAAAAGCTGCCATGATATAGCCGATTAAAAAGATTAGCGTGGACAATATTTTGGCAAAGTGTCTTCCCGTAGCTTGCTCAAAAGAGATAGGTTTACCTTCTAAGTTTGTGACCTTGATACCTAAAGCCTGTTTTCCTAGCGTTGCTTGCTCACTAGAACTCTCCATAGAAGCACAGTACAGCCAAGAAATTACTATTCCCAAAATACCGCCTATAAGGCTTGTGAAAGCTTGACTGCTTTCAGTATTGCTTGTGGCTGTTCCAAAAATAAGACCAATAATAAAACCACTTATAGAAACTGCTATATTAACTATAATTCCGTCAACTAAAGCAGCACAAAAACGTTTCCAAAATCCTGCATATCTCATCTGCATAATAGTCATTTTGATTTCAACTTACTTATAATTCCCTAAAAAAAAGCTTTCAGACCATTAGTTTATTTTTCAATAAAAAAGGTGAGCATAATGCCTACCTCAAAATAAATAATTTCGTTTCAGGATATTCCTCTAATATTTTTATTGCAGATAATTGTGGAAATGCGCACCGCGAAGCGGATCTCTTTGAGATCGCTTTTGTGGAGAGTTCTCAGAGAGGCGATCGCTACATTCCTGACAATTCAACTTTCATCAAAATAATCAGAATCAATTTTTTTTACCTCATATTTTTCAACAGGAGAAACACCAACATTATGCTCTATCATCAACTCTGTTAATCTCTTCCCATTAAGCAAAATTATCTTAGTCTCGATTCTAGATACATATTCAACAGCATCTTTTGTAAAATCAGAAGTAGTTATAAAAATTCCTTTTCTTGCTCTTTGCCCATGAAGTGCACCTGCGAATTTTTGAATTTCTGGTCTACCAACAACATTTTCCCACCGTTTTGCTTGCAGATAGATAATATCTAAGCCGAGTCTATCTTCTTTGATAATTCCGTCTATTCCCTCATCCCTAGATTTTCTTAATGCCTGTCCCGCTTCCTTTGAAGATCCTCCATAACCCATCGTTACTATTAAATCTACAACTAAAGACTCAAAAAAATCGGGGGGACATTGTTTTATCTTTTCAAGAATTTCCTCAGCTAATGCTTTTTGTAATTGTTGATGAGCATTTTCTAAAACTTCTTTAGGAGTGCCATACTTTAAATCATCTTGAGATAATTCATTATTCTTTTTGTTTTTTCTATTTGGTTGATGAAATGCAATAAATTCAGCATACTGACCTAAACATTTCACATCAATTAAGCTAGGCTTCTGTGCTAGTAACTCTATTCCTCTTGAGGTAATTTGAAAGTATCCTCTACGAGTAGAACTTAATAATTTTGCCTTCTTTAAATACGTACTAGCCCAACTTACTCTTCCATTAAATTTATATGATTTCCCACTTGGAATTAACTCCTCTCTATCTTCTTTTGTTAAATTAAATTTATCAGCCAAATGAAAAATAGCTTCTTTGCAAGAATGCTCTTGTTTATCTTCTACAAACTCAAGCAGAGGAAGCATTAAGGTTTGATAATCTGGAATTGACATATCCCCAAACTCTTGATCTATTCAAACTTATACTTCCCTAAATAGAATCAATTCTCTATCCTTTTAAGACTTTACTCTAAACAATAAATAAAAAAGGTGGGCACTGCACCCACCTCAAAATAAATAATATTTCAAAATCACCTAAGCACTAAAATATCTGGCGACAGGATGATAAGTAATAATCGCTGTAGTTGATTGCTCAGGATAAAGCTGTTCACTCTCATCCATATACATATTGATCCGCTTCGTATCCAACAAATCCAATTGCTTAAACTGATCAGGAATATGAGGACAAGCAGGGTAACCAAAACTATAACGAGAACCACGATAGCGCTGTTGGAGAATATCGCGAATATTCTCCGACTCTTCCGCCTCAAAACCTAGCTCCATCCGAATTTTCGCATGAGTCCATTCAGCTAAAGCCTCTGCCATCTGTACCGCCATGCCGTGGTAGTAAAGGTAGTCAGTATAGAGATCCTCTTTAAAGAGTTTTTGGGCATACTCGGTAGCGACTTCCCCCACCGTAACCGCCTGCATCGGGAAGACATCCATTTGACCAGACTCTTTACTTGCAAAGAAATCGGCAATACATAAGCGTTTACCCGATCGCTGGCGCGGAAACTCAAAAGAAGTGACTAATTTCTCATGGTCTTGAGGGTCGTAAA
>CALKUU010000135.1 GCA_937996665.1 uncultured Xenococcaceae cyanobacterium | reverse complement strand
GAGGTTGGTACCCATTGCTCCATCAAGGACGAGTACGGGTTTTTCGGGGCTATGTAGACGATCTAAAAAGAGACTGTTCATGGCTAGCGGCTGCTGATCAACAGATTATAAAAATTTACTTAAACTTTATTATATTGGTTTAAGCGAAAGAAGGTTTACCTCTCGCAAGGTAGTAGTTAAAACTCGTTTAATTTTACTGATAGATGTATTGATTGAAAATCCTTGCTCTTTCCACTCTAGACTTTCTATGATTTGTTCCCGAAGACATACATCTATAGTAAAGACCAAAATCATTATCCTTATACTTATCTTCTATGATTTTTATTTCAAATTGAATAAGTTGATTAGCCAGATTGTCTGGTATTTTTTCGATATTTCTAGCTATCTCTATAACTAGTGTGAAAAAATTAGATTTTCTAAACCAAATAGATTCAACTGGTAAATTTATATCGTTAATGATTGCAAAAGTTTTGATAATAAGAGCTTTAATATGGTTCTTATTTAAATACTCATCATTGAACTTTGCAATATATTGTTCAACTTCTTTATCTAGCGGAAAATAACCTCTATTTTCTAAGGTAGACATTACCAATAGAATGAAATGAACATCTGCCATTCTACTAAATTCGGAATCAGAAAAAATATTAAATTGAGTTAAGTCAATATTCTCTAAAACTTCTTTGCTAGTTCGAATGAAATGACCATCGTAAATGGCATTGTGTATCTCTATATCTTCTAATTTGAATTTAGTAAGATTGATCCTTCTAAATATTTCTTTAATATCATTTTCAGCAACTTGTCCAATATCACGAACAACAATTTGATACGACAAAAATAATGCCCTATCTTCCTCATTTAGATCATCAAAATTTGGAATTTTTTTGAACTCTTTATGACTTACCCCATCTATGTAGTTTTTTATAGTTGTCAATCTTTGTTGTCCATCAATTACATACTGAGTAGTTTTTAATTTCCTGGTATCTATTTCACCTTGACATACATATATTTCCGGAAAAGGATACCCTTTAATAATAGTTTCGATAAAATCTTCTTGATGTTCATGTGTCCAGACAAACCTTCTTTGAAAATCAGGTGCTAATATAAGTTTTCTTGATTCTATATCTTGAAAAATAGTTGCTACTGTTGGATTGGTAACTGAAGGTTTAATTTGTGTTTGCATTCTTATTTTATAGTTAATGAATTTCTTAAATCTCTAATTCCACTTATAGTATATTCTTCAAAATGTAGATAACTTTTAAATATTCCAGCGGAGACTTTGTAGTCACCAACTTCAGACTGATTATAGGAAATAGACTTAAAGAATTCAAACCAGTTATTCTTTAAATCTCTAATTTGAAATGATAATGGCAGCTTATCTGGTCGAATCCATCCTATTGCGACATATTCTAAGAAACTATGATACATTTTCAATTCTTTTTCTGTCACACTTCTTCTTGCCTTTCTCAATTCCATTTGGTATGAACGAATTGATTCTAAAAATTCTTCATATAGTTTTGTGGAAACTATTGCTACGTCAATATCCGATTCATAATCAAATTCTTTCTGCTTGAAAGCACTAAATCCCAGTTTCGCAGAACCTGTAACGAAAACTTCATTGAATATGATTTTGAATTTACTAGCTATTCTTTTTCTAAATTCATAATATTCGTCTTCTCGATCAATAAAAATATATGGAGTCCCATGTATTACATATTTTCGACAATAATCAATTAATTCATCGTCACCTTGAGAATTGCATAAAGATTGTAAAAAATCTTGTAAATTCATGCTGTTTTCCCGCTAGAAGCTAATCATGATCTTTTTTAAAGAAATCGATCATCCGTTATTTCATAGCCTATCGTCGTCCATCGACTGTGCTTTTTTCTGCAATTTGTTCTTTAGCTAATTTTGCAGCAGCTATCAATTTATCTTGAGATTTATCAAAGGAATCATTCCATTTCTGCTCATCCTGTAAATCTTGAATATACTCCCTCAACTGCTCGGCAACATTATCTTGTTTTTCTGCTGATAAAGACTCCATCATTTTGATGACAGTCGCAATTGCAGGCGATCGCATTTTATCCTCCCAACTATCTTAAAGCCTGTGCCTCTGTATTTTACTGAATGATTATCATGAAACAGAAAAGCGATCGCAATTTTCCAAGACCAGAAAAGTAGACAAAATATCACTTGTCGAGAATAGCCAAACTTAAAAACCTTTTCTCTCAACCAGATTCAATTGGCAGAGTGAAATGAAACTGACTTCCTTGATTTTCACCTTCGCTTTGCGCCCAAATTCTGCCACCCATATTTTGAATAATTTGTCGGCAAATAACCAAGCCCAAACCCATTCCGCTAACCGTGCGACGTAGATAACTTTCCGATTGAGAAAAGCGCTCAAAAATAGTTTCGAGCTGCTCAGGATCAATACCCCGTCCCGTATCAGTAATAATTACCTCTAACATTTGCCTATTCTGATCCAGCTTTTCATCGATAGTATCAGCAAGCTCAATAATTTCCGCGGTAACAACAATTTCGCCATCACCAGGGGTAAACTTACAAGCATTGTCCAAAAGCTTAACCAAGACTTCCACCAAACCATCTATATCTGCGAAGAC
>CALKUU010000134.1 GCA_937996665.1 uncultured Xenococcaceae cyanobacterium | reverse complement strand
ATTCGGATTTTCGGCATCAAATTTTGTTGATTCGCGACTAAAGATTTTGGTTTCGGTATTTAGCTGACAGTGAGTTTCCAAACCAATAACGGCTTCGTATTCGGTCTTTGCTGGTGCAGCGTTAGGCATAGTAAAGAATTTTCTAATATCTAGGGATTTTCTATTTTAGCTAAGAGACGGTCTGAAAATTACCGCTTGTTAAATTTTTGGAACTGTTTACGAAAAAATATTCGATTTTTCCGATCTTTTATTTGCCTCAAAGTGATGCAAAAACGTTACTCTTTAAACTACAAACCGCATTAATGAACAAAACCTAATCTAGGTACAATTTTTTAATCACTTTCTTCTTGCTCGGCTAAGAGTTGGAAAAAGCTTTCTCGATCAGGTAAAGAAGGTTGAGCGCCTTGTTTGGTAACGGTTAAAGCGCCAGCAACATTCCCCCACAACATAGCTTCCCTCAAAGACTTACCCTCTGCTAGAGCAACAGCAAAAGCTCCATTAAAAGCATCTCCAGCAGCTACGGTATCCAGAACTTTGACATTAATCGGTTTTGCCCAAAAACTTTCTTCCTCACTACTGAAAAAAGCACCTTTACTACCCAAAGTAATAATGACAATTTTCACTCCCATCTGATGGAGAAAAGATGCTGCTTGACGCGCAGTTGTAATTCCATCGACAGTAAAGCCTACTAATTGACTAGCTTCAATCTCATTCGGCGTAATGATATCCACCATCTGATAAAGCTCATCGGGTAATCTCGACTGAACCGGGGCAGGATCGAGAATAATAGTACAGTCACTATCTTTTGCTATTTTCAGAGCTTCCATAACTGTTGGCAACGGGATGCCAAGTTCAAACAAAACGACCTTGGCTTGAGGGAGTAAACGTTGAAACTCACTTAACTCTTGTTCTCTAATTTGGCTATTTGCCCCCGCCGCACAGGCGATCGCATTATCACCCCGATTATCAACCACGATGGAGGCAACTCCTGAGTGAGTATTGGGGTCGATCGTCACACCACTCGTATCTACACCAGCAAATTTCAAATTTTCTAAGAGAACTTGACCAAAACTATCATTGCCGACTCTCCCTACTGAGTAAACCGGAATACCCAACTTAGCCACAGCGACTGCTTGATTAGCAGCTTTACCACCAGTAGCAGTAAAAAAACGATTACCAATTACAGTTTCTCCCTTGATTGGTAAATGGGGAACTTCAACAACCAAGTCAAGATTGATACTGCCAAAGACAACTACACTCATTCTCTAATTTTTATCCATGTGATTGGTTAGACCGAGCACGAGGTCAATTTATACGAATAATTTTACCTTGAGCGAGGGTAAAACTTACTGATTAAATAGGGTCAGTTAACTTATCCCAGAAAAACTGAGATCAGTTTATGAACTTACCGATGTAGATGTTTTATTTTGACTGCTAGAATTTTTACGACCAGAATAAACAGAAAATATAGCCCCGATCGCCATAGTTACAGCTAAACTAACAATCACAAACTTAAGACCAAACATCGCTTCTGCCTGAGCAGCCAGAACCAAGGGTAAAGAAAGAGCGATATTCACAGCATTGTTTTGCAAGCCAAATACCTTACCTCGCATATCAGGTGGCGTTTCTGCTTGAATTGTGGTTTGCATCGGGATACCGATCAGCGCAGCGAAAGAACCCATCGAGGCTGTCATAATTAGAGTTAAAGCAAGATTTTGGGTCGCAAAAGATAAACCAAATAAAGAAACCGAAACCCCAATCGAACCAATTAAACTCAATTGAGAATTAGTGAACTTTTGCTCTAAGCCACCGACAATAGCAGCACTAACACCCATTCCAACACCAGTAGTAGCTAATAAAATACCAAATTCATCTGCTTCTAAATTAGGGATTTGATCCGCAATGCTGACGGCTAAAATCACTAAGGCAGCAAAAACAGAAAACAACAAAATTAATTGCAATAAAGCATTGCGTACTTGCTGGTTATTTTTCAGATAATTAATGCCATCCCCAATATCTTGCCAAGCCGAGACCTTGGACTCACTTTTATCTTGAGGTTTTTCTTGGGTGCGAAGAGCAATTAAAATTACCCCAGCAAGCAAATAAGCACTACCAACCAGAATCTCTTTGCCAATAGTCTGAGAAAAGTGCCAACTACCAACTAAAGCATCAGCTTGGTCTAAAAGTGGCTCGCCGATCGCAAAACCAACAATCAGCAGTGCCATCATTGTCGTGGTGTACAAAGAGTTAGCAGCAAGTAAATTTTGCGGTTTGATAATCAAAGGAATTACAGCTTGCTCAGCAGGAGCAAAAAATTGGGTAAAACTAGAGACGAGCAGGGTAATCCCCAACAAACTAATAAATCCCCAGGAAAAATTGCGCCAAAATAATTGATTTTGAGTTAGTTCTAATAACCAAGGCAAACCCAATACTAGTAAACCGCGAACTAGATTAGAAACGACCAAGACAACTTTTTTTGACCAGCGGTCGACATAAACACCGGCTAAAGAACCAAATAAAACAGCGGGAATTGTAAAAGCGATTGTGATTGGGGAAACCCAGAGACTAATCGGCTGACCTTCAATTTGAAAAGAACTAGCGACGATCGCGATCACCATCACGAGATAGACTTTATCTGCTAACTGAGAAAATATTTGTCCGCCCCAAAGCACCAAAAATTTTTTATTTTGCAGAACTGGTAAAAACCCTTGCTCAGAATTCACCTGATCTAAATCAGTTGTTGCTACTTGCTTAGAGTCAGTTTGAGAAGATGGCGATGATGATTCTGAAGAGAGCATTGAGGTTTAGGATAAAAATTAAAATTCAACTAAATATAACTTGTCGACTAAATCAGCAGAACGAATCGTTTTGCCCAAATAGTGCTGCATATATTGTCGCAGAATCTTTTCAATTCTGATCCAAGCAGAATCAATAGATAACTGACCCAGCAAATGAGAAGGAATTACTTGTGGCAAATCAGGAAGAGAGTGAGAACTAAGATGTTGCAAGATTCCAACCTCTAAAGCATTTAACTTATATTGGATAATTGTCGGTTGATCGTTACTATCTTCATCAATAATTTGCGGTTGAGGACTATTGCGATCTCTGACAACGATGCCACCATTATCAAAGCTAAAGCCACACCGCCAAGTATGCGGAATTTGCTCTAAATCGATTTTGACATTAGTCAAACTACAAGCATGAACTTGAGGGGCAATTCCAGCGATCGCTAACAAGTGAAAAATACCCTGGACAATATAAGGATAAACATTAATCTGCGATGGCAGTTTCTCAATTCGCCTGAGATGTTCCGTCAAAAGTTCATATAAATCGGCTTGAGGCTGCTGATCGACAGCAATATAGGTTGCCAATTCTGCTAAATATTGAGCTGCTGCTAGCCGACCTAGATCTTGACTGAGACCTGGATAGGTATAAATGGTTTCTGCTTGAATAATTTTATCTAGCGATCGTCCTTTAATTAGGATAAACTCATTGATTACAAATAGTTCGGTGCGCCCTCTTAGTCGAGACTTGTGCTTTTTCGCACCTGGTGCCAAGGCTGTAATCAGACCATAATCAGTAGTCAAAATTGTAATCAAGCGATCCGTTTCTTTAAAAGTCTTGCCTTTTAAAATAATT
>CALKUU010000133.1 GCA_937996665.1 uncultured Xenococcaceae cyanobacterium | reverse complement strand
TCCTCTTGAGAATCTTGATCCTGAAATGTCTTTCTTAGAAATGTTGGATGTCCTGAACGAGCAGTTGTGTATGTCGGGACAAGAACCTGTTGAGTTTGATAATGACTGTCGTGAAGGGATTTGTGGTTCTTGTGGGATGGTGGTTAATGGCATTGCCCACGGTAAAAATAAACTAACTGCTGTGTGCCAACTACATTTACGCTCTTTTGCAGATCGAGAAACGATTGTGGTAGAGCCTTGGCGAGCTAAAGCCTTTCCCGTCATTAAAGATTTGGTAGTAGATCGTACTGCCCTTGACCGAGTTATTGCTGCTGGTGGTTATATTTCAGTTAGTACTGGGGCGGCTCCTGATGCTAATGCTATAGCTGTGTCTAAAGTTGATAGCGATCGCGCTTTTGGTTATGCAGCTTGTATTGGTTGTGGTGCTTGTGTCGCAGCTTGTCCTAATGCCTCAGCTACTCTCTTTACTGCTGCTAAAGTAGCTCATTTAGCCTTATTGCCCCAAGGTGAACCTGAGGGAAAACAACGAGTTTTGAAGATGACTGCTCAGATGACTACTGAAGGTTTTGGTGATTGTTCTAATCATGGTGAATGTGAAGCGGTTTGTCCCAAGGGAATTTCGATTGATGCGATTAGCATGATGCGTCGAGAATATTTTCAAGCTCAATTCTAGAAAATAATTGTTGTTTGACTGGTTGTGATTGGTTGCTTAATTTTATTGAGTTGAGCGATCGCTTTTGCTGCGTTGTCATGTGCTTTGCTCTTGAGTCACTGCGAAAAAGCTCATAATTTGCCTGCAAAGATTACAACTTCATTAATAATTTACCTATCTTCGCTCTTGCCGCGTTAACTAGTTTCTATATAGGGATGCTAATAGTCTCTTGTAACATTTAAAAAGTATGCAAGAAATAAGAATTGTTTTAGTCGAACCAGCGGGAGCCTTAAATGTTGGGGCGATCGCTAGGGTGATAAAAAATATGGGACTAAATCAATTAATTCTTGTTAATCCCAAATGTGATCCCTTAGGCGAAGAGTCGAGAAGAATGGCAGTTCATGCTCAAGATGTTCTTGATCATCTCAAAATTGTCGAAAGTTTGCCTGTAGCTTTACAAGGTTGCCAGCGTGTTATTGCTACTACAGCACGTTCTCGATCTTTGCCTACTAAGTTAGAAACACCTCGACAAGTTTTACCTTGGCTCTTAGAAGATAATTTACCGACAGCTATATTATTTGGGCCAGAAGACAGGGGACTTAGTAATCAGGAGTTAAATTATGGTCAAAGATTTGTAGGAATACCTTCTAATCCTGATTATGCTTCTTTAAATTTGGCTCAGGCTGTAGGGATTTGTGCTTACGAGCTATATCAAGCCTATTTGCAGCCTCAAATTGACAAATCAACTACATATGATAATTTACAGGAGGAAATATCCCTAAATATTCAAAACAGTTTTAAGTCAGATAATAATGCTTCTGTGGATACTTTAGAAGCCTATTATCATCATCTAGAATCTTCACTTTTAGATATTGGTTATTTATATCCTCATACGGCTCAAGCCCGTATGGCAAAGTTTCGACGAATATATAATCGAGCTTTTTTATCGCCAGAAGATGTTTCGATGTTGAGGGGAGTCTTAAGACAAGTAGATTGGGCTATCAAACAGAATAAATAATCGATACTTTTTCAAAAAGTGTAGTCAAGAATTCAATTAAACCAGGAACTAGTTATGAAAAGAGAAGTAAAAATAAGTTCTCGTGGGTCTTCTTCAAGAAGAGCTAGGGGTAATGTGAATCGTCTACGCAAAAGTGCTTCCCCTAAGTCTCGGCTCAGTCCTTCTGCTTCTGGTCATCCTAGATCTAGTAAATTATCTAAAAGAATTGCTCAAAGATCTGCTGCTCGTAAAGCTAATTCTAAAGCGAAATTGAACCTTGGTTCTGCGCTCAAAAAACTTTCTGTTCTTAGATTATTTTCACCTCAAGTTCCTACTAATCCCAAATATTTTCAAGATCCCACTCTTAAATCTCGCCACAGAAATAGCTCTAATTTTTTGTCGACACCCCTCAAAATTTTGATTCGCTTAGTTGTTCTAACTGTGGGGATGAGTACCCTTTTAGGTTCAGCAATGGCGATTTCTGAATCTTTTAATACTGATTTTGGAGATCTTGATCTTAGCCCTACGGCTAATTCGGTTACTCAAAATCGTGTGAATCAGGAAACATCAGATTTAGAGAAATTGTTTTCCTTAATTTCTGTAGGTAAAGAAATTACGCCCCTGAAACGCGAGTTAAAAACTTTTGTCGATCAATATCCTGATCTTACTGCTAGTGTTTTTGTTGCAGATATTGCAAATAAGACTTATGTCAATCTCAATGGAACTAAAGCTTTTGCTGCTGCTAGTACGATCAAAATTCCTGTTTTAGTTGCTTTTTTCCAAGATGTTGATGCGGGTAAAATTAAACTGGACGAGATCTGGACAATGAGCAAAGAAGATATTGGCAGTGGTTCTGGTCATATGCAATATCAGCCAGTTGGCACGAAGTTTTCGGCTCTGAATACAGTGACTAAGATGATTACGATTAGTGATAACACTGCGACTAATATGGTAATTCGGCGTTTGGGTGGAGTTGCAGCGTTAAATAAAAGATTTACTGATTGGGGTTTGCGTTCTACCAAAATTCGTAATGCTCTCCCAGATCTAGAGGGGACAAATACAACCAGCTCTGAAGATTTAAGTAATCTTTTGCTCAAAGTTGAAGGGGGTAACTTAGTTGATTTATCTTCTCGCGATCGCATTTTTAAGATTATGGGATCTGTCAAAAGAGATACTTTGCTGCCACAGGGTATTGAACAGGGTGCAACTATTGTTCATAAAACAGGAGATATTCGTTCTGTTTTAGGCGATTCAGGAATTGTAGATATGCCTTCGGGTAAGCGTTATATTATCTCTGTCTTAGTTAAAAGACCAGATAACTCTCCGCAAGCAAAACCCTTTATTCAAAATATATCTAAACTTTCTTATCAATATTTTAAAGAACAGAATGCAAAGTCTCAGTCCTCTCAACCTTAAGAGATATTGTTGGCTAGATTTTTTGATGTTCTGGGAAAGAAGTAACCTGAGATGAAGCCTCTACCACTTGCCTTGGGGCGAAGTGGTAGTATCTACTCTACAATGTTGATGGCACTAACCATAACATCGAAAGTGTTACCCGACTTCTAGGTGATTTACAGGAACTTTTGCCTTGTAAATCCTGTGAGCCATTTCTGCTCATCAGTCTATGAATAAAGCGTGCGCCGATATTATAGCTAGCGGATAAATCACAGTTATACTGTTTTCCGCTAGCAAATACAGCCAGCTCATAATTTTTACTGTTCCGCCTCAGCTTACCCGAACCATCATAAGCGGAGCTACTCGTACCGCGAGGATTTACAAAAGCTACTTTCCCACCAAGCTCAGACCACTTCATCTCAGTTAGGTTAACTATCCGACGATGCAGCCAGTTATGGAAACGTTGTCTTAGAGTAGACCGCTTTTTTCCTCCTCTAGGTCGCCATCCTTTGAGATGCTCAAATACTATATATTTCACTCCATATTGTTTGGCTATTTTAACCAACCTAGCAGATACTTGTTGCCCGATTTCTCGGTTAATATTATTTGCTTTTCGGTACAAATTACGAGCAAAACCTTTGTATAATTTGCCTGTTAAACTAGCTTTCTTGCTTATCCGCTTCAGTCGTTTATCCCTACGGTCTATGTCTCTGCCAGGATGAATAAATTCACGATGGCTTACAGTGCCGTCAAAGTTAACTACTGAGACTGTAGCAGTAGTGTTAATTCCCAAATCTACAGATAGTACTGACTCAGTATCTCTAAGTTTGGGGGTCTTGATTTTAAATGGAACTGATAAATGGCATCCTCTCTTGTTAACTATTAAATATGGCGATTTACGTTGGTTGTTTCCGTTGAGATGTCTTTGACGATGCCCAATAACCCCAACTGTTACCCAAATCCAATCTGAGCCAGTAAATACTTTAATTGCTGTTGAACACAAATCCTCAGCAAACCTAATACACTGACCTTTGTAGAGTGGAGGATAGGTTCCACAATCACTTGTGAGCTTTGGTGGGAGAGCGTTTTTGCTTTTCCGTATTCCTGATTGCCACTCTTGATATCGAGTTGCAAAACTAGATACTTGACCAACTGCAAACTGAATTGCACTACGGCGATAGTAGCTAGGGAACTTATAAAAGCGTTGGTTGAAGTATTGATACTTGGGAGATGGATTTTTGGCAGTTGCGTGAATTAGCTTTTCTACTGTTGGTATTTGAGCTTTACTATCTAATCTGCCAATACTTGACCAGCTTGTGTAAACTACTCCAACCAAACAGCGAACTAAACATCTAAACTCAGACACAGTATTTTGCAACAACTCTTTTTGTTGTTGAGTTGCCACAATAGACCATTTGTCTGTTCTGATGTTTTGTCTTACCATAATACTATTCTACTATAGTGTTTATAGTTAATGACCACGCCTAAGCCTCATAACCATAGCTTTGGATACAATGCTGTTCATATAGTGTTTGTCACTAAATATCGACATGAGGTCATCACAAAAGATGTAGAATCTAGGTTGATGGAGATATTCTCTAAACTCTGCAAGACCCAAGACTGTGAGCTATTAGAGGGCAAAGCTGACCTAGGAAAGCAAGATCATATTCATCTGTTAATAGATTTAAACCCTAAGATTTCACTAGCCAAGCTAGTTAATACTTTGAAGACTATTAGTAGTAGAGAGATTAGAAAAGAGTTTGCAGATAAGTTAAAAACTTATTATTGGAAGCCTGTGTTTTGGAAGCGTGGGTATGGTTACAGTTCTTGTGGTGGCGCACCCATAGAAGTTCTCAAACGCTATATCCAGAAACAAGGATACAATGATTAACCTACTCTGCCCTGCGCACTAACTACCACCTGCTATCGCGAGGAGGTAGAGTGCGTGCTGATTGTCCGTTCAAAGTTTGACTAGATATTGTGATTCTTAGTCACAAGATTTAAATATTTTCGTTCTCAAATTAGTTGAAAACACTAAATAGTTGAGCTAGTGGTTTGCTTGTTGGGAGAGAGTTTTGAGGCGATCGCTTCAAAAACTTTCTATTTATCCCAACCTAATCTTTAAAGCTGGTTCAAGAAACGTAAATCGCTATTGTATAGACGCCGAATGTCATCAATTTGGTGAAGAACCATCGCAAATCTTTCTACTCCAAACCCAGCAGCAAAACCTGTATAAACTTCAGGGTCGTAGCCTACTGCTTGGAGAACATTGGGGTCAACCATCCCACAGCCCATTACTTCTAACCACTTGCCTTGCCATTGCACATCAACCTCTGCTGATGGCTCGGTGAAAGGAAAATAGCTAGTTCGGAACTGGACAGGAAGCTCATCACCAAACATTCTTTGTAAAAATTCTTTGATTGTTCCTTTCAGATCGGTAAACTTAAGACCCTTATCAACCGCTAATAATTCTACCTGATTGAAAACTGCTGAATGAGTCGCATCAACTGTATCTCTTCGATAGACTCTGCCAGGGGCAATAATTCTGATTGG
>CALKUU010000132.1 GCA_937996665.1 uncultured Xenococcaceae cyanobacterium | reverse complement strand
CTATCCGTCAAGTAAAACCACCTCAACTTTTAGTAGTAGCTGATGGTGCTAGAAAAGGAAGAACAGGCGAAGAAGAGCAATGTGCTGCCGTTCGCCAAATAATTGAAACAGTAGATTGGAAGTGTGAAGTAATAACTAATTACTCTGATGTTAATCTTGGCTGTAAGCAAAGAGTTTCCAGTGGATTAGATTGGGCATTTAGTATTGTAGATAAGGCTATTATTTTAGAAGATGATTGCTTACCCAATATCTCTTTTTTTCAGTTCTGTGAAGAGTTATTAGATAAGTATCAAGATGACAATCGAGTTATGGCAATTTCTGGTAATAATTTTCAGTTTGGGAACAAAAGGACTGATGCTAGTTATTACTTCTCCATTTATCCTCATTGTTGGGGATGGGCAACTTGGAAAAGAGCTTGGCAACATTATGATGTAGAAATGAAACTATGGGATCAAGTTAAAAAAGGTAAATGGCTTTCCAGCATTTTATCAAACCCTTTTGAATTTAAATATTGGCATGGAAAGTTCCAAAAAGTCTATGAAAACAAAATTGATAGCTGGGCTTTTCGCTGGACTTTATCTTGTTGGCTTCAAAGTGGGCTAACTATTCTTCCTAATGTTAATTTAGTATCTAATATCGGCTTTGGTTCAGCGGGAACTCATCATAAAAATGTTAATAGTCCGCTTGCAAATATGTCTACTGAAGAATTGAAATTTCCTTTGAATCATCCATCATTTACCTTGCAAAATAAAGACGGAGATAATTATACTTTTCGAACAAACTTTTCGCTATCTTCTCGAATAAAGAGAAAAATCATCTCTTTATTTATTCAATAAATATTGGTTTGTATCTGTTCTTTACTTCTAGATATAGTAAATAGTTTAATTGCTTTTTTTTAATGTTATTAGTTTTATATCGATTAAAAAATAATGAAAATATTAATTGTCCATAATCGATATCTGATTCGTGGTGGCGAAGATGAATGTGTTGATAGTGAAATAGCTCTTTTAGAATCTCATGGGCATCAAATAATTAAATATATCCAAAATAATGACAAGATTAAAAACATTCCGAAGTGGAAATTAGGAATTCGCACGATTTGGAATCAGCAGGATTATTGGCAAATTAGGGACTTAATTTCTAGAGAGAAGCCTGACGTTGTCCATGTTCATAACTTTTTCCCTCTTGTTTCTCCTGCTGTCTACTATGCAGCAAATCATGAACAAACCCCTGTTATTCAATCTCTTCATAACTATCGACTTTGGTGTTTAAACGCTTATCTTTTTCGTAATGACCAAGTTTGTGAGGATTGCTTAGGTAAAATTCCTATCTTAGGAGTTGCTAGAAAATGCTATCGAGAGAGCTATGTTGCTAGCGCTACGATCGCTTCTATGTTGACTATCCACAGAGCTTTAGGCACTTGGCAAAAAATGGTAGATGCCTATCTTGTTTTAACCGAGTTTGCTAAAGCTAAATTTATTGAAGGTGGGTTGCCAGCATCCAAGATATTAATTAAACCTAATTTTATTTCTGAGCAAGAAGTTGGCAGCGGAGATCAAGATTTTGTTTTGTCTGTTGGTCGACTCTCATCAGAAAAAGGAATCAGCACCTTGCTAAATGCTTGGCAACAATTAGGCGATAAAATTCCTCTGAAAATTGTTGGTGATGGTGATTTGCAACCTTTAGTAGAGCAAGCAGCTCAACATAATCGTTCTATTGAATATTTAGGGAGAAAGCCAATAGAGCAGGTCTATGAACTGATGGGTCAAGCTAAGGCTTTAATCTTCCCCTCATTGTGTTTTGAAGGCTTGCCAAGAACTATTGTTGAATCTTTTGCTAAAGGAACGCCTGTAATTGCCTCAAATCTAGGTTCCATGTCTAGTTTAATTAGTCATCAAAAGACTGGTTTACACTTTACTCCAGGTGATACTCAAGAATTAGCTAATCAGGTTGACTGGATGCTAAACAACCCAGAGAATTGGCAAAGGATGAGGATTTTAGCCAGGCAAGAATTTGAAGCAAAATATACTGCTAAAGCTAATTATCGAAAATCAATGGAAATATATACAAATTTAATCGCTACAAAGGCTGTTAGATAAGGGCGAGCGATCTAAATTTAGATTAAAGAAAATTTAGAGATTATCTTTATTATTCTTGTTTCTTTCTACATAATATAGATGAGCGATAAGTGAAAAGTTTGGTAGCTAAGAAAGGGAAGAATTTCAATAAATATTCTTTAATATAAAAACTAATTAAACCTTTTTTCCCATTTTGAAAAATATAAGTTTCTTTTGATCTATTTGTAATTTGTTGATCTATTATTTCAAGATTACAAGTCTGAAGCATTCTCCGAATTGTGATCGGTGAATAAAAGTTAATATGACCTACTTTATCCCAAATAAAATCTTTGTTTAGTCTGAGATTATCTTCTAGAGGAACTTCCACAAAAATGTATTTAGAAACTCTTGTTGCTTCATAAATAAGTTTTCTTGGATATTCTACATGCTCAATAACATGGGTAAGTATTGCTAAATCAAATTTTTGATCTTCATAGGGAATATTATATCCATCAAATAATGAGCATTCCTTTAAACTTGAAATTCTTTTTTCATTTATTTTTTGAATCCCACTTGAAGATATTTCTACCGCAAATAAATCTTGAGAAAAATCTACATCAGATAACCTTTTTAAGACCCCTCCTTCGCCAGCCCCAATTTCAAGAACAGATTTTTTATCAATATTTTTACAAAGAGATTTAATATTATTAACTTTTCCTAATGCCCCCAGGCGACGCCATTCAAGCTGATTTTCTTGATAATAATTATTATAATTATTTTGTAACAGCTCACTAATCTCTATTTGACTCATTATTGAAAATAATAAAAGTTAATTCTTTTTTCTCAAACAAAAAACTGATTTTGTCTTAATAGTAAAACCAATATTCTTCTTATATAAATAATCTTATGCTCACTTAAAAAGAATGTCTTTACGTATTCTCACTTAATAAAATTATTGAGTTGGTAATTATAAAATAATTTATCAAAAAAATAATATTTGATTGAGTGAAAATATGATTTTTTTGGGAAAGCTGTAACTGAAGCCTATCTTGACTAAGTTGCAATTATCCAGTGAGCCAATTAATTAAAAAAATTCCAATTATCGCTACTTTTATTGATAATACTAGTTACCAAGATGCTTGCGATCGCATTGAAGAATGGGTTGCTCAAAAAACTTCTTGTTATGTAGTAGCTGCTAATGTTCATGTCGTGATGATGAGCTATTGGCAAAAAAGCTATCGAAAAATCTTAAACCAGGCGGCACTGGTTACCCCTGATGGAATGCCTTTGGTTTGGGCGATGAGGCTACTCGGTATTAAGCAACAAACTAGAGTTTATGGTCCTGATTTGATGTTGGCATGGTGCGATCGCGCTGCTCAAAAAAATATTCCCATTTATCTTTACGGTGGGACGAATGAGACCTTGGCAAAATTGCAAATCAACCTTAAAGAGCAATTCCCAAATTTAGTAATTGCAGGTGTTCACTCACCCCCATTTCGCGAACTTACCAAAACAGAAGAAGTCGAAAATAGACAACGAATTCAGGCTTCGGGCGCAAAAGTGGTTTTTGTGGGCTTGGGTTGTCCGAAACAAGAGCAGTGGATGGCGAGGCAAAAAAATCAGTTGGCTGCTGTCATGATCGGTGTGGGTGCAGCATTTCGTTTTCATAGTGGCGAAGTATCTCAGGCTCCTCGGTGGGTCATGAAATTGGGTCTAGAGTGGCTCTATCGTTTTGGTTGTGAGCCTCAAAGACTGTGGCAAAGATATTTAATCAATAATCCTCTTTTTATCGGTTTATTACTTTGGCAGCTAGGTTCAACATTTTGGCAAGAAAGAATGAATATCTCTAACCAATAAGGGTTAGCTAGTTTTACTATAAATAGACTGGGCGTAATTGAGTTGAAATACTCTATTCCTTCTGATCCTCAAATTTATAGCCTACTCCCACAACTGTTTTAACGAACATTGGGTTATTACTGTCTGGTTCAATTTTTTTTCTGAGTCTTCGAATATGGGTATCGACAACCCGTTCGTCACCGAAAAAGTCTTTGCCCCACAATTTATCAATGAGTTGAGTGCGAGTCCAAACTCTGCCAGGTTGACCAATAAAAGTAGCCAATAAATTAAACTCTAAAGTTGTTAAGTCCAATAGTTTAGAATCATTATCTTTGAAGGTCGCTTGATGCTGGTCTAAATCAACAATGAAGTGCTTAGTTTGATAGATCTGCGAGTTTTGGACTTCGTGTCTGAGGCTACGACGTAATAAGGCTCTGACCCGAGCAACTAGTTCTCTTGGGCTAAAAGGTTTAACTAAATAATCATCAGCCCCGGTTGATAAGCCAATGACCCGATCAATTTCTTCTCCTTTGGCTGTGAGCATCAAAATATAAGGATCTTTGAGCCTACTTTGTTGGCGAATACGAGTACAAACTTCTAGTCCATCCAATTTAGGAAGCATCAAATCAAGAATAATCACATCAAAGCTATCTTGCTCGAAAATGCTTAGGGCTTGTAAGCCATCTTTGGCAATCGCAGTAATAAAATTTTCTCTTTCTAGAGCTTGTTGAATTAGTTGGGCAATCTCGTGCTCGTCCTCGACGATGAGAATTTTCATAAAATTAAGCTCGGTCAGTTAGGAATAAAAATAACGATTATTAAGTGGTCTCTACTTATCTTCTTATTTGGGGAACTTTAAGAATATCAGTCCTAAATTCACTTGTAATTAACTTTAGAAAAGTAACTGCTCAAGTAATGACGGCTGCTCCTGAAAATTAATGGTTGCTAACTAAATTGAGATCGCACTTAACAAGTATCAAGGTAGTTGTCAGTTGGCAATTATAGCTATCTAATCTAACTAGTCAAAATGTTATTTGAGCTTGTTTAGATCACAAAGTTACATATTCAAGATTAAAGTCAAATGATTGCTGTTATCGAAGATAAGTTTTTACTCATGGTTAGGGAGAAATAAGGAGAATGCGCAAAAATCGTCAACAAAATTCTTACTATCTAATTTTTTCTATTTTATTTGCTCTGATCCTATTTACCTATAGTCAGATGATTAGTTGAGTCAATTGTGCTGCCAGGATGTCTCATCGTTCTTAGCTGGTTATTGGTGAAATGCTAGCTATGGCAATTTATGGTTGATTGACGAGATTTATGTGTCGGTAATTTTTAAAATAAACTATTTATAAATTAGTTGAGATTGCCTCTACTGGGCAAGTTGTAACGCATTGCTCGCAAACAATGCAGCGACTGCGAGCGAATTTCAATAAGAAAGATTGGGAATCGAGAGTTAAGGCTTGGGTGGGACAAACTCCAGTACATAAGCCACATTCAACGCAAATATTTTCATCGATGCTGATTTCCCCTGTAGCTTCGGAAACATCGATATCTAGGTTTTTCATCCATTCAATAGCCGCAGCGATCGCGTCAATGTCACCCTGCAACTCTAAAGCTAATTTTCCCATCCGATCAGGAGCAATTTGGGCACGGATAATATTGGCAGCAATATTAAAGTCTTTGGCTAAGCGATAAGTAATGGGAACTTGGACTGTCGAACTTTGAAAGGTGAGGGTCAGTCTTTTTTTCATGATAAGTTTGGTTTTTAAATAGGAATGATTTAATTGCTGTTGTTTCCTAAATTATCAACCAAAGTGCTTCCATTGCCGAGGATTTAAACTAGCTCCAGTTTTACCAGTGAGAATCCAGACTAATCCCCTCAGACTATCTCGGAGAATTTTGATTCGAGGTTCTTTTGTTCTGGCTGCGGGTACACCAATAGTTGTAAAAGTGATGCCCCGACTACCGAAAACAATACTAGCGATCGCCGTTGCTCTGGGTAAATGAAAGTCTGAGGTAATTAAATAAACATGTTTAATGTTTTGGCTCTCAAAATCATCGACCAAGGTCGTAAAATTGGTCACCGTGTCCACTGCTCGATAATCTAAATGGACTCTGTGCAAATCGATGTTGGCAGTCTGGAAATTTTGGGTTGCCTGAGCAGAGGACTTCCCTGTCGATAGCCAAACAGGAAGATCGGGATGGTCTTTGGCAAAGTGAGCCGCATATACTTCGCGATCGCTTCCCCCTCCCAATACTAGAATTCCCTGGGCTTGAGGCTGGTTTGTTCTAGCTATTATCGACTTAGCAGGGATACTTAGAAAAAAACTGCTAATTACACCCAGCAAAAGTAGTTGGGTTGAGAAACCTTGTCGAAGATTATTGAGTGGAAGGCGTTTGCTTGGCAATAGTTTGATCGGCAACAGTTTGATTGGACTGCGCCACTTAAATTTTTGGAGATAGCGATTAATAGTTGAGTGCATTAATAAAGGTTGACCTAACATTAAAGTGATCTTACCTATATTCAAGTCCTCAATGGTTATGACTATCTGTGATCTAACACTAGGTTTAAGTAATCTTCATCGATTCGATTAACCTTGTAATTCCTTGATTTAAGCCTACGGAATTAGATGCTTTAAACAAAATGCGATCGCCACTTTGAACAATTTGCTGGAGATTTGCAACCAAATTATCCAGACTATTAAAACATTGGGATTCTATTCCTGTTGCCCCATTGATAATTTCTGTCGTTGCGGTCTCATCGGCTAAAACAAACAGTAAATTAATGTCTAAATCTTTGATTGTTTCCCCGATTTGATAATGAAAACTGGTTGCGTAATCTCCTAACTCTTTCATTGTCCCCAACACAGCAATATGCCTTTTGCCTGGGGTTTCTTTGAGCATTTTTAAGGCTGCTTGCATCGATTCTAGTCCAGCGTTGTAGGTCTCATCCAATAAGACAATATCTTCTGCTAATTGGTGTCTGGTTGCCCTTCCTTGTGGAAGATTAACGCTTAATCCAGCTTTGATTGGTGCTAAATCAATTTCGAGAACCTCGGCGATCGCTAGAGCTGCTAAATAGTTACTCGCATTGTGAATGCCTGGCAAAGGAACAGGAAAATTGCCGTTTTTAGTGTGCAGGATTTCGTTTTCTTGGATTTGTCCTCTTAGTTCTCCATTCTCTAGACCGTAGGTAATGGTTTTTCCCTGCCAAACTGTTTGAGCTGTTTCGATTAATAAAGGCGAGTCGGCATTGATAATTGCTGTACCATCTTTGGGTAAATTAGCTAAGAGTTCGCATTTAGCTTCGGCGATCGCCTCTACAGATCCCAATCTACCGATGTGAGCCGTTCCTACATTGGTAATTACCCCAAAATCAGGGCGAACCAGATCAGTTAGGAGCGCGATTTCTCCTTTTCCTCTCATCGCCATTTCAATCACTGCGTAATCGTGTTTTGGGGATAGTTGCAAAAGTGTTTTGGGGACACCGATCTCATTATTATAATTTTTGGCTGTTTTTAATACTTTTCCTTGAGTGCCCAGCACCGCAGCAATTAGTTCTTTAGTACTAGTTTTGCCAACAGAACCCGTAATCCCAATAATAGGGATCGAAAACTGCGATCGCCACCAACTTGCTATTTGCTGATATGCCAACAAGGTATCTTTAACAATAATTTGAGGAATGCTTTGCCCAATCTCTACTATTTGATTCACAATTAGCGCGATCGCTCCTTGTTTGGCTGCTTGGGCAGCAAAATTGTGACCGTCGAAATTTTCCCCAACCAATGCTAGGAAAATTTCCCCACTTAGTAGCTTCCGAGTGTCTGTACTTAGTCCCTTTGCTATTGCACTTGTGTGGTTCGCATCAATTTTGATGAGATTGCTTGTCAAAATCTTACTTAGTTCTGTGAGGGGAATTTGTACGGTCATAGTCCTAATTACCGATTAGGTTAAGTGGGCTTAGCACTATCTTATTTGAATCTCTAGCAATTATAAGTAAAATTACAATTTTTATTCTTTTTTAAGACTTAAATTGTCCGTATTTACTATCAATATTGACATTTTAAATATTGATGGCAACTTGATTTAATTGCTAATTAAAAAATATAAAATTATGAGTATATCTGATTATTTGTGGCAACCACTAAGGCTAGATTTCTTGATACTAACGAGAGAATATTCATGATTCATAAGTACGACATTAATCTCGAAGAAAATACTGTCAAGAAAGAAGAAGAGATTCTATACAACAGTATTAGAGGATGGTTACTTCATGATTCTTCGGATCTTATTTTAGAAAAATTTAACTATCTATTTCTTAAAGGTAATGGTTGTGATTGTTATCAGTCTCGTTCTGCCTTGGAAATGATTATTAGTTCCAGGCAAGGTCAGAGAGAATTTAATTTTATCTTTAATCGTTGCTGTCAAATAATTATATATGAATGGCAAATAAATCCGTTGCTAAAATCGAAAATTCCTTTGCTAATTAAGCAGATTGAAGCAATAAAATATCATTCCCATATTCAAGCCAGAACTAAGCGAAAGCTAAGATCTTTAATTATTGAGTTTAAGAATAGTGAACAGTATCTTAAATTAGTTCGTTTTAGTATCTTAGTTGGTCAATCAACTTCATTTAAAAAGAATCCAGATCCTCAATATCTTCGTGATTTAATTTCTCAATATCCTTATCTATATCAAAGATATTTAGTAGGGGAAGGTAGTAGTTATGAATTTAAAAAAACCATTATTAATCTTCAAAAAAGAAGTCAGCATCATTATGAGTTGAATTTATCTCGTTATATTACTTATCGAGTTAGATTGATGGCTTTAGTTCGTCAATATAAAGCTCAACAAAAAACTAAGATTTCTAAAAAAGTTCTCCATCCAGTTAAAAATCCAACGTTAATAAAGGAAAATCTTTTAGAAAAGAGTCTGCATTATTATTGGGGAGAGATAGTTAAGGGCTATACTCACCGAAGTTGGGCGATGAGCTGTCGCGATCAACTAGCAGGGGTTAGTACTCATGTTGAATTTAAAGCTATTATCAATAATTACTTAAGTTTGGATTTAAATTGTACTTATAGTAAAGAAACTTTGCTGCCTAAAATATCTGAATATCTCGATGTTATTCTCCCTGATATTCATCTTAATCAGGTAGATGAATTTACTTTGTTAAGAGCTTCCTCTCTGCTATTTCAATTATTGATTGTTGATGGTAAACGTAATTGTAATCATTCACTTCTGATTGAGCTGATTAATAACTTGGGGATTGTTAAAGTTGTTGGTTTGTTATTGAAGATTGTTTTGTTATGCGATAAATCTAAACCTTATTTGGAGCAGAGACTAGCTATTTTATTTAGTTACTATGAATTGCAGCCAATTAGTAAGTCTTTCTGGTTAATTGAAATGTTTGAAAATTTACAATTAGCTTTTAGTGTCCATTTCGAAAATGTCGATCTCTCGTTGATTAAAATCATTGATAAACAAGAAGAAAAAATATAAATAAAAAAGCAGCCATCTTGATAATTCAAGGCTAAGATGAGTATTCAGTTAGGTAATTATTAAAACTGTTAATTGTGATTGATGACCAGAAGCAATCTTTTTCTAAATCTGCTGCTCCAGAGCAAATAATCTGTGAGTATTGGCGTAAATATGCGCGCAATCAAACCCCTGAAGAAGTTATTAGTGAGTTTCAGGGTCTTTTCATTGATGGTCGTTGCAGTAATCGCTTTATTCAGGAACCTTTAGAGAAAATTATTGCTGCTGATGATGCCCCGTCTAGATATGTTGATAGCTGTAGTCATTCGTTTTATATTATTGTGCGTTCTTGGCTAAAGCAGAAACAGAACGTGAAATATATTTGGCAATTATTAGATTTACTTAATCAGCAAAAATCAACTAATAGACACTATCTTCGCCATAAAAAGAAGATTGGATCTTTACTTCAACATTTTCTTGAATCTCAATATCCAGCTAATTTTGCCAGGATTGCGATCGCTTGTAATTCTCCTACTGGGATAAAGATTGAAGATGATCTCGAATTTAAGTCTCTCTTATGTCGGTATCCTTATCTGTATAAACAGCTTTTGCTAGTTGAGGAAGATTTTTTTGAAATAGTCGATTTAGTAGATCAACTGCAAGCTGCCCGCAATCGCAAATTTGAGTTGAACTTAGCCCAACATTTTATTTATCGCTCAAGGTTAGTTGAAATTGCCAAAGCAAAACAGCTTTCTTCAGGAGCAGGAAAACTTTTGAGAAAAGTTCCTAACCCAACTTTTCTTTCCCATCGAGATCTTCAGTTGATCGTAAAGCAATACATTAAGAAAATAGATGCTAAGGGAACTCTCTATGATTTATCCCAAAGATTTATTTTGGAAAATAAAGGCAATGTGAATTATCTGCAATTCAAACTGAATTTAATTGAGTATTTAGCTTATGGAATAGTTCCGAGAAGTTCCGATTATTCTCTATCCTCTCGGTTGAGAGATATCCTGAAGGATCTTTACTACCAATCAGATGGCTTGACAATTAATGAAAGTTTGATTCTGTTGACCTGTCGCAAACTATATCAAAAAATTATTATTAAGGGTTCGACGAGTAAGGAACACCAGACTCTATTAGAGTTAACTACCAATCTTGGTACTGCTCAAACTGCAATGCTACTAATTAAAATCGCTCTAATTTGTCCTTCAGCTAGAGTTGATTTAGAAGTTAGACTTGCTAACTTATTTGTTCGTTATGAGTCGCGAATTGTCTCCAAAAATCTTTGGTTGGTCAAATTGCTAGAACATTGTCGGGTTACTCTCAGTATTTATTTTAGCGAGATGGATATTCCTATCAGTACTGTTATTTAATACTTAGCTTTAATACTCTAACTTCTATGATTCTGTAATGACCATTACTTCATAACATAACCTACCCCTCGCACTGTTTTGATCAGACGGGGTTCTTGATTTGCTTCGAGCTTTAAGCGCAGGTAGCGTACGTAAACCTCGATAATATTGGAGTCTCCTAAAAAGTCGTATCCCCAAACTCTTTCTAAGATCTGATCGCGAGTTAGTACTTGTTTGGGATGAGTAATCAAATATTCTAATAGTTCAAACTCTTTCGCTGTTAGTTCGATTAACCTATTTTGTCGATAAACCTCTCTGGTAGACCGGTTTAAGGTGAGATCGCTAAACTGGAGCAGATCTGTATTGTCTTCTTGGTTGCGGCGAAGACTAGCTCTAACTCTTGCTAATAATTCTTCTATACTGAATGGCTTAATTAAGTAATCATCTGCACCCGCATCTAAACCTTCTACGCGATCGCTAACTTCATCTTTTGCAGTTAGCATAATAATTGGGACTTTATCCCCTGTTTGTCTGAGTCGACGGCAGATTTCTAATCCAGATATGCCGGGTAACATCCAGTCGAGTAGGATTAAGTCTGGACTTTTTTCTCTTGCTGTCGATAACCCATTTAACCCATCTGGGGCAACTGTTACTTCATAGCCTTCGTATTCTAGTTCCAGTTTTACAAACTTGGCTAGAGCGGCTTCATCTTCGATCAACAAAATATTAGGCTTAATCATCAAACAAAATGTTGCAAGAATAATGGATATTGTTCAGATCTCTAACCACTAAATAATTTTAGGGTTTAGCTAGTTATGATAGCTATTCTGATTGGTTATAGGAGTTATTTTGATTTACTATCGGAAAAAATTTTAAATTTCAACGATATTCTGCTCTGGGATATTTCTCGATCTTGTAAGTCTAGACTTTTTCTTTCTAGACTACGTCAAAAATAACTAAAATAATATATCAAAAAGTAACTTATCAAGATTGCTGTTATCTGAAAGGCGGCGAGTAAAGTAATCCTCCTTCTGTCCAAATCTTATTTTGTCCTCGGTCTAAATCAAAAGGCTCACCAATGTTTCTGGTAAAGACCTCTTCATAATTGCCCACTTGCTTAATTACTCTTTCGGCAAAGTCGTTGGGGAGACCCATATCTTCCCCTAAATTACCTTCTTTTCCTAAAAATCTTTTGATCCGAGGATCTTCTGTGTCAGCGTAATCGATCACATTTTGAGAACTAATTTCAAATTCTTCCGCTTGAATTAAAACATAGGTAATCCATTTAACTGCATCAAACCATTTAGAATCGCCGTTGGCAACCAAGGGACCTAGTGGTTCTTTTGATAGGACTGCCTTTAAAACTTGATGATCGTCGGGATTGGCAAGAACTGCTCTTCTGGCAATTAGCTGAGAGCGATCGCTAGTAACTCCTTCACATCGACCTTGCTCATAAGCGGCATAAACTGCATCAGTATCTTCAAAGACAACTGGTTGGTAATTTACATTCAGTTTTCGCATTCGGTCTGCTAAATTTTGTTCATTGGTAGTTCCTGCCAAAATACAGACAGATTTGCCATTTAAATCTGCTACTTTATTAATTTTGCTAGCCTTGGTTACCATCAAGCCTTGACCATCATAAAAAGTCGTGGGGGCGAACTCCATGCCGATCGAGGTATCTCGACTCATTGTCCAAGTAGTGTTTCGACTTAGAAGATCTACTTCTCCTGTTTGTAATGCTGTAAAGCGCTCTTGTGCGCTCAAATCTCGATATTCTACTTTGCTTGCGTCATTAAACAAGGCTGCGGCAACTGCTCGACAAATGTCCACATCCATACCAGAATACTCGCCGTTTTCATCCACGAAACTAAATCCTGGTAGTTGTCCATTAACACCACAAATCAAATTACCTCTTTCTAAAACTGTATCTAAACGGCTATTTGAACTGCCGATTTCTCCTCCGCAAGCACCTAGCGCTACACTGATCAAGCCTGTTATCAAAGCAGATTTGAGAAAGTTACTTTTATCCATTGTGTTTATGACCAAATTGTCTGATTTTTGTGACTTATCGAGAAAATAGAGGAAATTATGACAATTGCTTTTGACGAATTTCAGCCCTAATTATAGTTGCTTTTCTTCTGGTCTAAATTTAGGCTGATTTGGGATTGATTTAGGTGTTTCGCTTGAGAAAATAAGAGAGTTTGGTAGATTAGTCACCAGAATAGGGGGTTTGGGGGATGAGAAGCTTTTTCCTTTAAGGCGGAGAGGGATAATCCCCCACGCGAAACAATGGATTCGATACCCTTGAGTTTTGCTAATCGACAACTTACAATTGAGACATTAAATTTTTATATAACAAGGCTTGTAAGCGTTGTACTATAGTCATAAGCTGAAATCGAAAAGACACTCTGTAAGCAGGAGGAAACGGCTACCTCAGTAGGCTAATATCAACGAGCGATATGAAAATCTGCTAGAACTCTGGGAAAAA
>CALKUU010000131.1 GCA_937996665.1 uncultured Xenococcaceae cyanobacterium | reverse complement strand
GCTATTTTGGAAACGGAAAAGAGTTGTTCCCACCGCAGAAGTAGCAGGTAGAACAAAGAAAGCAGTACCTTCCTCAACAAAATCTTCTGAGAAATTAGCATTGACACTTTGTCTTTCATCTTCTTCAACAAACAAGAAAGTGCCAGGATTGGTAAGACTTTGGAAACGGAAAATTTCGATAAGCTCGTCTCCTGCCTCATCTGCGACTCTGAAAGCAAAACCTTCCTCTTCAAATTGAGGGAATCCCGAGCGGATAGAGCTACTTTCGTCGTCTCCTGCGAACAAAAAGGTACCAGGGACATCACTGTTTTGAAAGCGATTGATATTAACGTCTAAAGAGCCCAGAACACCTCCACCGCCAAAGACCACATAACTTTCTCCTGAGAGATTTCCGTTGGGGTCTGCATATTCTGCACCAATAATCAGGTCGTTGATACCATCACCATTGACATCTCCTGCACTACTGACAGCTCTTCCCGACTGGTCATATGCATTAATGCCATTAAGTAGAAAACCATTGGTGCCATCTAGATCAGACAATTCCAAACTACCAGTAAAACCACTAGTTGAGCCAAATACCACATAGCTTTCTCCTACAAAGTTATTCCCATTAGAGTCTGCAATCCTCGCGCCGATAATCAGGTCATCTATACCATCACCATTGATATCCCCCGCGCTACTTACTGAGGTTCCTGAGAGGTTAAATTCATCAATACCATTGATGACAAAACCATTAGTGCCATTTAAAGCAGACAATTCCACACTGTCAGTAAACCCACTAGTTGAACCAAAGACTACATAACTTTCTCCTGAGGCAGCCCCGTTGGGGTCTGCATATTCTGCGCCGATAATCAGGTCGTCAATACCATCGCCATTGACATCTCCCGCACTGCTGACAGCTCTTCCCGAATAGTCATTTGCATTAATGCCATTGATAACAAAACCATTGGTGCCATTGATATCAGACAATTCCAAACTGTCAGTAAACCCTCTAGTTGAGCCAAAGACTACATAACTTTCTCCTGAGCTATTATCGTTGGGGTCTGCAAGATCTGCGCCAATAATAAGGTCGTCAATACCATCACCATTGATATCTCCCGCACTACTGACAGATCTTCCTGAGCCGTCATACCCATCAATGCCATTAATGACAAAACCATTGTTGCCATTTAAAGCAGACAATTCCACACTGGCAGTAAACCCACTAGTTGAACCAAAGACTACATAACTTTCTCCTGAACGATTTCCGTTGGGGTCGGCACCACTCGCACCAATAATGAGGTCGTCGATACCATCAGCATTGACATCTCCTGCACTACTTACTGAGCTTCCCGCACCATCAAGGGCATCAATACCGTTGATGACAAAACCATTGGTGCCGTTTAGAGCAGACAATTCCACACTGGCAGTAAACCCACCAGTTGAACCAAAGACTACATAACTTTCTCCTGAGGCAGCACCGTTGGGATCTGCAGACCTCGCACCAATAATGAGGTCGTCGATACCATCGCCATTGACATCTCCTGCACTACTTACTGAGCTCCCTGAGAAGTCACCCCCATCAATACCGTTGATGACAAAACCATTGGTGCCATTTAAAGCAGACAATTCCACACTGGCAGTAAACCCACTAGTTGAGCCAAAGACTACATAACTTTCTCCCGCGCTATTTCCATTGGGGTCTGCATACCTCGCACCAATAATGAGGTCGTCGATACCATCACCATTGACATCTCCTGCACTACTTACTGAGTTTCCTGAGCGGTCACCTTCATCAATGCCATTGATGACAAAACCATTGGTGCCGTTCAGAGAAGATAATTGGAAAGGATTCGTAAATGTCATGATTATATGCCCATAGCAAACAACTAAAACACCGAATAGACTTTATCGGTAATAGATTTTTTATCTTATAAACAAATGCAATCTATATGAATCATTGTAAATTCAGCATAAGAATCGATAATATTTTTTATTTTTGATAATATTTATATTTCCGATTAAGTTTAGTGTTTTATTTAAGTAGCAATAGTGTAACTTTATTTTAATTTCGTCCCCAGAAATCAGTAAAAATACTTAACAGGTTTTTTCCAAAGGTAGTTTAACTCTTAGTTTTATTAATATAGTCACCAAAAACGATAATTGATTATTTTGGTAATACCTAAATGTTACTAGATAATTCTAGGCTAAAAATTTTTATTAAATAGGTGATTTACTATATAAAAGGGTTTGCGATTGAGTTAAATTACTCTTTCCGCAAACCCCGAATTATCAGAATTTGATAAACCCCGATTGATTTTTTATCTTGTCTTGAACAGCTAGATCAAAATTATTTTTTCAAATCAAAGCGATCTAAAGTCATCACCTTATTCCAAACAACGACAAAATCTCTGACAAATAATTTTTTCGAGTCTTGGCAACCATAAACCTCAGCGATCGCTCTTAGCTGAGAGTTGGACCCAAAGATCAAATCAGCACGAATGCCAGTCATCTAGAAAACTTCTCGACCCCACATATCTCAAAAATCAAGTTAGAAGTAACTTAGATTGCTAGTTTATTTTTCTAATTTAGAAAGCCACATTAAAAGCAGCACCCTCCTCGATAAACTGAGGAAAATCTTCTAGAATACTTGCTCTTTCCTGAGCATTCACAAACAAGAATGTACCTGGCTGGTCGCTATTTTGGAAACGGAAAAGAGTTG
>CALKUU010000130.1 GCA_937996665.1 uncultured Xenococcaceae cyanobacterium | reverse complement strand
CACCCCCGATAAACTACCAGTCTTGCCCCATAAATTAGCTTCTAGCTCAGAGCCACGAAACCTATTTCTAAGAGTTCCATTAACTCCTGCCAAAGCTAGAGAATTTCGATAGATTGACTCATTAGCCGTTTGAGCAATTGCAGATAAGACCTTATTTAAAGCTTGTGGTGTAATTAAATTGTGGCGAGAAAGACCAGAACCATCAACGAGGTTAAATTCTTCTGAGTCAATTTCTAAGTTTTTTAGCCCTAGCTCCAGCGCCTCCATCTCATTCTCAGCACCTAATTCTTTGGTTAAGACCTTTAAGAGAACCTCTGCATAAAGATTATTACTATCTTGATTGGTTTCCTGGAGTAATTTTGAGAGTGGCGGCGAAGTTATCTGCGCGATCGCTCTTTCTTCATCATTAACATCAACCGCAGCCGAGTCGGTTACTAATCCCTGCTTAACGCTTATCCCTGATTGAGTTAGCAAACTGCGAAATGTTTCCAAAAAATATTGCCCTGGATCAAAAATTGCTAAATCCCAATTATCACTACGCCTATTTTGGGGTAAATTACCACGGACATTAAGAGTTGGTTTAGCAAGCAAGCCATCAACTTCGATTGAATAATCTTGACTTGAGGCAACTGTTTTTGTTTGATTGAATACTCGCCATTGTCGTGAGGCGGTCGCATCATTCCAACTGATCTTAACTGGTTCACCGAGTCTCTGGGGAGTCAAAGTTAAACGAGCAGTATTCTGATTCAAAATAACGCTACTAACTGGGGCAGCATAATCATAGTAGGTATCTAACCATTCCCAAGTCGGATTAATTTGGGGTTGGGCAAAATAGCGATCGTCAATAATTAGCTGATCAATACTGCGAATCCCTAATGACTTAAATTGATTAACCAAATTCTTGAGGTTATCAGTAGTAAGAGTCGGATCTCCCTTTCCCACAATCCGCAGAGTAGTTAAATGAGGTAATTTCCCTGCGGCGTAAATAGGTGTTTTAATTCGAAAATTTGCACCTAATTCATTGAGAGCAACCGCCGTAGTAACTAATTTGACTGTAGAGGCAGGAACAAAAAACTTATCGCTATCTAACTCATAAATAGTTTCATTATTGCTACTACTATTTTGAATTAGGATTCCCCAGCGCGATCGCTTAAATTTCTCACTATCAATCCTGCTCTCAATCTTTCGAGACAATCTCTGATGACAGACTTTAGCCGATGAGTCTCGAACTTTTGAGGACTGAGCCAAACCAGGAACAGCAAAAATGCTAGTTGAGAACCACAGACTCAGAACTAACCAATCAAAATTAAATTTCAAGATAAACCGAACCAACTTAAGTTGGCTAAGACCAAATTAGACTTAGATTCTAATCTCGATCTGATTAGATGTCTTGAAGTGAAATATCTATATCTAAGCAAATCCCAATATCCAAGTAATTTCTTAAACCAGTAGAACTCAAACCAAGCAAGCAGCAATCCAAAACAAACTATCAACTACCAAAGTACTTAATACTGCTCCGCCAAAAGCCCACCAATGCAGCTCCGACTTTTGCAAAGCAATTAAACTAATCCCAATCAAAAAACAAACGAAGACAACCGCCCAACTAAAACCCCAAGGAGTTTGCATTTGCACCAAAGCAGACTTAAAAATTCCAGAAACTGCATCTGGTTCTGCTGTCATTATGTCTCGCCAAAAAGGAATCAAGCCGTTGAGATAGAAATAAATATCCGTGACAACAGTTCCAAGTAGCGAGCCTAGATAGAAAAAGTTACCAACCTTTCCCCAGCCACGCCAAAGAAAAAATAAAGCAAAGGGCAAGCCAATAGCCTCAATTGGTAAATGAACCAAAGGCTCCCAGCGAAACCAACCCCAATAGATAGAGCCAGCCAGCCAACTCCAACTAAAACCAATAGTAATATCGCCCCACCAGCGATCGGGCCAACGCAACTGTAAAAAAGATGCTAGCAATACCAAACCCAGCGTCATTATCAAACTAACGACAGGAAAAACTCTTACAATCGGTGCCTGAAAAAAAACAGGAACTGAAACGAGAAAAGAAGCTACGCCGAAAACCCACCAGGCCTGATTGTCTCTTTTTAACGTTGGAATGGGAATTAAACTATCAGAAGCTTTGGAGGAATACTTAGAAGAAGATGTCACAGGTTAAATTAAGACTCTAAGGAGATTATGCTGATTTTCGTTACGTATCTTTACCTGTTTAAGATACCACAGTTTTTAGGGAGAGGCAGAAAACAACGATTAGACAACAAAACCTCTCAAATCTTCACAATAAAAGTTAGAAAGGTAAAGATTCAAATATTAAAGCAATTCTGCTGACGAAATATACAGCGATCGCATTAATACTTTTGTTCTCTAAATAAACAGAAAATAACTTTAGTAAAATACACTTAGAAGACACAAAAGAAGTCAAAATGCTTTTTTCGCATGCTATTGATGCAAAAAAGACAAAAGAAAGGGTGCAAATTAGGATATCTTTCTAAAAAAACGAGAGAAAATTGCAATGAAGTGATAAATTCAAGTTGGTCTGCAAAAGGTTTGCTATCGTTTACAGACCCTGCCAGTGTACTAGTCAGGTAATTAGGATGCTGGTGGTTTACAGTTCGTGGGACTTAGAGGTGTAGGGTTGATAAGCTCTATGCCTCTTTTCTTAAAAACCTTTCTTTTCTTAAAAATCCCGAGAACTCTCCCTTAAGCAACATTTTAAGTAAAACAATGATCTTTGTCTTCCGTTAAATGGCTCATATTTATACGCAAAATGACGAATCCCAAAATAAGTCAAATATACTAAATTTGAGACTATCAACCTGACAAAACCTTAACTATTATCAATCGCAAACACACTAACCTCTACGAAAAAATAACTATCTTCTTAAAAACTGGACTCTCAAGTTATGAAGATTGCGATCTTGTCTCACAACAGTTCTCTCTACTCAACTCAGAAACTTAAAAAATCTGGAGAAAACCAAGGTCATCAGATTGAAGTTATTAATTATCTATGCTGCTATGCAAGTGTTACCGCAAAAAAACCGCATATCTTTTATAAGGGAAACATTCTAGAAAACTTCGATGCTATTATTCCCCGCATCGGCGGAATCAAGTCTTTTTATGGTACGACCATAGTCAGACAATTTGAAATGATGGGTACATTTACCCCTAATAGCTCTCAGGCGATCGCCTTAGCCAGAAATAAACTGTCATCTCTACAAATCCTTGCCAAAGCAGGTCTAGATATTCCTAAAACTGGGTTCGTTCATGATGCTCAAGATATCGATAGTCTGATCGATTCATTGGGAGGAACACCTTTGATCATAAAACTTCTAGAAGGTTCTCAAGGTATCGGCGTAATCCTAGCCGAAAATCGTCAATCAGCTAAATCTATAATTGAGGCTTTTCAACGTTCAAATATTAGGATCCTGATCCAAGAATATATTGAAGAAGTTAAAGGAGCTGATGTGAGATGCTTTGTTGTTGACGATAAGATAGTTGCCTCAATGCAACGTCAATCTCTCCCCTCAGAATTTCGCTCCAATTTACATCGAGGCGGAAATGCAACCAAAGTGAAGTTAACTTCTCAAGAAATAGCGATCGCCCTAAAATCAGCGAAGGTTCTCGGATTAAAAATAGCAGGAGTTGATCTATTACGCTCTCACAAGGGTCCACTTGTCGTCGAGGTGAATTCATCTCCCGGGCTCAAAGGAATCGAAAAGACTTCAGAACTGAATATTGCAGACAAGATCATTAGATTTATAACAAGCCAAATTCTCAATTAGTTAAAAACTAAGCGATCGTCTTCATTTTCGATTCAATCATTCCAAATAGCAAGTAAGTTATGTTGAAAAAATTTCCTTAAAAGTATAAATATGTCTAATCAGTTCATCAACTTAACTTATAAAAAGTATCATTGTGAACTAAAATTAGAATAAGGCTTAACATTACTTTATTAATCTGGTTAATAAGTTGAGAAATCGACAACTTTATTTAGAAACTATCTTCTATATGCCGAATTAAATAAATGGTAAAGTTAAAACCCCAAAGATCATTGATATATGTATAGTTAATTACCCATAGGATCAAAAGTATGGTTACGGGACAATTAAATGAGGAAGTTCTTAAATCAGAAAACGTCAATGTATATTACGGCGATTTTTTGGCTTTAAAAGGAATATACCTTAACATTTTCAAAAATAACGTTACTGCTTTTATTGGCCCCTCTGGATGTGGGAAAAGCACTTTATTGCGTTGTTATAATCGTCTCAATGATTTAATCTCAATCTTTCGGCTTGAAGGATTAATTACTTATAACGACTGCAACTTATACGGAAAAGACATCGACCCAGTTCAGGTACGTCGTCGAATTGGAATGGTGTTTCAAAGACCTAATCCTTTCCCTAAATCTATCTATGAAAATATAGCTTTTGGGGCAAGAATCAATGGTTACAAAGGCAATATGGATGAGTTAGTAGAACGCTCTTTGCGCCAGGCAGCAATTTGGGATGAGGTAAAAGATAAACTCAAACAAAGTGGTCTAGCACTTTCTGGCGGACAGCAACAAAGACTTTGTATTGCTCGGGCGGTTGCACTTCAACCCGACGTTGTCTTGATGGATGAGCCTTGTTCGGCATTAGATCCAATTTCGACCCTTAAGATCGAGGAATTGATTCATGAACTTAAGAAACAATATACGATTGTTATCGTAACTCACAATATGCAGCAAGCATCAAGGGTTGCCGACTATACAGCTTTTTTCAACGTAAAAACAACAGAAGAAGGAAATCGACAAGGCTATTTGGTGGAGTTTGATAAAACAGAAAATATCTTCCAAAATCCTCAAGAAGAAGCAACCATGGACTATATCAGTGGGCGTTTCGGTTAGTTTTCAAAAACGAAAAATCTGTGATTTGATCAAAGTAAACTTTAAGTAGGGAAAAACAATTAATTTGATAAAAATGTAAGAAATACCAATTCGTTGATAGGATAAATGGGATATTGGTTAGTTTTAATTAAAGTTTATGTTTTTTAAAAATTTGCTATCTCGTTTGATGGCGTTGTCTTTAGTAATTGTAATAGGTTTAGTCGGATGCGGTTCTAGCCCAGCAGGCTTGACAGGTAACTATAATCAGGATACTGCTGCGGTTTTAGGAAATTTGAAAGCTGTTATCGAATTACCCAAAGATGCACCAGAGCAAAAAGAGAAAGTCAGCCTCGCTCGTCAACAAATCAGCGAATATGCTTCTCGTTATAGACGAGATTCCAAGACATCAGGTCTACGCTCTTTTACCACTATGCAAACTGCTTTAAATGCACTAGCTGGATATTATAGTTCTTATGGAACTAGACCCTTGCCCGATAAGTTGAAAAATAGACTTGGGGAAGAGTTTAAGCAAGTAGAAATCGCTCTGAAAAGAGGAGTCTAGGATTTTTAATATTATTTAGAATGGATCTAATCCAGAATCGGATTAGATCCATTCTCTTTTTTTTGGCTTTATAAAAAAGTATAGAAATGAGTTTAAATTTAAGTTAATGAGGGGATTTGATTAAGTTAGTCCGACTTTAACTTGTTTGGAAATGAAAAAAGCCTAGGCTAAGGCTATTAATTAGTCATCTATTTTGGAAGCTTTGTTTCTTCACTTTCAATATGCATCGATACTCTCTCAAAAACAACTCAAGATCCAAACTCTAGATTGTTCAAAATTCTTCTTACTACAGAAGCTTATACAGGAATTTTCTGGCTAGAACTATGGCTAGTAGGCTTTTTTTGACTAGACTTACGATAAGTGGGGTTAGTAAATCTTTTTTGTAAACGACGGTCAGTTTTTGCAATGGATACAACTTTAGCTAGAGTTTCCCTCCAATCATAGATTGGTTGAAAATCAAGATGTTCCTCTAGGCTATCTCTATTGTATTGCCAAGCATGAGCGTAAATACTGTAGACCTCAGAACTAGGTTTAGGTTCGATGACGCTAACACTACCAGTCAATTTAATCAATTCTTGGTACAACTCTCTCCAGGTGAAGTGGCTGTTAAAAACGTTCACGGCTTTGTTTAAAGGTTTGGCAAGACACTCAGCAGCGATCCAAGCCAATTCACGAGCATCAATCCAGCCATCACCAGGCGTTGGCGCGTTTTCTTCTTTGGGGACAGCTAAATCAATTGCTTGTCCTGCCCAAATTGGCTGATAGTGCCTGACTATTTTTTCTGCGCAGCTAATATGGGGACCCCAAATCTGGGGTGGACGAACGATACTCCAGTCAGTTCTCCCAGTTTGCTCAATCTTATTTTTCAGAATTGCTTCGCATTGAACCTTATTTCTTCCGTAATTTGTTCCAGTACTATTTAAAGGATGATTCTCGTCTAATGGCAAATACTCTGGGGTTCCATAAACATCAACACTGCTAATAAGAACGAACGGACCATCTTGCCAACTATCCAGTAATGCTGTCAACCCAGCTTGGTCTACTTTTGAGTCAGTAAAGGTGCAAGCCGTATGAATAATTCCACTAACTCCATCTGCCGCTCTTTTTAAACTATCAACATCAGCCAAATCGCCTAAAGCAATATCAACGTCGAAACAATCTAAATTACCAACTGAAGAAGGACGCACTAAAACACGAACGTCCAAACCTCGGCTAAGAAGTTCACGTATCACAAAGTGTCCTGTTGTACCCGTTCCTCCAGTTACTAGAATCATAAACGTTCCAAATCACTCCGCTTATTATGTACCACTAGTAACTATACGTTACCTTAACTTAATAATCAATGTGTTTTTATCGTAATTTTAAGTACTTTGTTCAACAGAATATCAAATAAGGTTTAGTAGAATGCCAAATAAAATTCAATGGAATACTCAAGTAACGATAATTTAGTTTTTTTCTTAAATAAAAAAAATTGTGTTGTAGTCTATTTTTTCACTATCTAATAATAGAATGACTGTTTTAGGAATTAAAAAAAATATACTCTATCGAAACGAAATTTCTAAAGAGGCAATGATTATCATAGGAAAATCAATGGTTTTCATAGATTTAACTCCAGTTAAAAAAAATAAAAATCTGGTGATTGCTTTTTTTGTTGTTAATAAATAACTTCAAGAAATAAGATTTTTTTTAAAAAAAATGAAAATAGTTAATAATGCTTTTAACCAGGTGTTTACCAGAAATTAACTTTTTCTGTGTACCCAAACTTGTATATTTACTTCAGGAAAAATAAATATAAAGTAAATGTACAGTCTCAAATTTCAAGTAGTATCAAAATCAATTATTTCGACTTAAATTATTATCTAATTTTTTACAAAAGCTATTCATGGGAATAATTATCAAGCTCTTAATTGGGGTGATTAGAAGTCGGATTTTAAGTACTAGCCCAGAACCTAATCAAGTCCGGGTAACTCAATACAGAATTCCAAATACTTTTAGTTTAAGAAAAAAATTTCCTAGATCTGCTAATCTTACTTAACTTATTAGAAGCGTTTGCTTTACTCAAATAGCCAATTATTTTATTAAAAGATTAAAACTCGTGTCTCAACCTCTATCAGAAAATTACTTCACCCTAATAGACGAACTTGTAGATAAAACACTTCAAGGTAAAATCGCTTCTACAGAAAGAGTCTATATTGTGCTACAAAGAGGTATCGAGAAAGGGACAGGGGAAATTTGGGAGAGATGCTTATCGCAGCGAATGGAAGCAACCAAATTAGAAATAGATAAAAAACTTAAAGCTAAAAGGATTCTCCGAGCTTTAGAAACCATTGAAACTCAGTATCAACGCTGGCAAAAGAATAATCAACAAGCAGATATTATCCATGGGGTTATCAAAAGTATTATCGAGGCAAACTCAAATGAACTTTTTACAACAATAGTCAAACTGATTGACCCTAACCAAAAACAACCTCTAACTAGAGACAAATTAGACCAAATAGCCCAAAAATTAGCAGCTTCAACCGCAGAGGCTGACCCGCAGATCAAACAAAATTGTCAACAAATTGTGATGGGGATTAACCGTGGGTTAGAGTCTTTTGCCAAGCTAGAAGATGATCTGATTAGCTGGATGTATCAATCTTCAAATAATTTAGGTTTTGCCAGAGAAAAACCTAATCCTTGGAGAGTATGGGTCAAAAAAATTGATTCTCCTCTAGCCCAACAAGTATTGGCAGCTTTAGCTGAACAAAAAGCGATCGCTGATCTTGCTTCCATCACCAACAGAATCGAATTAATCGGTTGGGTAGAGCTATTGATTCTATTGCAATCTCTCCAGCAGGGTTTAGTTACTTGGTTCGATCAGCAACCTTACAACGCACAATTTGGCAAAAAGCTTTCCTATCGGACATTACTTACCTTTGCGGGTATTTGGTCAGAGCTATCTCAAACTTTTACGAGTAGTAATCAGTTTCAAGAGGGCTGTTTACAAAATGTGCTCCAAATATTACGTCTTTTTGCCCGTAGAGATGACTTTCCGCTTTACAATGGCATATTTGTCTCTCTCTCTGGAGAATACTTGGAAAACACTCTTGAATACTTAGGTGAACCCCTTAAACAAATTCCGGGAACACAAGAAAAAGCGCGAATCCTCACCTTATTCGGCTATTCTCAACGCATCTTAGGTCAGTACGCTCCTGCTATTGAATTTCATCAGGAAGCTTTAGAGATCGCCAGAGAAGCTGGGGATAAACCTTGTGAAATTGCTAACCTTAATCATTTGAGCCGAACTTGTGTCCAACAAAAAAATTATGAAGAGGCAATTAGCTACAGTCAGAGAGCCTTAATTTTAGCCAGACAAGGAGGCTATAAATTAGGAGAAACTAATGCCCTAGTTAATTTAGGCTATAGCAAAGTCTTTTTATCCAGGCAGTTAGATCGAATGCAAACTGATAACTATAATGAGGCGATCGGTTATCTCCAACAAGGTGTGGAATTAGCAGCTAAAACTGAAGATATTCAGAGTCAATCTTTGGGTTGCAATAGTTTGGGAATTGCCTATGTGATTTTGGAGCAACCTACTTCAGCGATCGCTTACCTAGAAAAAGGAGCGACGTTAGCTCAAATGGCTCAAGATATTTACCTCCAAGGCTTGAGCTACACTTATCTGGCTGAAGCTTTCTACAGTCTAGAAGATAAGGCACAGACTATTAAATACGGTTGCTTGGCAATGTACCTTTTGCACCAAATCAACTCGCTAGAGTGGCGCAAAAGTGCTGGTCTAGTCACAATCATTAAAGGTCAGCTAGGAGATATTTCTTTTCAGGAATCTCTAAGAAAAGCTCGTCCAGAAATTATCGCCCTAATTGGTATCGATGGTTATGACTACTTTCCCAAAATTGTCGAAGAGTATCAGCAAAATTAGTTGGGTTAAGCAAGAATATAAACTCAGGTAAGCTTGAGTTTTTAGCAACACTTTCGGTTTAAATTCATTTTGTTATGAGTCTTTGTTTTCGAAGAGAACAAAGAGTAGGGTCGCTATCAATTATTTTTCAAGATCTCATGACTTAAGACTAGTCAACTTAAGTACTTTTTAAACTAAAATGACTGAGCGATTGGCAGAAATCATCAATAACCAAGGCTTTTTTCTATCTAGATGAGACATCTGAAGACTTCCTTATTTAGGATGCGAGTTTTTGGTTTTGCGCTTTTAACCCTCAATTCTGTCAAAAGCAGTTGCAAACATCTCAAAATCAGAATTTTTTGGGGCTTTGCTCTAGCAAAAAGATAGAACTATTTCCCGCTCTTCTTGTTAGGAATACAAACAATAGTTTAATTTCAATAATTCTGGGCAAACGCCCTGAAGGCTACTTAATATGACTGACTCGATCCGAATTTTAATGTGCGCGCCCGATTATTATGATGTTGATTATGTCATTAATCCTTGGATGGAAGGCAATGTCCATAAATCTTCTCGCGATCGCGCTGTCAAACAATGGGATATGCTTCATCATGTCTTACAAGATTTAGCCCAAGTCGAGCTAATCACTCCCCAACAAGGCGTGCCTGATATGGTTTTTACCGCCAATGCAGGGATGATTTTGGGAGATCAGGTTGTCTTGTCTCGGTTTTACCATCCTGAACGCCAAGGAGAAGAACCCTATTTTCAGCAATGGTTTGCCGATAATGGTTTTACCGTTCATGAGTTACCTCGTGATTTGCCCTTTGAAGGTGCTGGCGATGCCCTTTTAGATCGTCAGGGCCGTTGGCTGTGGGCTGGCTATGGTTTTCGCTCAGAACTAGATTCCCATTCCTACTTAGCAAAATGGTTAGATATAGAGGTGTTATCGCTACGTTTAATTGATAATCGCTTTTACCATTTAGATACTTGTTTCTGTCCCTTGTCGGGTGGCTATCTACTTTACTATCCGAGCGCATTTGACGCCTATTCCAATCACTTAATCGAGAGTCGAGTTCCCGCCGCCAAAAGAATTGCGATCGCCGAAAATGATGCGGTTAATTTTGCTTGCAACGCGGTTAATGTTGGGCAAAATATTGTGGTAAATAAAGTCAGCGATCGCCTCAGAGAACAATTAGCTCAAACTGGTTTCCAGGTCATAGAAACCCCTCTGACCGAATTTCTTAAAGCAGGAGGGGCAGCTAAGTGCTTAACCCTCAGAATTAATGAGCCAGTTCTGGAGAATGTTCATGCTAACGAGCCAGTTGCTAGCCGAGTAGTTCATCTCCAGGGGCATTTACTCGATGCGGGGGTGATGAATGAAACCCTCGATTTAGTAGTAGATAATGGCGGTAGTTTCAAAGTTCTCAACTTCAATTTAGGAACAGAGAGAAATAGTCCCTCTCAAGCAGAAGTAAGAGTTTCTGCTCCTTCGACTCGGGTTATGGATGAAATTATTAGTCGACTAATTCAGATTGGTGCCATAACTGCCGATGATACGGCTCAAAATGCCACAATTGCGATAAGCGATCTTGATGGGGTTGCTCCTGACGATTTTTATGTCAGTAATATTTACCCAACAGAAGTCAAGATCGAGGGCAAATGGATTCGCGTCCAAAAGCAGCGCATGGATGGCGCAATTGTTATTAGCAACGATGGTGCTGAATGTCGAATTCTCCGAGATCTAAAAAAAGGGGATCGCATTGTCATTGGCAGCGAGGGTATTCGCACGGTTCGTAAAGCCGATTCTCGGGAAAAACGCAGCAGCGAAGAATTCAGTTTTATGGGAGCAGGGGTTTCTAGTGAAAGAAGGGTAGAATTAGTTGTCGAAAAAATTGCCTGGGAATTAAGACAGATCCGCGATCGCGGAGGCAAAGTTGTCGTCACCGCAGGGCCAGTAGTAATTCATACAGGTGGAGCAAAGCATCTCTCCCAACTAATTAGCGAAGGCTATGTTCAAGGATTACTTGGTGGTAATGCGATCGCAGTTCACGATCTCGAACAAGCTCTAATGGGAACTTCTTTGGGCGTAGATATGCAGAAAGGAATCCCTGTGCGAGGAGGACATCGTCATCATCTCAATGTCATCAATAAAGTGCGTCGTTATGGCAGCATTGCCAAAGCCGTTGAATCAGGCTTAGTATCTAAAGGCATCATGTATGAATGCGTTAAGCATAACGTCCCCTTTGCCTTAGCAGGTTCAATTCGTGATGATGGACCACTGCCAGATACTCAGATGGATTTAATTAAAGCCCAAGCAGAATATGCCCAACTTCTCGAAGGCACAGACATGATCTTAATGCTGTCGACGATGTTGCATTCGATTGGCGTAGGTAATATGACTCCTGCGGGGGTAAAGATGGTTTGTGTCGATATTAATCCGGCGGTAGTAACCAAACTCAGCGATCGCGGCTCAGTCGAATCAGTTGGCGTCGTAACTGATGTCGGTTTGTTTTTAAGTTTGTTGAATAAGCAGCTCGAAAAATTAACTGGTCGTTATCAGCTCATTACAAAGTAATAATTTCACTGAATTACTTGAGAAGTTGGACTGAAAAAATATACAATTGTGGAATTTGCAATCTATAGACTAAAATCTTAAAGGAGAATTTTGAAATAATATGATCAAACTGCGCCTGAAAAAATTCGGAAAGAAAAGAGAACATAGTTATCGCATCGTTGCTATCGAAAGCAAAAAGCGTAGAGATGGACGTCCTATTGAGGAGTTGGGCTACTACAATCCTCGTACCGATGAAACCAGATTAAATGTTCCTGCGATCGTCGCCAGGTTAAAGCACGGCGCTCAGCCTTCTGATACGGTACGAAGCATTCTTACTAAAGCCAAAGTATTTGAACAAGTAAATGCCTAGAGATATAGATCAATCTACTAGCCAAGAAGCTACTGGCCCTAACTACATAGGGTTAGTGAGATTTCTGCTAGAGCCTTTTCTTGAAAATTCAGAATCTCTACACGCTGATTGTGAATATCTACCTAGCACTAACAAAGTTTGGTTAAGGGTAGCCTTTGATGTTGAAGATAAGGGAAAAGTATTTGGTCGTGGTGGACGAAATATTCAAGCGATCCGAACCATCCTCCAAACTGCTGCTACCAAGGGACAACAGTCATTACATTTAGATGTTTTTGGTAGTAGTCGCTCATCAGACAGAGATGAATCTTCAGATAGAGGTACTTCTGCACCTAGAAGCAAAAAAGGTCGTCCCCGTCGTCCCGAAAAAAAATAAACTGAGATTAAAATAACCAAACCTTATGATCCGAATTTTTTCCGTCAAGCATGTTTTGATTGAATTAGTCTTGGTTTAGTTAGTTATCTAAAATTAACGAGTCAAATCTAGTTGGCTCCAGGATCTTAACTAAGTTAGTTAAGATTTTTTTTCTTATATAGATATGGTTCATCCAGTTATGACAAGTCAAACCATTGCCATTTATCCAGGCAGCTTCGATCCAATTACTTTGGGTCATCTTGACATTATTAAGAGGGGAAATGAGCTTTTCGAAAAAGTTATAGTTGCTGTCCTTTCGAACCCCAGTAAAAAGCCCCTATTTAGCGTTGAGAAGAGAATCAAACAGATAAAGCTGTGTACCGAAGATCTGGAAAATGTTGAGGTGGATAGCTTTGTTGGTTTAACAGTCGAATACGCAAAAATAAAACAGGCAAAAGTTTTATTACGTGGACTAAGAGTATTATCCGATTTCGAAAAAGAATTACAAATGGCTCATACCAACGAAACTTTATGGGCAGATATTGAAACAGTTTTCTTAGCCACATCCAAAGAATATAGCTTTTTGAGTAGCAGCGTGGTCAAAGAAATTGCTCAGTTTGGAGGTCCGGTTGAACATTTGGTTCCCCACAACATTGCTAAGGATATATACATCGTTTATTCACAAAAACAAAATTAGGTACATTTGCACAGCAGTCTAAGCAATTGTAACGAATAGGGTTTTGCAAAGATATCCACCTAAAATGCCGACATTAAAAATTTGACAACCTAAAATGTCTGGAAAGCCTGTATTAATTACTACGGATTGTCCTATTCTGTAACGAAAGCTACAAGCCTTGTATTACAAAGATTTCAATCAATTTGAGCGGTAAGAAACTGTGACTTATTTCGATAGTAATCATTGACTTTTCACTTTGATTCCTAAGAAAAAATAAAATTTTCCTTAACTTTCCCTAGGGATCATACCCAGATATGTATTGTTAACCTAACCGTTTGCTAGAACTAAGCTTATTTGCGCTAAAGTAAACTCTTAATTACCTGCATTATTTTCGATTTCCCCGATAGTATTACGTGCTACTTGTAGTGCTTTTTGAACTTTCCCGAACTGTTTAGGATACCCACCCCATTAATCGAGATGCTATATCAAGACAAGTCCCTTGAGAGTACAGATCAGAGCAACCAAAATTATGATTCAATTCCCGAAGACATTTTAACTGTCGATTATGGCTCAGGTTCTAATTTACAGCAGCAGTTAGAATTGTTGGAAAATGCTATTTTGGACGGAGTTAAGGTTCCCCTATCTGACTTAGTAATTGTCGATGGAACAATTGTTCTTGATTATGTTGATGCTATTAAAGAAAATCTACCCACTTCTTTAGCGATCGCTGTTCAAGTCCTTCAGCAACGACAGCAAATTATCCAAAAAGCAGTAAATCAGGCAAACGAGATTGTGGAATCGGCTGAGATTAAATCAGA
>CALKUU010000129.1 GCA_937996665.1 uncultured Xenococcaceae cyanobacterium | reverse complement strand
AACTACAATTTGCACTATGTTTCTAATGGGGAAGCCGCGCTAGATTATCTTTATAAAAAAGGAGAATTTCAGAATGGGGATCGTCCCGATCTGATTTTACTAGACTTAAATTTACCTCAAAGGCATGGCTTTGAAGTTCTCAAAGAGATCAAGACAAGCTCTGAATTTAAAACGATTCCTGTAATTATTTTGACTTCGTCTAAATCGGAGCAAGATGTTGTCAAGTCTTATGAACTTCACTGTAGTTGCTTCGTAACTAAACCTTTTGGCTTTAACGATTTTACGAATGCGATGAAAGATATTGAGCAATTTTGGCTTCGTCTTGTTCAATTACCTCCTCAGCTTGCCAAAAATAGCTAATAATTAAGTGCTTAGATAGAATTTATGGTCGATCAAACATTCAAAGTTTTGTTAGTTGAGGATAATCCTGGCGATGCTTTTTTGATCCAAGAGCAATTTTCAGCAGATCAGTCGGATCAATATCACCTCACCCACGTTGAATACTTAGCGCAAGCCGCTTCTTCTTTGGCAGAGTTTTCTTTTGATGTTATTTTGCTAGATCTTTCGCTTCCAGATAGCAAAGGACTGGAAACTCTCAAAATTATTAAAGATCATTCTTTGGCTACGCCGATTGTGATTCTTTCTGGTTTGAATGATGAAGAACTTGCAATTCAAGCTGTTCGTAAAGGCGCACAAGATTATTTATTTAAAGGACAGGTTACAGGAGAGCTGCTGGTGCATGCTCTGCGTTATGCGATCGAGCGAAAACATATTGAAGAGCAATTAAAAACTAAAACAAGCCAACTAGAGTCATTAAATCAAGAGTTAGAAGCTTTTAGCTACATGGTGTCTCATGATTTGCGTAATCCTTTAACGGTGGTTAAAGGGATGGCTGATTTGTTAAGAAAAAAATCTGAAGTAGAAGCTAATGATGAAAAGGAAAAAATTTATATTGATCATATTTGCAATGCCGCAGCAAGGATGGAGCAAATTATTCAAGATTTATTGACTCTCTCTCAGGTTAAACAAACAGAATTAAAAGTCTCGGTAGTCGATGTTAGTGAGCTGGCTCAAGAAATTATTAAACAACTACAACTAAAACAACCATCAAGGCAAGTTAAAGTTACCATTCAGCCTAACCTTATTGCGATCGCCGATGAGAATCTCCTTAGCCATGTAATCGAAAATCTTTTGAACAATGCCTGGAAATATTCAGCAAATCAAGCAAATTCTGAACTTGAAATTGGGGTGATTAATTCTCATCCTACGGAGGTAAGCGAGAGTTTATCGAAACTTAATTTGGAAGAAATTGATGATCTTAATCAAAGAAATCGGATTCGCTCAGCCTATCGAAAACTAGTTTATTTTGTTCGTGACAATGGCATTGGTTTCGATAGTATGGCAGCAGAAAAATTATTTACGCCCTTTCATCGTTTAAGTAATGCCAAGAAATTTGAAGGGACAGGGATCGGTTTGGCAATTGTCCAAAGTATTATTCACCGTCATCAAGGGAAAGTTTGGGCAAAAGCAGAAGAAAATGCAGGAGCAACTTTTTACTTTACTCTGGGTCTATAGATTATTTCATTACTCTGGGTAAGCGATGCTTGAATCCACAAAGAATTTCCCAGGAAATTGTGCCGAGAGTAGTTGCCCAATCATCAGCACTAATCGATTGTTTACCATCTTGTCCGATGAGAGTAACTATTTCACCTGCTTGGAGATCGTCTAGCTCACTAACATCGATCATTAATTGATCCATGGTGATGGCTCCGATCTGCTTAACTAATCGACCCTGCACAATTACTTGTAATTTATTGGAGAGATTTCTCACGACTCCATCGGCATAGCCAATACTGACTACTGCTATCGTTATGGGGCGATCGCTAACATATTGATGTCCATAACTAACACCCGTTCCCGCAGGCAGGGTTTTAATTTGGGTGATTCTGGCTTTAACTTCTAAAACTGGTTTTAAATCTATCGATGATTTGAGATGTTCAGCAGGATATAAACCATAGAGTGCTAAGCCAACTCTGACTAAATCATAGTGAGCCGATTTGTTGATGATGGTCGCAGCCGAATTTGCTAAATGCAGACAGGGAAGCGTAATCTGTTGATTTTTTAATTGAGTAATACAACTATTAAATCTTTGTTGCTGCTCAAGCATAGTGATTTGATCAAGATCATCTGCTGTTGCCAAATGGGAGTAGATACTAGCAACTTGCAGATAGGGCAGTTGGGTTACGAAGTTGACAAACTCTAATCCTTGCTGCCAAGGTGTTCCTAAGCGAGACATCCCGGTATCTATTTTGAGATGCACGGGTAGAGTAGTTTTAAGCTCGGAGAGTACTTCAGAAATTGCCACTGCTTGAGAGCGATCGCCAATAGTTGGTTCTAGCTGCCACTCTGCTATTTTATTAACCTCCTCCGATGAACTAATTGCCCCTAATAGCAAAATTGGGGAACTAATTCCCGATTGGCGTAGTTCTATCCCCTCGGTGACAGTTGCTACTGCTAACCAATCAGCACCATGTTCGAGAACTGTGTGAGCAATAACTTTGGCTCCATGACCATAAGCATCGGCTTTGACCACAGCCATAAAAGCAGTTTGCGGCGATAATAATGCTTTGATCGCTTTGACATTATGAATCAAATTATTGAGCTTAATTTCTACCCAGGCTCGCTGACAATTAAAGCTTGAAGAACAATCTTGATTCCAAGAACTATTAATATCTGGAAAAGGAGGAAGCGGTTTCTCAAATTCTGGATGCGAAAAAATTTGACTTTTTTGCTGCCGATGCACTTTCATCTCCTTCAGCACTGAAGCATAATATTTTGGTTAATTCTATAACATTTATTTGTGATTGCCTTGTTCTGGGAGTTTTTATAGTTCTGGCAAATTTATCGCCATTTCCAAAGATAGCTTACTTAGCTGGTTACTATTTTTATGGAGTAGCGTAATGTTCCTAGGGTCTAAGTTCTTCTATTTGCGATGCTTGGGGAGCTAGATCGCACTTTTGGGGTTGGGATTGTTTGTTTTTGAGTATTGGGTTTAATTTTTCGAACCAACCTCTGAAATCAGCGATCGCCCTGTTTTTTGGTTGAAGCTACTGAGCCATAATGGTTTAATTGAAGTTAGAATCTTTTTATGTTATTAGACTTTGCTTATATTAACTATCCAGCTAGTTAAAGACAACAAATTTGATATTAGTAGTTACTAGTTTTTATAGTTTATAGGAACTGATTCATGGTTCAAATTTTGATATATAGACTAATGGAATTTGAGCAATATTTGAGCTTAGTAACTTATCATTGACTCTAGCTATTTAAACCAAAAAATATTTAATTACAGGAATATCAAAATGAAGGATAAACAATTTATCTTTTTAGGGGGAATGCATCGTAGTGGGACTTCTGTGCTACATGAAATAATTCGTGGACACGAAAAGATCAGCGGTTTTTCTGATACTGGAGTTCCTGAAGATGAAGGTCAACATTTGCAGTCTGTTTATGAACCAGCGCTTTCTTTTGGCGGACCAGGTAAATTTGCCTTTGATGAACGTGCTTACATGAATGAAAATCACTCTTTAGCAACTAGTGAAAACGCTCAAAAAATTTATGAAGAGTGGAGTTCTCACTATGATTTATCTTGTCCTTATTTGATTGAAAAATCTCCACCAAATCTTATTAGAACAAGATTTTTCCAAAAGCTTTATCCTAACAGCAAGTTTATTGTAATTTTACGCCATCCATTAGCCATATCCTATGCAACTAAAAAATGGAGTGGAACGTCAATTAATTCTTTGCTGGAACATACCTTAATGGCTTACGAGGCATTCTTTAAGGATATGAGCTCGCTTAACTCTCTTTATTTATTGAGATATGAGGAGTTTGTCAAAGAGCCACAAAAGGCAATTGAAAGTATCTTTGATTATTTGGATTTAGATCCAGTTGAAATTACGCATAGTATTCGCAGTAACACTAATGATAAATACTTTGCGATGTGGGAAAAAGATCGTAAAAATATTATTAATCGTCTGTTGCCGAATAGTCTAAATAGTCTTGTTAACAAATTTGAGGCAAGAGCTAATAATTGTGGTTATAGTCTCGCCGACTATAGTAATTTAGTTTCTGTAGACTGGCTAGGCACACATCATGCTAATTAAAAGTTGAGTGAATTTTGAATAGTGGGGAATATGGCAATGCTAAGTTCTTGTCTTTGATCAGGAAAAGAGAACTTGTGGTTTTCGCTAGTGAATTTAGCAAGTAGATTTGTAGACTGTACTTATTTTTGTTGATGGATTTGCTTGCGAACATGACGTAATTTGTAACTACAAAATAATGACCTCAAGCATAATCGCATTATTACTTGGTTTATTCTCTTTTGTTCTTTCTGTTCCCCTTTTATTTCCTTTAGTTGGATTTCTGTTTGGTCTGAATGCATTGTTGAAGAAGCCAAACACAAAAAACGAAAGAATTATGGCGATAATTGCCATAATTCTTTGTGTAATTACGATTATTGTCTAAGTATTGTTGGGTTGGGAGCGATCGCTTTATCTAAACTCGTGATCAGCATATACCAACAGCCCAAACTAGGTAAAAATAAGCTTGAATTTACACAGACTTTGAACTAGTTCGCTTGTATTCAACAGAGTATTTATGCTAGGCTAGCTCGATAAAATTAGCCTAAATTAGGAGATCTAAAATTCATGAACGCTGTGGCAATGAAAGTTGTCAGTGCTGAGAAACACCTTAATGCTGATGCTTTGTTTCTATACAAACTGAAATCAGC
>CALKUU010000128.1 GCA_937996665.1 uncultured Xenococcaceae cyanobacterium | reverse complement strand
ATATTTACGTAAATAGTTAGTAAACAACTGTCAGCATAAGATTAATCGCAATAAAAGCTGGTCACTTTAGTCATGCCAGTTAAGTAATTAGGTAAGTAAAGAAATAAGGGATAAGAACATGACCGTTAGAGTGAGGATTGCTCCTTCGCCCACAGGAAATTTACACATTGGTACCGCTAGAACGGCTGTTTTTAACTGGTTGTATGCTCGTAATCAACAGGGTAAATTTGTTTTAAGAGTTGAGGATACTGATGAGGCGCGATCGCGTCCTGAATATACAGAAAATATTAAATCTGGTTTGGAGTGGCTTGGTTTAACTTGGGATGAAGGACCCTTTTTCCAAACTGAAAGACTAGATAAATACAAAGCAGCGATCCAAACTCTACTTGATCAGGATTTAGCTTATTTTTGCTATTGCACTCCCGAAGAACTAGAGCAAATGCGGGAGTCGCAAAAGTCTAAGGGTTTAGCCCCACGCTATGACAATCGCCATCGGGGACTATCCGCAGAAGAGAGAACTGCGCTTGAGGCAGAAGGCAGAAAGCCCGTGATCAGATTTAAAATTGATGATACCCGCGAAATTGTCTGGCAAGATCAGGTCAGAGGTCGAGTTGCTTGGCAAGGTAGCGATTTAGGTGGAGATATGGTGATTGCTCGTGCAGGGGAAGGAACCACTGTTGGTCAACCTTTGTATAATCTCGCAGTAGTCGTAGATGACATCGATATGGATATTACTCATGTCATTCGTGGTGAAGACCATATTGCTAATACGGCTAAGCAAATTTTGCTCTATGAGGCGATGGGGGCAACTGTTCCTCAATTTGCCCATACACCTTTGATTTTGAGTGCAGAGGGTAAAAAATTATCGAAGCGAGATGGGGTAACCTCGATTGACGATTTTCGGCAGATGGGCTTTTTGCCTGAAGCTTTGGCAAATTATATGAGTTTATTGGGTTGGACTCCTCCTGATTCTACGGAAGAAATTTTTACTCTCGCAGAAGCCGCAAAGACTTTTGATTTGGGCAGAGTGAATAAAGCTGGTGCAAAATTCGATTGGGATAAATTGGATTGGATTAACAGTCAGTATTTACATAAAATGCCGATTGATCAGTTGTTGCCTTTGCTGGTTCCCTATTGGCGGGAAGCTGGTTTAGAGGTAGATCTTGAAGGCGATCGCTCTTGGCTAGAAGCTCTAGCGACAATGGTTGCACCTAATCTGACTCGTCTGGCTGATGTGGTCAAGGAAACAAAATTATTGTTTGGCGAAGCTGCTAACTATACTGATGAAGCGATCGATTTTCTCAAGCAGGAAGGTGTTGATGCCGTCCTAAAGGAAGTTGTTACCGCGATTGAAGCTGCGGACAGTTTGGAAATGGATGATGCGAAAGCAATTATTAAGCAGGTAACTAAAAGCTTGAAAGTGAAAAAAGGTTTAGTCATGCGATCGCTTCGAGCTGGTTTAACTGGAGAAATGCACGGCCCCGATTTAATTCAATCTTGGTTGTTGCTACACCAGAAACAGTTAGATCTAGTGCGTCTTAATAAGTCTTTGAGTCTCTTGTAATCTTGTTTGGCATCGTTGAATGAGGCAATTTTGATTATTGGTGAGCTTAGCTCACTTTTTTTGTGATTGCTGCTACCATTCTGAGAAAACTTTGTTTTCCCCTTTTTCGGGATGCTAACCTTTTAAATGGTATTTAAATATAAATAAAAGATTAAAGAACCAAAATTCATAATGACCAGTCGCTTGCGTCAAGCCGTTGCTAACCAAGAATTTTTAATTACTGCTGAAGTTACACCACCTAAAGGTTCTAACCCCAGCAGAATGCTAACTGTCGCTCAGCAGCTTAAAGATCGTGTCCATGCCGTCAACATTACCGATGGTAGTAGAGCCGTGTTAAGGATGTCTTCTTTAGCTGCATCGATGATTTTGCAAAATAATGGCATTGAACCAGTTTGTCAGTTTGCTTGCCGCGATCGCAATGCGATCGGCTTACAAGCTGATTTGATGGGAGCCTCAGCGCTGGGAATTTGTAATATTTTGGCACTAACAGGAGATCCTGTGAAAGCGGGTGACCACAAGAATTCTAAAGCTGTTTTTGAATTGGAATCGGTGCGCTTACTAAAATTAATTCAAAATTTGAATTTAGGTCAAGATTTTAACCAGAAAACCTTACCCGATGGGGCTTTAAATCTTTTTGCTGGTGCGGCGGTTGATCCTCAATTGAAGAGCTGGTCTAGTTTGCAAAAACGGTTTGAGCGTAAAGTTGAATCAGGAGCACAATTTTTTCAAAGTCAGATGATTACTGATTTTGAAAAACTAGATAAATTTATGAGCCAAATTGCGGTCGGGAGTGGTAAACCAATTTTGGCAGGGATATTTTTATTAAAGTCAGCTAAAAATGCTCAATTTATCAATAAGTATGTGCCTGGGGTTGATATTCCCGACTCGATTATTAATCGTTTAGCACAAGCGAGCGATCCTCTTCAAGAAGGAATAGCGATCGCCGCTGAACAGGTTAAACTTGCTCAAAGTTTGTGCCAAGGTGTTCATTTGATGGCAGTTAAAAAAGAAGAATTAATTCCTGAAATTTTAGATAGAGCAGGAATTGACGCAATCTCGGTTTAGTCTTGCAAATTTAACTTATTGGTTGCCAGAAAAAGGCTGACAGGATCCTCCTAGACCCTCGGCTATGGTGCAGGTGTTATGGATCATCATTTTGGTATAGCTATCGGTTTTGCTTCCTTCTTCACCTAATCCATCTACCCATAGCTTGCGATCGCTCAATGTTATATTTGCTTCCTTGGCAACATTCTTAATTACTCGATCTTCGGCTGTGTTTTCTGCGAAAACTGTTGGTATTTGTTTGGTTTTAATAGTTTGCACCAACTTTTTAAGATCTTGAGCCGATGGTGAGTCTTCAGGGTTTAAACCTTGTAGCGTTTCATATTCATCGAATTCGTAGCCCTGGACGAAATAATTGAGTGAGTTATGGGTGGTGACTAAGGTTTTTTTACCTTCGGGAATAGTAGCTACTTGGTCTTGAATCCAAGGATGTAATTGAGTGAGATTGTTTAGCAAAGAATTGGTGTTAGCTACATAGATATCAGCTTGAGCTGGGTTAATTTTTAGGAGTGAGGAGTGTAAATATTTAACGATGGCGATCGCATTGTCGACATCATGCCAAACGTGTGGATCTGGGGCTGTTTCTGCTTTTTCTTCTTCATGACCGTGCTCTTCGTGACCGTGTTCTTCATGCCCATGCTCTTCATGTCCGTGCTCTTCGTGCCCTTCTTCTGTCTCTTCGTGATGATGAGCTTTCGTGATGATCGGATTGCTTACTGCCTCTTCATGAACTGCAATGACAGGCTTTTTCTTAGCGATTGGCTTAAGTATCTCCGCGATTTTCGGTTCGAGACCATATCCGCCATAAAAAATTGCTTGAGCCTTTTCAATTGCTTTGCGGTGGGAGGGAGCTGGTCGAAATGTATGCGGATCTTGTCCTTTTTCAATTAAGCAGGTTAGCTCGACTGTATCTTGAGCAATGGTTTCCACGAAATCACACAAGACATTATGGGAAACTACGATTTTTGGTTTGCTCTGGGCTGAAGCGATCGAGTTGTTACTAATGCTTTGGCAACCTGTGAAAGCTAAACCAAAGATTGTCAAAATGCTCGGGGTAATTTTGTGTTTAACGTTGTTGGCTAATTTCTTGCTCAGAAACATATCTGTACTTGATTGGTTCGAATTATAGTTAGTAACTGTGCCGATTTTTTCACTAACTGTTCGTAACACAACTAGCGCGACGTATTTTAGTGAAAAATTTTGGTGGCAATGATAACGGTTATCATTATAATAGAATGAGAATGATTTTCATTTTCTGTTATTTATTTCTTTCGATGCATGCTTGAAGTTTGCGATTTAGCTGTTGGTTACCGTAATCATCGGGCAATTAACGATATCTCCTTTTGTTTACAACCAGGAACTATTTCTGGTTTATTTGGCCCTAATGGCGCCGGTAAAAGTACTTTAATCAAAGGTATTTTGGGCTTAGTCCCGATTTTGCAAGGAAGTATCCGTTATAATTCTCTGCCCCTAAAGCGAAATCTGAAGAAAGTTGCCTATGTGCCGCAGCGCAATAAAATTGACTGGGACTACCCTGTTTTGGTCGAAAATGTCGTGATGATGGGTCGAATTCCTACTACTGGTTGGTTTAGAAAGCCAAGTCGAAATTCTCGAAGAATTGTTGCTAGTGCTTTAGCCAGAGTCGGAATGAGTGATTTTGCTAGATACCCAATTGGCGAATTGTCTGGAGGTCAACAGCAGCGAGTTTTTTTAGCAAGGGCGATCGCTCAAGAAGCCGATCTTTTCTTTTTCGATGAGCCTTTTAATAATGTTGACTATCAGACAGAAGATATTATTTTTGATGTTTTTCAAGAACTTAAACAACAGCAAAAAACCTTGCTAGTAATTAGTCACGATTTGAGCGAAACTATTACTAATTACGATCATCTTCTCTTGCTTAATCAAAGGTTGATTGCTTCAGGCGATCGCCATAATGTTTTGACAAACCAAAACATTCAACAGACTTATGGCAGAGTTTTGGTTAATAGTTATTAGTTCCTCATGGTGAGCTTGACTGGACTGTGGTTTGGGTCTGGATTGTTTTGTTCTGGGTTGCTTAGTTGGTTGCTTGAGCCATTGAGTTTCACATTTATGCAACAGGCGATCGCTGTTGGTTGTTTACTCGGCATCCTTAGCGCTGTGGTTGGTAGTTATCTGATCTTGCAGCAGATGAGCATGATGGGTGGCGTTATTTCTCATGCAGTTTTGCCAGGAGTTTCTCTCGCTTTTTTTCTCAACCTTAATTTAGCTGCTGGTGCTTTTGTCGCAGGTTTATTTAGTGCCTTAGTTGTCGTCGGGATCGAAATGCGATCGCGCATTAAAGTTGATGCTGCTATGGCTCTCACTTTGAGTAGTTTTCTCGCTCTCGGCATTATTTTAATTAATCGGTTAAAAACTAACCAAATCGATCTGAACAGTCTCTTATTTGGCGATATTTTGGGAGTCAGTAATCAAGATGTTTGGCAGGCTGCGATAATTACTGCTCTTATTCTGATTTTAACCAGGCTCTTTTATAAGGAGTTAGAATTTTATACTTTTGACCCCACTGGCGCTCAGGCTTGTGGTTTACCCGTCAAAATAATCTACTTCGGTCTGATCTGTGCAATTACCTTAACAATTGTGGCAAGTATGCAAACGGTTGGGGTTCTTTTAGTTTCCGCTTTATTAGTCGGGCCTGCCTTGACAGCTTATTTGTTAGTCAAAGAGTTATGGCAAATGATGTTTTTAGGTGCCGTACTTGGCATGGCGACAAGTACTTTAGGAATTTATCTTAGTTATTACTGGGATTTACCCTCAGGTGCAGCGATCGCTTTGACTATTTTTAGTGCTTTTTTGCTCGCCTGGTTATTCAGTCCTAGTCAGGGTTTGTTGAATAATCCTGAAAATCGGCAATATCTTAGCGCTTTGTTAAAAAATATTGATAGAAGGTGAAAACGTTTTACTTGCTATGGCTCCAAGACGTTAAATGACTATTAACATCTTCAAGAAAATTAAACTGGTTGACTCTATGCGTATTGCTAACAATATCACCGAATTAATTGGTCGTACCCCTTTGGTGCGGTTAAATCATATTCCTCAGGCTGAAGGCTGTGTGGCCAAAATTGTTGTTAAGTTAGAGAGTATGAACCCATCTTCTTCGGTGAAAGATCGAATTGGGGTCAATATGATTAATGCTGCCGAAAAGGCAGGAAAAATTTTCCCAGGTAAAACAACTATTATTGAGCCTACTTCTGGAAATACAGGGATTGCTTTGGCAATGGCAGCAGCAGCCAAAGGCTATCAATTAATTTTGACAATGCCAGAAAGTATGAGTTTGGAAAGAAGATCTATGCTCAAGGCTTATGGTGCCAAACTAGAATTAACCCCTGCTGCTGGGGGGATGAAAGCTGCAATTGAAAAAGCTGAAGAATTAGCGGCTAATCTTGCTGATGCTTATTTACCTCAACAATTTCGAAATCCTGCCAACCCAGAGATCCATCGTTTAACTACTGCCGAAGAAATTTGGCAAGACACTGAAGGTAATGTGGACATGGTTGTTTCTGGCGTTGGTACTGGCGGTACGATTACGGGAATCGCTGAAGTTTTGAAACCAAAGAAACCAGAATTTAAAGCGATCGCTGTTGAGCCTACCGATAGCCCAGTTATGTCTGGGGGTAAACCAGGGGGGCACAAAATTCAGGGAATTGGGGCTGGTTTTATTCCCGAAGTTTTAAATGTTGATTTGATCGATGAAATTATCCAGATTAGTAACGATGAAGCTTTTCAATATGGACGTCGGCTAGCTCGGGAGGAAGGCTTATTATCAGGTATCTCTTCTGGAGCAGCGATCGCTGCTGCTGTTCAAGTAGGTAAAAGACCTGAAAATAAAGACAAGTTGATTGTGGTAATCCAACCAAGTTTTGGCGAACGTTACCTCAGCACGCCACTCTTTCAAGATCTAGATTAGCTTAGGCAAGTAAAGTTGGTTTCGCCTTACTTCTCAAATCTCTCATAAGCCGCAACAATCCTTTTTACTAAAGGATGGCGCACAACATCAGCCTCTGTTAAATAACAAAAAGCGATTCCTTTAACTGACTTTAAAATGCGACTGGATACAATTAAACCCGATTCTTGTTGTTTGGGTAAGTCAGTTTGAGTGATATCGCCAGTTACTACCATTTTCGATCCAAACCCTAAACGAGTTAAGACCATTTTTAATTGTGCTGGGGTCGTATTCTGCGCTTCATCGACGATCACAAAAGCATTGCCGAGAGTTCTTCCTCTCATATAAGCTAGTGGCGCTACTTCGATTTTGCCTCTTTCGATCAAATCGGGAATTTTTTCGGAGTCGATAAATTCGTACAAGGCATCATAAAGGGGGCGCAAAAAAGGATTAACTTTTTGTTGTAAGTCTCCAGGCAAAAACCCCAGCTTTTCTCCAGCTTCGACGGCAGGTCGAGTCAAAATAATTTTTTCACACTCGTCATTTAAAAGAGCTTTTACTGCTAAGACCGCAGCTAAAAAAGTTTTACCAGTTCCTGCTGGGCCAATTCCAAAAGTAATGTCATGATTTTGGATTGCCTTGATATATTGTTTTTGTTTAAATGTTTTAGCTCGAATTAATTCTCCTTTTTTCGTCCTAGCTAAAACATCTTTTTGTAGTTCACTGTATTCTTCAATTCGATTAGTATCGAGTGCCTGAAAAGCTGTTAAGATGTCAGGCTCGGTAATAACTTTATTGGTTTCCCAAAAAGGTTTAAGGGAAGCGACAATGCTGGCGGTTCTTTTAACTGCTTTTTCTTTCCCAAAAAGCATTAGCTCTTGACCTCTTAAAACTAATTTGACACCAGTTTGTCGAGATAGAAATGATAAATTAGTCTCTCCTGAACCTGCGATCGCGATTGCACTTTCTTGACTCGGTAAGGTAATGGTTTGGGAAATTTCAGTCATCCTAAAAAATTTTTTATTAATTGAAAGTGATTATAAAAATAGAGAATCACCTATAGATTAAATAACTTCTATAGCTAGTAAGTTATTTTTTGATTGCTATAAAATTGAATAGATATTACAACCGTAAACGCATGTTTTTTCTTGAAATCTTGGGCAGACATCTTGAGGTTAGATGAGCTATATTGTTAGACGTAGTGCGATTATTTTGCTAAAACGAGAGTATATTTTAACTCTGTTAAGCATATCTAGCTAGTATAAATACTATTCGTGAATTATACTTAACCGTCTGCCGACTTAATTAGTATTACATAGAAAAAGTATTACATAGAGAACACAAAAATATCATAGAGAACATAAAAATATCAACCTGAATTAACAAAAGAAAAAGTCCACTATAGGATTACAAATTTGTGATTACATTAACTTTATTACATCCTTTACAACCAGTTCCAGTCCAAAGCTGGACTTTTCAAGATGAGAAAAAAATAAGAATAGGTCGTGCCACTAAGAATGAAGTAGTTCTTTATAGTGCGGTTGTTTCTCGCCATCATGTTGAAATTCAAAAAGTTGATCAAAACTGGGAAGTAGTTAACATTGGTGCAAATGGTACTTATATTGATGGCAAAAGAGTAGACCATACTCCCGCTAAAGATGGCATGATATTCCGTCTTGCTAGTTCTGGTCCTAAGATTTTAATCAAGATTGAGCCTGATCTTCCTTCTCCTGATACAGGCAATGCTTCTAAGCTTGATGTTCACAATGCCAAAGTTACTAATGGGTTTAATCCTCACGAAACACTAATTAACTAATCTATTTTCTTATTTGGGTTGATATCTCTATATTTCTTCTATGTGATATGTCAAGAAGAAGTCAAAGATGCCAATTGTTGTAAAGTGGTACTCGGGAATCAAGGAGTTAACTTGTAGTCGAGTTTTATAAATACTAAAAATAATCCAGTTTGTATGTTGGGTATTTTGCGTAATCGTGATTTCGATTTGTGGTTTGACGCTATTAACTAGGATCTGGCAAGAAGTGATTAAGTGTGAGTTGGGGTTTTCGCTCAGTTGAGTGCAGGTATTATCTTTCAATTCCCTGCTTATTTTGTCTGCTGCGTAAGTTTTATATTTATGGCTGTTGGGATTAGTTATGCTCAGTCCCACTATGAGAATTGCGATAATTGCTTGAGTTATTTTATTAGCTAATTTATTCACATTATCAAGAATTAAACTAATCTGACTGAGTTCATAAGTTAATTGAGATTAGTCCTAAATCTTTAATTAATTAGGACATGCCAATTTTGCTGAGTTATTTGGGTCTTAGTTATTTTGGTGCTGTTGTCTCGGTAAGATGGTCGCTAGCTTGAGCTAGATAGATGCCGAGGATAACAAATAGAAAAGCGATCGCATTAAATAGAGATACCGCTTCCTCAAAAAATCCCCAAGCGAGTAATGCGGTTAAACCTGGTTGTAGTAGTAGTAAAATTGCAATTAAGCCTGAAGAAAATTGTTTTAAGCTGACTATTAATAGTCCTTGTCCCACTATTTGGCAAACAACTGCTAACAGGATTAAGGCTAGCCAAATTTCTTTTGTTTGTGGAATGATATTGTCTTCCGAGAACATGATCAGCGGGGCTATTAACATTGCACCGATCGCACAACGCCAAATGAGAATTGTTCTTGTGCTAATTATAGTTTGAAGTTGTTCGACAGTTAATAGATAAACTGCATATAAAAAAGCCGAAGAAATGGCTAGGATATCTCCCCAAAGATGATCTCCCCCAAGTTGGAGATCATTCCAGCCAATAGTAATAATCCCAAATAAGGCGATCGTCATGCCTACTAAAAATTGACGCTTAAATTTAGTACTGAAGAATAGCCAACTGCCTAAGCTCGTAAAAATTGGTGTAAAGTTACGCAGAATTGTTGAGTTGGCAACGTTTGTTTGTGTCAGCGACCATGCCCAACATACTACCGAGGCAGTAGAGGTTAGGGCGACCAAGAAAATTAATCCTAACTGTTTAGCACTTAAAGGAGCCTTGATCGAATCATTCCTGGTATTTGGTGCTGAACCTAACCAATCTATTAGTTCCCACAATCCTAAGACTAGTGTTGCAATCCAAAGACGATGGAAAATAGTTGCATTCGGACTAATTTGAGCGGTACTAATCTTGATCAGAATAGCGGTGAAAGAGAGAGAAATTAAGGAAATTATGAGAATAATACTAAAATAATTTCGATTTTCAGTTCTCATAATTGGTTAAAAAAATTGATTTTCGAGCAAGGCGATCAACTGGCATGTTTTTTGTGAGTTATTTTAACCAAAGTATGGATTGACTTGCTTCGCTAAGAAAATCTCTTATCATAGATAAAATTCTATTCTCTTGGTAACTATGATAGCAAATTATTTTTGCTTGCCTGATGCTTTAAATTTCGCTCAAACTGATAATTCTTGCTGTAAGCGATAAATTATAGTGTTGGGTTCTACTTCATCGACAATTTCTCTAATTACAGTTGAAGCTCCTAGCTTTCCCCAACTGCAACCTTTTTCTAGATAAACTTGCGCTACCTTGCCGATAATATATGATGTGTATCCAGCGATCGCACTTTGAATACCTGCTGCTCCCATGTAAGCGCCAAAAGCACTAAAGCCGCTAAAAGCTGTGACGATTGCCGATCCACCCTTACCAATCCCCAGAGCTAAGGTACTAATAATTTCTCCTATCAATAGTCCTCCAGAGCTAGCAATAATCTTACGCCACAAACTCCTAGCTTCATAATTAGTTAGAGGTAAATTATAGAACTTGGATAAGGCATGAATTAGAGCTAAATCAACACAAAAACCACCAAAAACATCAACAATCGGAAAAGGATTGGCGGCGACAGCTAAAGCTTTATATTTAGCATATTTCCAAATAATTTCTTGGGTTGACTCTGATTGTAAGTTGATGTTGTTTCTTGCCATACTATGTTCAGCATCTCTAGCTTGGACTAGAGCATTTAAGGCTAATAAGGAGATTCCTTCCTTTTGAATAATTTTGGTAATGGCAGTTTGAAGTTCTTCAATTTGAGGGGGAGGTGATTCCCAAGTGGTCGTAACTGTCCCATCGGCAGCTTCGGTTCTGACCTGAATATCTCTTGGCTTAGCTGACACCATCACAATTTCGTTCTCAACTAGAAATTGCTCAAGGGTTTCTGAAGTGGTCTGATCTGAATCAGGATCATTTGAGCTAGTCTTGTCTAGAGTCTCTTGGTTGGCAACATTCAAGGATTGTAATTTTTTTACAATGCTTTGGCGATCTGCTTGTGGATAAAGATCTACTTTATTAAAAACAATCACAATTGGTTTTTGGCTTTTTCTTAATTCTTGCAGAACTAAATACTCTGTTTTGGTAATGTCTCCTGCTAAAACAAATAAAATTAAGTCAGATTTTTGGGCAACAACTCTGGCTAGATTAGCTCTAGTTTCGCCATCGACCTCATCAATTCCCGGGGTATCAATCAATTCAATTTCGATATCTTTGTCAGCAGGTTGCCATCGAGTCGATTGCATTTCTGTAGTGGAGCCGTTTAACGCATTTGTAAAAAAAACGTCTTCTCCTACTAAGGTATTGATAATTGAAGATTTGCCACAACTAACTATTCCAAAAGTGGAAATAGAAAATACTTTTTTTTCTAATTTAGTCAAGGCTTCTTGGAGAGCTTCGAGATCTTGTTTTCTT
>CALKUU010000127.1 GCA_937996665.1 uncultured Xenococcaceae cyanobacterium | reverse complement strand
TAGCCAGAAAAAGGACATTTGCAAGTAAATTCGGGTAAAGAAATTTCAACTTTGTAGCGTCTGCCAATTCTTGGGTTAGGAAAGGTGATTAGCTCTCCTTCGGCGATCTCTCTTTCTCCATATTTCTCTTGAGGATCATCTATTTGGTTTGGGTTGGTTTTTTGGGGGGAAGTAGTCATTATTCAAGAATGGTTGAGATTAAGGTTCAAAAAAAAGGTACTTAAAAAAGCTGGGATCAACTTAAATCAAGTACCGAAAATTATTGTAGAAAATAGTTGGCTGAATTCTAACTCAAAAAGTTAATAATTCAAACCTATGCAGTTGCTTCAACAAGAGGATAAACACTAACTTTTTGTTGACCTCTTTTGCGGTATTCAAATTTAACCACGCCTTCGATTAGAGAAAACAAAGTATCATCTTTGCCGATCCCTACATTTTTTCCAGGGTGGAATTTGGTTCCTCTTTGACGTACCAAGATGCTGCCAGCAGTTACGTCTTGTCCACCATAGCGTTTTACCCCTAGGCGTTTGGAATTAGAGTCTCTACCGTTACGAGTACTACCCGTTCCTTTTTTATGAGCCATTACAATCTCCGCTGTATTTTTAAGATAAATAGATAATAGATATAGTGAAATTCACTGTTTATTCGGCAGTAGCGATCGCAGAACCGCCCACGTTAATGGAGTCAACCATAAAGCGAGATAATTCTTGGCGGTGACCTCTTTTTTTGCGAGTTTTCTTTTTAGGCTGCATTTTATAGACGATCACTTTTTTGCCGCGAAGATGCTGCGTTACTGTTCCTTCTACTGTAGCGCCTTCTACGTAGGGCTGACCGACAGTTACTTCGTCATCATTGCTAATAAGTAACACTTTATCCATGGTGAATTTGGATTCAGCATCTACTGGTAATAAATTAATATCGTAGAAGCGACCTGCCTCTACTTTAATTTGCGTACCACCAGCTTCAATAATTGCGTAAGTCATGAGAATTAATTTTAAGTTGAGTGCCGTACGGGTAGTCGTTTAGAAGCGACGTTTTATTATATTCAACCCGATCCGAACAGAATAAGTTACACGATCTCCAATTATCTTTAATTACACTAGTCTTTGTCAATAGTGAATTAGATCTATTTTGCTATTCTCTCAAGTTTGTTAGGTCATGAGTTAATGCAATCAAAGTTCCGATAAGCGGGAAATATAAACAAGTAATTGCTATCTGTCTAATCAGATAAGGTTAATTAATTTTCTTTTGGGAAATTGTTGAAGGAATTTTAAAAAACTAGATTTAACTAAAGATGAGTATTTTGGTTATGAAGATATTGCTTGAGGCTAGCGAGAATTTCTTTTTCGACAATTGGTTTAGTCAAGTAATCGCTTGCTCCCAAATTGTGAGCTAGTTGGCGATATCTTTGCCCACTGCGAGAAGTCAGCATAATAATCGGGAAGATATCACCCTTTAATTGACGGGTTTGGCTGATTAATTCTAGTCCATTTATTCTAGGCATTTCGATATCAGAAATAACTGCTTGAATATCACTTGTTTGTCTGAGTTTTTCGATCGCTTCTAAACCATCCTCAGCTTCGATGACCAGATAGCCAGCTCTAGTTAAAATTGTTGCCAGACTATTTCTAATCGTTAGGGAATCATCGACTATTAGGATCGTGGTTTGGTTAGGGAAAGTGATTGTTGGTTCAGGTTCAGAATCATGATGATTTAAACTTGGCTGATTAAAACTAGAGTGATGCGATCGCGCTTCAGGCAATTGAGGCTCATTGATTTGCAACCATTTATCTAGAAGGGCAACAGAATTGATTACAGGGATCGATCTGCCGTCTTCGAGAACAGTACAACCAATTAGAGAAGAAGGGGTAGCAACTTCCTTGGCAAAGGGTTTGATTGCTAGATCTTGCTCCAGAACAATTTGATCGATCCGTAGGGCAATCAGCTCCGAACCGTTAGAAATTAACAGCAAGGGGATTCGATAGATATTTTGCCACTCTCGACTGATGAGGGTATTTTTAGAATCTTCGATCCGAGGGTAGTAGCAATCAGCAAGCAGAGATTCTGGACAGATGGGAATTGCTTGATCTTGCCATTCATAATATTGTTGTTGCTGTTCTGTTTGGATATCTCGCTGATCGACTAGGACGATTGAGAGAAGGGAGTCTGCGGGGATTGCCAATAGGTTGCCACCCACACTGAAGACCAATAACTTGATAATCGACAGAGCTAGAGGCAAACGAATAATAAAGTTTGTGCCGATCTCTGGTTGGGAATCTACTTTGATAATTCCTTTGAGGCTATTGATCTGTTTTTGAACAGAATCTAAACCTACTCCTCGACCGGAAAGGGTATTAACTTTGCTAGTAGTCGAGAATCCAGAAGCAAATAACCACTTAGTCAATTGGGCAGGTGAGAAATTTTGCACCTCAGTTGGAGAGATCCCATTTTGCTGAACTAGCTTTTGGCGGATTTTATCCCAATTGATCCCTTTGCCATCATCTTTAACTTCGATGTAGGTGTGGTTACCCTGATGATAGGTGGAAATGGTAATTGTTCCCCAGGTTGGTTTATTTTTATGCTGCCTGATTAAAGGGGATTCGATCCCATGAGCGATCGCATTTCTGAGTAAATGAACTAAAGGATCATAGAGTTTTTCGAGAATGGCTTTATCAACTAAAGTTTGTTCGCCATAAAACTTTAATTTAACTTCTTTCCCTTTACTGATTGCCGAATCTCTAACCATGCGCGGAAACTGAGCTAATAATTCGCCGATTGGCAACATACTTGCTTCGAGCAGATTATTTCGTAGTTTTTTGAGGGTTTTTTGTCTGGTTTTAAGGATTTTTTCAAAGCCAAGATCGAGAAAAGTCAGATCTTGTAATCCTTCCCCTAATTGAGATAGCTCCTCTAGCAAATTCTCTAAAGATGATTGCAGGTGTTGATTAACCTGATAATGGCTATTGGTTTGATAGTTTGATCGTTCGGACTGCCAAGTATTATTCGGTAGCGACTCTAACCATGATTTGAGGCTCTGATTGAGATCTTGGAATCTTTCATACCATTGACTTAGGGAAATTAGGGTTTCTCTATTCTGTTGATTTTGCAGGAGTAACTGCTGGTCTTGTGCTCCTAGTTTGCCAACAAGTTTGTGTAATAGCTCTAAGCGAGAATTATCGATTCTGGTTCCTAGGGTAGAAGAAGCTAGTTTGTGGCTGGTCACTGTCCCAGCTTGATTTTCCTGATCTTCAATTTTTGCTAGAGAGGAGGAATTTGTGGAATTTGCTAATTTTGAACTGGTTTGATTGTTGGGAATTATCGGCTTTGGCGATCGCGTAATTGGTTCAAATTCTTCTAAAAAGGAGGTGTGCTGATCTTGTGGTGCCAGTTCAGAAGATTTAATGATTGAAGAGGATTTAATAATTGAAGACTCAATTATTGGTGATTTTGGCGAGGGAGAGATAAAGGTTTGAAAGCTAGTATTTTTAGGTGCTTGGATCGAAACTTGTGAATTATTTACTTCTGGCTCACTGGTGAAGATCGGATAATTTTGGGTGCTAGATTGTTGACTAGGATTGTTTTTACTAGAATTATTGGGACTGGAGGATTTGCTTTTATGCTTGTCTTGGGCTTTTTTGGTTAAGACCTGATAGGCAAACTGAAAATCTCGTAGTGCTTTGGTGCCAATGTCATGAGAAGAAGCGGGATTATTTTCTAAACAATCCAAAGTATGATTGGCGATCGTCAGGAAATTATTCATCTTTCCTAGCTCTGCCAAGTTGCGAAAAAGTTTAATTTGCAATTTCAAAACCCCACCAATTTCTTGTTGGCGAGAATCTTGGAGAATATTTTTCAAGCGTTCTAGCCCCTGTAAGATTTCTCCGGAGAAAGGCACGCTTATTTTTTGGTTGGGATCGGCAAAGTCAATACCCAGTTTTGTTTCTAGTTGTTGCCATATTCCTTCGGCATTAGCGATCGCCTCTTCAGGGTCGCTGCCACCATAATAGATTTCATCCATTAAGGGGGACTTAAGGCGATCATAAGCTTGTAAGAGCAACTCCTCTAGTTCTAAATCGATCTCCATCTCGATTTCATAGAGGGTTTTGAGAGCATGTTCTAAGTTATGAGCAATTTTCTTGACGTGATTTAAGCCGACACAAGCTGCTCCTCCTTTGAGGGAATGGACAATTCGCATCAAATTGTGAACACTCTGCGTACTTTTGTTTTCTCTAACTTCTAACAATCCTTGTTCTAGAGTCTGCAAGAGTTCCACTGACTCCTGGAGAAAAAACTGAAAGGATTCACGGGGGCGAAAATCAGAAACCATCTTTTTCCCAAGTTAAATTTAACGGCTATTTTCTGGTTTACAGCGGGCTATTTATTCTTGAATGCCCAAGCTTCTGGGATTTTAATTAAGTGACAAGATCCTAATCGTCGACCTTATCTAGATTTGTAGGTCTTCGGTGTGATCTGGATCCTGATTGGGAACTATTTTTTGGCAACTATCGCCAAAATCATCGAGAATTTTGCTTGTTATTCCTATAGTTCCCAAAATTGGCGAAACAGGGTCGATTCTTTATCTTCCGAATTTGCGTAAATATTTAGGTGTCAAAATAAGAAAAAATGTTACGAGACTAATCCGATGATTAAGATTATTTTCGGGCTGAGTTAACCCCTTAATCCTTGCTTCCGAGCTGCACTATATTCAAAGTTAGGAAGAAGGAATTAGATAACCTTATTTTTGTCGTGAAAGTATTTATACCTAATTTAGGGATAGCCTTTTAACTCTGTAATTCAAAACATTAGTGCTTTGTTGTCTGCTTGAACCGAGATCTAGTTAGGGGCAAAGTTATCAAAAAATTATCAGGAGAAACATCAAGATGAAATTAGCTTACTGGATGTATGCCGGCCCGGCACATATTGGAACATTGAGAGTCGCTAGTTCTTTTAAAAATGTTCATGCGATTATGCATGCGCCCATAGGCGATGACTATTTTAATGTTATGCGTTCGATGTTGGAGCGGGAAAAAGACTTTACTCCAGTTACGACTAGTGTGGTCGATCGCAAAGTTTTAGCCCGTGGTTCTCAAGAAAAAGTAATCGATAATATCACTCGCAAAGATAGAGACGAGAGTCCTGATCTAATCGTGCTTACTCCTACTTGTACTTCGAGTATTTTGCAAGAAGATCTTCAAAACTTTGTTGATCGCGCCCAGCTAGATTCTAAGGGAGATGTTTTACTCGCGGATGTTAATCACTATCGGGTGAATGAGTTGCAGGCTGGCGATCGCACTCTTCAGCAAATAGTCCAGTTTTATCTAGAAAAAGCTCGTAAAAAAGGCGAACTACCTGAAGGGAAGACCGAGAAGCCTTCTGTAAATATTTTGGGAATTTCCACCCTTGGGTTTCATAATCGCCACGACTGCACCGAGCTAAAACGCTTGATGGCAGATTTGGGAATTGAGGTTAATGAGGTTCTTCCTGAAGGTGCATCGGTTCATAACCTCAAAAATCTGACTAAGGCTTGGTTTAATTTGGTTCCCTATCAGGAGCTAGGGGTTATGCCTGCGAAGTATCTTGAGTCAGAGTTTGGGATGCCCTATATTGATATTACTCCTATGGGAGTGGTGGAAACAGCTCGCTGCATTCGCAAAATTCAGCAAGTTATCAATGCTCAGGGTGCTGAGGTTGACTACGAAGATTTTATTAACGATCAAACTGTTAATGTTTCTCAGGCTGCCTGGTTCTCTCGCTCGATTGATTGCCAAAACTTAACCGATAAAAAGGCGATTGTTTTTGGTGATACGACTCATGCGATCGCCATGACCAAAATCTTGTCTCGGGAAATGGGTATCCATGTTGTTTTGGCTGGTACTTATTGTAAATACGATGAAAAGTATTTCCGCGAGCAGGTTAGCGAATATTGTGACGAGATTTTAATTAGTGAAGATCATGGGGCAATTGGTGACGCGATCGCGAGACTAGAGCCTGCGGCAATTTTTGGCACCCAAATGGAGCGTCATGTGGGTAAAAGGCTTAATATTCCTTGCGGGGTTATTGCTGCGCCAATCCATATTCAAGATTTCCCAATAGGTTACAAACCTTTCCTTGGTTATGAAGGGACAAACCAAATTGCTGATTTGGTCTATAACTCCTTTACTTTGGGAATGGAAGATCATCTGCTTGAAATCTTTGGTGGACACGATACCAAGGAAGTTATTACTAAAGGTATCTCTGCTGGTTCTGATCTCAACTGGGACAAAGAAGCTAAAGGTGAGCTGAATAAAGTACCTGGTTTCGTTCGCGGCAAGGTAAAACGCAATACCGAAAAATTTGCTCGCGAGAGAGACATCAACGAAATAACTCTAGAAGTTATGTACGCTGCCAAAGAGGCAGTTGGGGCGTAAGTTCTAATTTTTGAGTTAATTCTGTTGGAGATGGATAAATCTATCCATCTCTATTTTTTGCTCATAGCTCTTTATTTTGGTTTACTTGTTTTTGCTCATTGCTTCAAATGTTTTCACCGCTCAAGAACAAACCCTAACCATAAAGGAGTCCGCCATGCAGAAGTGGAAGTAGCAAAAGAAAGTCGTAGGTTCGAAGGTTAGTCTAGAGCTTTTCTTGCCCATTAGGTCTAGTTCGATAACTATTTTGATGGTTGCGATGATCAATGTTGCGCTGATTATTTGCTTCGGTAAGGGGGCTATTTTCCAAGTCAACAACATAAATTAGCAACTGTTTGAGCCAATTTAATAAGCCATGGTGTCGATGGTCTTCTTCTACCTTCTTTCTGCCTAATTCTTCGTTAGTCCAGAAGCAATCGGAATCGTAGTAACTCATGTTATACCTCGATTTAGTCCTTGTTTGTTAAAACACTCCTAACCGCAGAATTAAATATTTTATAATGCTGGCACCACACCAAACTTAGAGACGAATTTAGAATAGTTTTTGTGTCATAATTTCGAGTTAAATTAACTCTGACTTCTTAACTATTATTTGTTTACCTGTTTACTTGTCTCTATCTAATTATTAGCTAAGTATTTATCTTTATTCATCGGTCGTTTGGCTGAACTTTTCGGTAATTCAATCTAATTCAATTTGCCTGGGGTTTACTCATTTGCAGAAAATAACAATAGGTCTCAATTTAATCTGGCTAATATTTTAAGATGACCCCTCCCAATATAACTCTTTGAGACCCAAAAATGTGACCCCAAAAATTATGGATTTAAAAGCAAAAATTGGTCAGATGATTGTTGTCCGAGCATCTGGCAACTTGTTTGATTCCCAAAGGCTATATCCCCAATGGGAAGCAGACAATCAGACCTTGCAAAGATGGCTCAAGGAATTTAATCTAGGGGGGGTTATTTTGCTGGGTGGTGGCGCGGTTGAGCTGCAAACAAGATCGAGACAGTTGCAGGCTTGGGCGAATACCCCACTTCTGATTGCTGCGGATATTGAAGAAGGTGTGGGGCAGCGATTTGCTGGTTTGACTTGGTTACCTCCGCCAATGGCTTTATCAGCGATCACTGTGAAAGATCTAGAGCTAGCTCGGCAATATGCCTATCAAATGGGTGAGGTCACTGCTCAAGAAGCAGTTTCGATTGGAGTTAATTGGTTGCTGGCTCCTGTGGTTGACGTGAATAATAATTCTGAGAATCCAGTAATTAATATTCGTGCCTTTGGCGATCGCCCAGAAATAGTCTCTTGTTTAACTTCTGCTTTTATTGAAGGTGCTAAATCTGTTCCCATTCTGACAACGGCTAAGCATTTTCCTGGACATGGTGACACCGCTACCGATTCCCATCTAGACTTGCCAGTGCTTAACCATGATGCTGCGCGGCTAGCAGAAATTGAATTGCCCCCATTTACAAGTGCGATCGCTGCTGGGGTTGATAGCGTGATGACTGCCCATTTAACTATTCCTGTTTGGGATTCTGAGCAACCAGCAACTCTTTCGAAGATCATTTTGACTGAGAAATTACGCCAAGAAATGGGCTTTACGGGCTTGATTGTCACTGATGCCCTGATTATGGGTGGAATAACTAAGTATGCTGCACCTGAGGAAGTTGCTATTAGGGCAGTTGAGTCGGGCGTGGATATTTTGCTAATGCCTGATAATCCTGAAGTGGCGATTAACTCTATATTTGCTGCGGTACGAACAGGCAGACTCAGCGAGGAGAGAATCGAAGAGTCTTGTGAGCGAATTCGGATAGCTAAGAGCAAACTTAACTGCCTAGAAGGATCCTCAATGGTGCCATCAAAGCCAATCCAACTAGAACCAATCCAACTAGAACCAAGTGAGCAGGGCTTAGCGCTAGCAACAAACATTCTTCAACATTCGTTGCGAGCAGGAGGAAATTTTGACCGCCAATCTTTTCTGCCAGAATCTAATCCACAGCAATCTAATTCGCAGCAGTTTAGAAATTTGATTGTGGTTGATGATGTTTTGAATAGCAGCTTTCTCAATTCACGGTCTTCAGCGATCGCTATTCCTCAGCAACTGGGTTATCAAAAGCAAATTTTAGATCAAAATAGTCTTGATTTGATAACAAAAGACCTTCGTCCCACACTTTTACAACTTTTTGTCCGTGGCAACCCTTTTCGTGGTCAGGCAGGCTTAAGTCCGATGGCTGAAGAGCAGTATTCTCAACTAGTTCAGAGTGAACATCTTAGAGCAATAGTAGTCTATGGTAGTCCTTATGTACTAGATTGGTTTTTGAATTTAATTCCTGCTGATTTACCCTGGATATTTAGTTATGGACAGATGGATATTGCTCAGGCGATCGTCCTCAACGCTTTATTTAGTAAGGAAAAAATCGAAACTCTAGCCGACGATCAAATCACAGATAAGTTGGCAGTTACTGATTTTGGCTTCTAAGTATTTTTACTCGTATGGTATCTTTGGATACAGTCAAAAATTTATTTCTCATTTAAGCACTTTGGCTTATATTAGTATTCGAGACTATTTAAAATTTTATTTATCGACCGTTAAACGCTATGAACACAACAGCTATTTCGCCTAGTTTCCCGATGCATTACTCCTTGGCTGCCATCAAGGAAGAAGTTCGCCAATTAGTTGATCAAGGTGTGATCAGACGTACCCAACCTATTCAGATTTTGAGTGAGCATCTGGCAGCTCGTGAATGGCATCAGATCGAGTTTGAGCTAGAAAGAAGTGAATATCTACTTAGAGACGCTATTGGTGACTTGGTTGCTCATGAAAATTGGGATAATGATTAATTTTTCTTTGTTTCAGCTACTACAGACTAGTGTCTGAGATACTTATGTAGTTGGAGCTTCTACTTGATTGTATCCAAAGATTTATCTTGAAAATATTGAAGAAAGGGGCTATTGTGTCCCTTTTTTATTTCAAAATTAATTGAATATTATTTGCAATTAATTTCTAATTTGCTACAATAACCTTAGTTGAATATTAATAGCAATAAGCTTGATATTGTCTATGTCGCTTTAGACAAGGCATTGAAATAAGCGGAAAGAAAATAATAGTAGCTAAGTTGACATCAGATTTATGGGTCTAACCACGAACTTCACGGCGATCGGCATATTAGAGGAAATTGTCGTCGATTCGGAAAAAGCGATTAAGTATTTGCAACTTGCCACTGATCAGGGTCAGCTTTGGATCAAGATCTCTAAAAAGCTCAGTCTTAGGATGAGTAATCTTCTTAAGGTAGGGTCTAATTTGGAGCTATCGGGAAAGCAAAAATATCAAACCAAAAAAGGTCAAGTTGTTCAATATAAGGCTAGCGAGCTGAAAATTATGGGAATAGCAAAAGGTGAACTTGAGACAGTTAAGCCTAAGGCAAAAGTCATGTTCTGTAAGAAGTCTACCTGTTGGAAGAAAGGTGGAAAGTCTGCTTGTAAAGCCCTTAAGGCAGAACTTAAATGTCGTGGCCTAAATAAAAAGGTAGAGATTCAGACCACAGGCTGTTTAAAGCAGTGCAAAAAAGCGCCTAATATGGTTTTGATGCCTGATAAAACTCGCTACAGCAACATTACGAATAAGCAGGTGCTTAAATTGGTTGATAAGCATCTTTTGGTTACTTAAAAAGACCTATTTATCTTGATGTCAAGCAGGAAATAAAACAAAATCCTTATCCAGGTTTACTTATAAGCCTGGATTTTTTGATCCTAATTTTATTTAAGCCTTCGGAGGCTAAAAACGATTTTTCCTGGTCAGTTCAGCCATCGCGTTTAATCAACGTCTCTCTGTAAAAAAACGTTGTAAATTTAGAAATAATTATGAAAAAAATTATTGCTTATTATTCTTAATAAGATGTGGTAATATACTTCTATTCTAAAATACCAAAGATTCTCAATAGTGAATCAATTGATTAAATTCTGAGTCTAAAAGGCTAGATTTTTTGGTGATTAATTGCGGCCGCCTATTAGTTACCTAATCAATTAATTGGTTCTTGGTTGTCTGCTTGATCAGACATATTGAGTAGCTGATTTTGATAGTAAAGAATCAGTTTTTATTTTTCTGAGTGATCTGTCGAGTTAATAGCAATGAGTAAAAAATTAAAGTCCATAGAATTATTTTTATCTTTAGGCGTGGTTGCAGCAGTTGGTCTGTCTAGTGTTTCGGCTGTGAGTTCCGAAACGTCTGTTGAGCAAGATCTTGAGGTAACTAATTCTCAATCAACTTTTCTCTTAGCCGGTGGAGAAGGCGGTGAAGGTGGTGAAGGTGGTGAAGGTGGTGAAGGTGGTGAAGGTGGTGAAGGTGGTGAAGGCGGTGAAGGTGCTACCAATCTAACTCCTGGTGAGCAAGCCAATGCCGACTTCAAAGATAAGCTTAGTGGCGATAGACTTTTGAGTCGCTTGAAAAGAGGTGGCTACGTAATTTATTTCCGTCATGCCCAAACCGAGAAAGACTATGCAGATCAGGTAACTGCTGATCCTAATAATTGCTCTACACAAAGGACGTTGAGTGAGTTTGGCTGGCGACAGTCTCGGGTTATTCAAAAAGCTTTTTCTGACACGGCAATTCCAGTGGGTAAGGTAATTTCCAGTCAATATTGTCGGGCTTGGCAAACTGCTAGTATCGCTTTTGGCAAATATGAAAAGAATCCAGCCCTAAATTTCCTTCCTTTCGAAGACTATACCGATGAGCAGGTAGAGCAGATGAAGCAAAATGTAATGCCCTTGTTAACTGCTGTGCCACAGAGAGGAAGCAACACCGTTATTGTTGGGCATGATGATATTTTTGAGGCGGCAACAGGTATCTATCCTGCACCTCAAGGAATGTCTTATATCTTGAGACCTGATGGTAGAGGTGGCTTTAGGGTTCTGGCAAATATGGAGCCTCAAGATTGGGCTGAACTGAATCTCTAGTTGCTTTAGCTCAAAGTTAGTTTGTTTTGTTGAGATGATAACCGGCTTTTCATTTAGGTGGATAAAGGGGATCATCTCTTCAACTCTTACTTTGTAAAGCTTGAGTGTCATTTAGTTAGTAATTAAATTGTCGGTAGTTGTTCTATTTTTGAGACTGCTCTAATTTCAGCAGTTTTAATCAAAAAAAATTTGGGTGAGGATTTTCAAAAATGTTAGGTATCAAGACTTCTATTTTAGTTTTTGCTTCCATTCTGGGTTTATCTAGTTCTGTGGTTGCTCAAAGTGTTGCTGAGCCAGATCTTCAAAAGTTACAGCAATATGGTCAGGAGAATAGTTCTCGGGCTGGATCGGCTAACCTTAATCAGGTAACCAATGTTAATCAACTTCGTGATGTTTCCCCGACTGATTGGGCTTATGAGGCTTTGCGCTCTTTAGTGGATCGCTATGGTTGTATTGCTGGTTTTCCGAATCAAACTTATCGGGGTGGTCAGGCTCTTTCTCGTTATGAGTTCGCAGCAGGTTTGAACTCTTGTTTGAATCAAATTGAGCGTTTGGTTGCTTCTTCTGAAGCTGTAGTCAGGGAAGATATCGATACGATTAGTCGTTTAACTCAGGAGTTTGAAGCTGAGCTTGCTACTCTTCGCGGTCGTGTTGATGATCTTGAAAGTCGTACTGCTTTCTTGGAAGATAATCAGTTTTCGACTACGACTAAGCTTGCTGGTGAGGTTGTTTTTGGCTTGAGTAATGTCTTTACTGGCACGACTAATGGTGATGGTGATAGCGAAATTGGTAGTCAAGTAACCTTGAGCGATCGCGTCAGATTGGAATTGGAATCTAGTTTTACTGGAAAAGATCTCTTATTTACTCGCCTTTCTACCGGAAATACTCTTTCCTTATCTGAGCGAACAGGAACTTTTGCTGGAGATTTGGGTTTTGCTGAAGATGCTGGTAATGATATTGGCTTGGAAGTTCTCTTCTACACTTTCCCTGTTGGTGATAAAACAGAAGTTTTGATCGGAACTGCTGGGGTTGCTGCTGATGACTTTATCCCTACAATCAGTGTTTTGGACGGAGACGGTGGTGCTGGGGCGGTTTCAGCTTTTGGTACTCGTAGCCCGATTTATTTACCAGCGGGGGATGCTGGCTTGAGTATTTCTCATGATTTTATCGAGGACAAACTTAATCTTAGTGCAGGTTATTTAGCTTCTCCTGCTAACGATCCTAGCGATGATGGTGGTATTTTTAATGCTCCCTATACAGCAATTGGACAGGTTACTTTTAACCCGATCGAGAGTCTTACTTTAGCTGCTACCTATTCTCATACAAGAGATCAGAGTGATACGGAAACAGGTACTAATCTAGCTAATTTACAATCTTTGACTGAGTCACAATTTGGCGAAGCTGTTCCTACTGTGGGTGATTCTTATGGGTTAGCTTTTTCTTGGGAATTGAGCGATCGCCTAGTTTTAGGTGGTTGGGGTAGTTTCTCAAGCGTTACAGCTCTTTCTAGTCTAGGTGGACAGATAGACCGAGGGTCTCAAGATATTTGGCAGTGGGCGGCAACTTTGGCTCTTCCTGATTTGGGTAAAGAAGGTAACTTGGCAGGTTTGATTGTGGGGATGGAACCTAGGGTTACCAATTCTAGTATTGACGCTCTTGGTGATGATAGTGATGATGATACCTCTTTTCATATAGAGGCTTTTTATCAGTATCAAGTGAATGACAACATTGCTGTTACTCCTGGGGTGATCTGGGTAACTTCTCCTGCCAATAATAGTGAGGATGATGATTTAATTATCGGCACAATTCGGACAACTTTCACTTTTTAGGCTTTCTTTTTATTGGAAGGTTAGAGGCTTGCTCTCATTTTTTTGTTCTGGGGACTGTTTCTAGTTACTTAATTTAGATTAATGAACTTAGTCAGTCCTCGTATCTTATTAATAATCAAGATTATGTCGAGTTTGTTTGGGCAATCTAAATCAATAGAGTTGTTTTTGTTTTTTGATTCAGTTATTACAGTTGAGACCGAAGAAATGTCGGCAGATAAGGTTAAGTCAGATGATCGGCAAATAGCTCAACAGAATCATCTTAGTAGTTGTTTTGGTCCAGGAGCTGAAAATTGATTTTTTCGATACCCAATGTCTTTACTCGTCAAGAAATTGCGACTATCAATTCTTCTTTAGCTAGTAGCGAGTTTAAAGATGGTAAATTAACCGCAGGTTGGCATGCTAAGTTGGTTAAAAATAATCAGCAGCTAAGTAAGCAGGATGCTCTTAGTAGTAAGCTGACAACACAGGTAAAATCGGCGCTAAATCGCAATAATCTATTTCAAACTGTTGTGCGTCCCAGGTCGATTCATTCGATTTTATTTAGTCGTTATGATGTTGGTATGTCTTATGATCGACATGTAGATAATGCCTTGATGAATGATGGTCGGATGTGGCGGACTGATGTTTCCTTCACTTTGTTTTTGAATTCTCCTCAAGATTATGAAGGTGGCGAGTTGGTTATTGAAGGAGCAGAGGAAGAACGAGTTTATAAGCTAGAGGCTGGCTCGGTAATTCTTTATCCGTCAACCACTTTGCATCGAGTTAAACCCGTAACGAAGGGTACTCGTATGGTAGTAGTTGGTTGGGTACAAAGTTTGATTAGAGACGCTAGCGATCGCGAAATTTTGTTTGATCTAGAAACTGCCAGGCGAGTTATTTTTAATCGGGATGGCAAAACCGCAGAGTTTGACTTGATCTCTAAAAGTATTGCCAATTTGCTGCGAAAATGGGCTGATATCTAGTCTAGTGTGAGTGTATACTGAGAAGTCGTTGGATAGTAAAAGTAAAGCGGGTTAAGGGATGAAGGAACTTGATGTGAAATCTACGGTTAAAATTCTCAATGAAATTATGGAGTATGAGCTAGCCGGTGTTGTCCGCTATACTCACTATTCTCTAATGGTAATTGGACCCTATCGGATTCCTTTGGTAGATTTTTTTAAGGCTCAGGCAATTGAATCTCTAACTCATGCTCAACAAGCTGGAGAAATAATTACTGGTTTAGACGAAGGTCACCCTAGTTTGAAGATTGCCCCTGTCAAGGAAAGTTATCACCACGCGACTGAAGATATTTTGCGCGAAAGTCTTGAGCATGAAAATAAGGCTTTGAGTTTGTATAAGGACTTGTTAAGTGTGGTGGCAGATGCAAGCGTTTATCTCGAAGAATATGCCAGAACGATGATCGGCAATGAAGAGATGCACAGTCTGGAGTTAAAGAAAATGCTCAAAGACTATACTGTCACTAAAGTTAAGTGAAGTTAGAGCTAGTCGCAATAAAACAAGTTAGGAGTTCAATACTTAATACAAGTTTTTTAGGTTATCGCTAAGATGATACTAATAATAATTAGACTCAAGATTACTAGTAACCCTTTATTTCTACTGCACCAGAGCTTAAGGCTTACAAGCCCCATCTTGCTCTTCGTCTGAGTTGGTTCTGCTACTAAGGGGATGTTTGCGTCGTGGAACATCGTGCAGGTTTTTGCTAATGGTCTTTGGGGATAGTTGCAACTATCGTCTTGATGGTAATAACAGCGATCGCAAAGATAAGCCCCTACTTCTGCTTGGTGCAAGGGAATTCCAGGATGCCCAAATGCTTTGAGCGGATTTTGGCAATGGGGGCATTGAATGGCTTGAGAATCGACTAGGCGATCGCAATTAGAACAATTTGGCATGGATAATTTGGCATGTAATAGACAAATAATGCTTGATCACAATCTGGTCGTGTCAAGACATTTTTGTAGCTAACTAAATATTAATTTGGATTGGTATTTCCACTTTCACGATTAACTAAAGGTATATTTAGTGAAAATTGGCTCAACCCTAGTTTCGGGCTGGACTTATTCTGCATTTTTATTTTTCAAAACCATGAAGTCAACTAAAACATATTGGAACCCCTTAGCATTTGAAAATGATACAGCCTGGGAAATAGTTGAAGGTTCAGACGGTAATCTTACTCAGTTAACTATTGCTGAAGACCCAGAGTCAGGAGATTACACCCGATTAACTAAATTTAAAAGCACTTATTCTACTGAATCTTTTGGGGCAAAATGTCACGATTATCCTGAAGAAATTTTTGTTGTCTCAGGGCGAATATATGATCAGGCGTTCGATATTTGGCTTGAACCTGGATATTATGCCAGTAGACCACCTGGAGAAGTTCATGGACCTTTTATTGCGGATGGTGATGTGATCATTTTGGAAATATCTTATCCCAGTCAAGCTATTTGACCGTTCCCAAGCTTATGTAAGCTATTCCTTGTTCTGACTTCTTGATCTTACAAAATTTTTCAATACTAAGGAAATTTTCTAACTTGATATTCATCCACATCTAATAACTTGTAGTTGTCTTTGCCCATCACTTTGGCAAATTCTGCTTCTGTTTGATCTAAGAGTTTTCTGGGGACATTATTCCACTGTTGTTTGGTTTGCCAACGGATGACTAAAAATAGGCGATCGCTACTCTTGGGATCTAGCCAAATTTCCTTACCCAAAAAACCATCTTGGGCAGCTAGTGCAGGAGTCCAAATCTGTTGATCCTCAGTAATAAACTTTTCTCGTAATTCTGGCTCAACCCAGAAACTCAACCATTCAATAACCATAGAGAATTTCGATAATTTATTTAAAATCATTTTAGTCTACCCTTTATGGTAGCCATTCTATAGATTAGAGTATAGTCAACATAGAGTTGAGGATTGAATAGGGGCGCAAATTATGGATAATAACGACTGGCTTAGACAGCTATTAATGATGGGTGTTGGTACTACCTCTTTAGTAGCAGAAAAAATCAAAGAATTTAGCGAACAACTAGTTAAAGATGGCAAGTTAGACCCAGATGCAGCTAAGGCTTTTGTTGATGATTTTATGGAGCAGTTTAATACTAATCCGAATAATTTTCAGAAAAATATGGAGCGCCAAATGAAGAATGTACTCCAAGATCTAGGTGTGCCTCGGCAAGCGGAAATGGATGAGTTGCGAGGACGTATAGATCGGTTGGAGCGCCAGATTCGGGATTTGGAAAATAAGTCTTGGAAAGGTTAAATTTTGGCAAAGGGTTGAAAAAATCAAGCTGATCAAATTTTGTGATTGGCTTGTAGTTAACCAGGATATCTATCTCTTTGCAAAATCTCGTTTATTGGTTTTGCAGTTGAAGATCTTTTGTGGATAGTTTAAAAACATCTTTAATTTGAGTCCTAATTGCTAGTCCATCCTTGACAATGGTGGGTGCGAGAAAGTGGCTAAATTTATAACATTTTCACTAATGATCATTAAGTCCTAAGGAGAATCGATGCTGGAGTTATACCAATTTGAATTATCTCAATATTCTGAAAAAGTACGTTTTATTCTTGACTTCAAGGGGTTAGAGTATCGCAAAATTGAAGTTACTCCAGGAGTAGGACAAGTCGAACTTTTGCAAAAATCTGGAAGTAGACAGGTTCCTGTGCTCAAGGATGGTAGTACTTATATTGCTGACTCTACAGAAATTGCTTTTTATCTAGATCGTAAATATCCTGAAAAGCCCATTTTGCCTGAAGACCCTTTAGCTAGAGGTCAGTGTCTTTTGATTGAAGAATGGGCAGATGAATCGATTGGCTTAAAAGGTCGTAAAGCTTTTATTGGTGCATTAAACCAAAATCAGACTTTACGAACCTCTTGTTTACCCAAAGAAACGCCCGACCTGCTTAAAAATCTGGTAGGAGCCATTCCTGGACAGTTCTTAGATGTTTTGGGTACGGGGATTGGTTTTGGTGGCGAGCCTGTTAAAGAAGCGAATAAAGGGTTAAAGCAAGATTTGGAAGCTCTTTGTTTGATTCTGGAAAAACAACCTTATTTGACGGGTAATACTCCTACTTTGGCGGATTTGGCAGTGGCTGGAATGAGCATGATCTTAAAGTTTCCTGAAGGTGCTTATTTAGATATTCCTCCTAATTTGAAGGGGAAAGGAATTCCTGGACTAGCTGACAATAGTTCTTTTGAGAGCTTTTTTGCTTGGCGCGATCGCCTTTATGCAGATTATCGCAAAAGCTCTAGTACTAGTAGCAATAGCTCTGCTCCCACAACTATTTCGATTGAATAGATTGTTATTAGGTTAGTTAGGTCACTTTTGGCGACTGTTTACAGAACTTGTAAATCGGGTTTGGGCAGTCGGTTTTTCCTAGTTGTTGTCAGTAATTTTTTGTCTTGTTGCTAAAATTCGATAACTGTAATCTAGAAAAGGCTATAATCTTTGGTCAATCATAACTAAACGGCATAGTTGAATAGCGTAGTTTTGGATTTGGGATAGATTGTAAGATTGTCTTGCGTGGGAAGTGCTATCTGAGGAGTATTAACTGAGAATTGTTGTTTCGGGATTGTGATCGGAAACTTGTTTTTAGCTAACCGGTCTGTAATTGAGTAAATTTAAGTATTTAGTTTTTTGCGATGAAAGTCAGTATCAAATCTCATTGGAGTGATACTCATGTTGCTACAACCAGCAGGAGTACTCAGCGTCAACTAACCTTAGATGTTTCGGCACTAGCCGATGCGCAAGATCAAAGCTTTCCTCTTAATCTTTGTCTAATTATTGATTGTAGTGGCTCAATGAAAAATGAGCCGCTAGATACAGTAAAGAAAGCAGCGATCGCTATTATTGAAAAATTGTCCCCTAGCGATCGTATTTCTATAATTTCTTTTAACCATAAAGCTCAGGTAATAGTTGCAAATCAAGTAGTAGGAGATATTGCCCAGGTTAAGCAACGTGTTAATTCTTTGCAAGCTGAGGGTGGTACTGCGATTGATGAAGGGTTGAAATTAGGGATTAAAGAAATTGCGATTGGTAAGCGTAATGCCGTCTCTCACATTTTTCTATTGACTGACGGTGAAAATGAGCATGGAGATAATCATCGTTGCTTAAAACTAGCCAAATTAGCTTCAGAATTCAAAATTACTGTTAATACTCTCGGGTTTGGTGAGCATTGGAATCAAGATGTTTTAGAACCTATTGCTGATTCGGCTGCGGGGGCACTGGTTTACATTGAAAATCCAGAAAGGGTACTTAGCGAATTTGAACAACTATTCACTAGGTTGCAATCAGTAGGTCTAACTGATGCTAGATTGATGATTGAGTTAGAGCCAGGGACAAGATTAGCTGAATTGAAGCCCATTGCCCAAGTAGCGCCAGAAACTATTGAGTTACCTGTTAAAGTCGAGGGTGCTTTTTTTATGGTGCGTTTGGGAGATATTATGATCGACTTACCCAGAACAATCTTAGTTAACCTCTACATAAGTCAATTACCTCTAGGGAAGCACCAAGTATTGACTGCCAAAATTTCTTACGATGCCCCAGCTTTGGGTAAAGAGAATTTAAGTACGCCCAAGGTGCCAATTACTATCGAAGCACTTGAACTTTATCGACCTGAAGCCGATCCTGCTGTTCAGAAGTCGGTACTTACTCTAGCTAAATATCGTCAAACTCAAATTGCTGAATCTAAGTTAAAAGAAGGTGATGCTTCTGGGGCGGCTACGATGCTACAAACTGCGGCTAAAACCGCTTTACAGTTAGGGGATGAGGCTGGAGCGACTGTTTTGCAACAAAGTGCCACTAAATTACAAGAAGGAACGCAACTTTCTGAAGTGGAAAGAAAAAAAACCAGGTTGGCTTCAAAAACTATTCTCAAGGTTTAATCTTGGGCGTTGCTAATTAGCGATCAAGAAAATAATTGTACTGTTCGTTGCAAATGGTTCATTGATGATTGTTTTTAGGGAATTTTTTCAAAGTGTAAACTTTTAAAAGTTGTACTTTGATTAAGAAACGACCAGAATTCAACTATCAAGATTTTGAGTTCAAGCCTGGTTAATTTTGGTGTTAACAATGGTTGAGGCAACAATTGGAGCGGTGACTGCTCTAAGGATTGATTTGCCTAGGGAAACCGCTTGGAAACCTTGATTTTGGGCTACCGTAATTTCGCGATCGCTCCAACCACCTTCAGAACCGATCGCGATAGTAATTTCTGGTGGTAGCTCAGAGGAGATCGCTTTCCACAAAGAGGGATTGTTTCCTCTGGCTAAACAAATATAATTGCTGTTGAGGGTTGAGGCTAGTTGGCTAATTGCCTCTGGAAATTTTAAGGGGTCGAGAATTTGGGGAACTATTTCTCGCTCCGATTGTTCGGCTGCTTCGATCACAATTTTTCGCCATCTAGCTACTTTGTTGGGGCTAGGCTTAAGTAAGCTGCGATCGCTAAATACGGGAATAAAGCGACTTACGCCTAATTCGGTACAACAGCGTAAAACCTGCTCGTAGCCATTGCCTTTGGGTAGAGCTGTAATGAGGGTTAAATTAACCGCTAATTCTGTTTGTAAGTTAAGCGTTTCTAGTAGTTGGGCTTGATTAGTTTCTCCTAATTGCGCCAACCAAGATTTGCCCAGACCATTCATGGCTATAAAGCGATCGCTTTTTTGAAGGCGAATAACCCTAGTTAGGTAATGACTTTGTTGTGCTGTCAAAGCAATCAACCCATTGGCGTTTTGCGACTCGGCAAAAACCAAACGGTAAAGATTACGCATAAGCACAAACTTTGGCTTAACAAACTTAGACTTAATTTGAACGGGATTGACGGGACTCGAACCCGCGACCTCCTGCGTGACAGGCAGGCATTCTAACCAGCTGAACTACAATCCCTTAACTTTTGACTCTAACAAGCTTAAGTCCTTTTCGATTACTTGTCAATTTTTTTTTGAAATCAAATAGAATCTCTCCACAATTGAGAAAATTTGCTGTTCGAACATTGATACTTACTTACCGAAATGCCTTGGAAAATATAAGGTCTATTTGCGGACTCCAGGTTATTGTTTTGAGGAAAATAGCTGGGGTAAAGATTTAAATCACTTTCAAGATTTTTGGTGTGGGCGATCGTGATAACTCCCATTAATTTCCTAGATTTAGGATGACACGAGAAATATCATTCTTTAACCCGCTTTGACAGATAGGAGGAAGCCTTATTCTTCAGGTTAAAAATGATGATTATGGAAACAGTGCTACTTCACCACAACAATATTGCTACCACGTACCAGTATCCTTTAGTTGAGGAGCGAATTCTGGATTCGACCAACGAAAAGGAAGACTATTTTTTACTAAAAAGCCTTTATCTAAATAAAAGCGGAATAACCTTTCTGCTCCTGGATATAGGCTGATTTCATCCCCTGACCAGATAACTTCAGCTTTTCCAGTGAGGTATAGTAAATCTCCTTTTTGGAAATCGATAAATAAAATTCCTGCTTGGGGATTAACTTCTAAATTTCCAAAAGTATTAAAAAGGCAGTTACCAGAAAAATCAGGAAGTGTAAGAGTTTGGTTGTTATCGATTCTGACAAAACCTGGTTTACCACCTCGATGAGAAACATCCACGCCTTTAGCTAAGCCTGCATCAGAATTTTGATAAGCCGTGGTAATAAACAAAGTATCGGATGAAGCAATGATTTCTTTTTCTAGTGCTGAGAAGCTAGTGAGTTCTGTAACTAATTGAGGTGCTTGCGGATCTGGCTCTGTAGAGTCATAAGTTCTTACTTGAATATATTTGGGACAATTACCAAAACTCTGCCCGACTTGAACTTCAAAGCTATTATCCTTTTTATGAGTAACAACTCCGTTGAGGCGATTGCGACGGCGGTTGCTTAATTCTATTCCTAACAAACCGATATCAATCCCTTCTGTGACGATGTTTACTAGAGGGTCGCCTAGCAATATTTCCGCCGTAACTCTGATTGAGCGATCGCTAAGAATGGAAATAAAGCCAGGTTTGCCGACAAGGATAGATGCCCAAGGGTTACCTGCCTTATCTACTGTACCGACGATCAAATAGGTTAGGTTTTCAAAAAACTTTTGATGTTGTGGGATTAAGTAATCTCGAATAAACCGTTTTCCTTGTTGCTCTAAGCGCTCTTTTGTTCCAAATCGGGTGTGAATGGCTTGTTCTCCCTTATGAAAGGGCGAGCCTTCTGAATCTGGCATAACTAATAATTAACTTCTCTACTGTTTGTTTAGGATCCTAAAGTAACGAATTCCATACGAATACCGCCGGGAATGTAGCACATCATATGGTGTGCAGGACCGTTGCCTGAAAGTTCGGGAGCAAATTCAATTTCAACATCAGAGGTATTAAGTAGGGTTTGGTGTAGAGATTTGAGTGCCTCCAAATTTTCTACCTTCAGCGCAAAGTGATGTAACCCGATATTATTTTTTCGATCAAAGGGGATTGCTTGTTGAGGGTTATTAGCTTGCCATAAAGTTATCATTACTGTGCCGTCAGCAACGAAAACTGCTGGATAGTTTGGCACTTCGCCTGCTTGCTCAAAGCCTAAAGTATTAACAAAAAAATTACGAGTTGCTGTTAAATCTGAAACTGTTAGCCCAATATGATGAGCTCCTTTTGTAATTGCCATATTCTGAATTTACCCTGATGTTATTGACTCGGTTTGAATTGAAAGTTTTTGCTAAAAGGTTGCTACTCCTGCTTTGGCAAGAGTCTGATTTTGTTCTCCAGAACTACCCTCAATTTTTGAGTTGAGAGGAGTTTACCGTTGGCAGAAAAAATTTTTCTTGACCAAAATCAATTTTGTATTGTTCTCCATTAATTGTTTACCAGTCTTCATTGAGAGTAATACTTCTTTGTTTGCGCGTGATGACTCCTTCTGAATGCAAAACTGACAGAGTTCTCGAAAGAGCTTCCGCTGATAAACCCAGTTCTGTTGCTAAATTTTTGAGAGGGCGTTGCAAAACTATAGTCTGCGTATCAGGTTTTTTTCGGTGAATTAGATATTGTAGGAGGCGTTCTCTAGCTGAGCGGATACTTCTCAACTCCAATAATGTTTTTACTGTTTGATAGCGATATGCTAGTTGATTCATATAGCTAGTAGTTAACTCTTGATCTTCTTCTAAGGCTTGCTTAAACGATTTTTTGTTGATGATTGCAATCCGAGAAGTTCTATCGGCGATCGCTGAGCAGGTATAGATATCGGAAAATAAAGCTGTTTCCTCAAAACTTTCTCCCGCCTCGATAAAGTAATGATTGATAATCCGCTCCTCCGTAAAGGTAGCTAGCCTAATTTGACCGGAGAGTAGAAAGTAAATTGAATCAGCTTTTTCTCCCTGTTGTACAAGAATTTGTTTAGCCTCAAGGTCTTTATAGATAGTTTGATTTCTCAGTTCGATTGGAAGTTTCGTCCAAGTTAAATAGTTCATCTTTTTTATTCTGATTTTTGCAACGAACATTCGTTAGAAAAAAATAAAAACCTTGTTAATTCGTAAGTTCTAATCGTTTTTTTTTGCTAAATAATTGTTTGTTTTACTTTACCGAACGTTTGGTAAAGTGTCAAGTATTTTTTTGCTAAGGTACTATTCTTTGACTATTAAACGAACATTCGGTTTAATAGTCAAAGAATAAATTTAATAAATGTCGAAACAAGAAGTAATTAACAAGTTAGTTCCTGTATTCCGTCACTATGGTTATGAAGGGGCGACTGTCTCAAGATTATCGGCAGCTACAGGATTAAAAAAAGCTAGCCTCTATTATCATTTCCAAGGTGGGAAGGAACAAATGGCAGAAGCGGTATTAGAACATATCGGAGATTTGCTCGAAGAGTCTATCTTTCTTCCTTTACGATCGCCTATACCCATTGAAGAACGCATTGTAATCTTGATTGAGGGGATAGATAAATTGTATGAAAGCGGTCGAGCACCTTGTGTATTAGCCGTTATGTCTTTGGGGGAAGCAGATGCTCTATTTCATCAAGCACTAGAGCAATCCCTTGAAAAATGGCTCAATGAATTGTCCCAAATTGTCGAGGAAACAGGGGTTTCAAAAAAAGAAGCCCGAATCAGGGCTGAAGATGCAGTTATGCTGATCCAAGGTGCTTTGGTTTTAGTCAGAGTGACAAATAATACTCAGCTTTTCCAAAGAGCGATCGCCAAAATCCCACAGATTTTGCTATCAGATTAAAGATAGCCAAGGTTCTGGCGACATACTTTATTCGGGGTAACTCAAAACCACAGAACTGCGCTCTTATAACTGCTCAAGTTCTTTTAAAATGCTGTCTATTTGCGATTTATTAGTGGTGATGTTCTCAGTAATGGACTCACTAAGCTTAAGCTGATCTGCTAATTCTTGTTGTCTAGGCTGAATGTTTTCTGCAAACTGTTGAAAGCAACTGTTTAGTTCTGTTGCCAAAGATTTCCAGAGGGTGTCGGTATAGCTTTTTTGCACTTCCCGAAAAGTGGCTTCGATTTGTTCTTTAACTCGATCTCTCTGGCTAGGTAGGGCGTTGAAGCTGAGGATGCCAAAAACGACCGAGAGTACAAATGCCGAAGCATCCCAAGAAGCGGCATTAAAGAGCAATTGTCCCCCCACTCCAGTAACCGCAGCAGCTATACCCAATTTGCCAAAGTTATTTAACCCCTTATCTGCTGCTGACTTTATTTTGGTTGCCATTTCGCTTACGTCAACTTGATTTGTCTCAAGGGGCGGGATTGTAAATTCACTTTCCCCTAAAGAAGTAGCAATTTCGATATCTTCGGTTGCTTCTTTTAAAATGCGATCGCGGTATTGCAGAAAAGTAGTGGTTGCTTCTTGAAAAATTTCTTGTAAATTCTTATCTAATTGAACTTCATTTAGTGCTGTAATCAGTTTCTCTTCTACTAAATCGTCTTCGTTAGTTAAGCGTCTTTTGGCAACGTCAAAGAAGGATATTTTTTGGTTGGCTATTTTGTTACTTGCTTGAATCAAGTTATAAAAAAGATCGTCGATATTGCGCTGAAAAATTGAAAATAACAGCCTATATTCTTCTAGTTTTTCTTGGATTCTAGTGAGGGTACGATCAAAGATTACTTTCTCTTTTTCTAATTTGCTATAAAGTTCTTGATTTTTGGTTTCTAGTTGACTCAAATAAACCAGCAGCGAATTATGAGGACCTTGCAACTTAATTTTGATTTTTTCTGTTTCGGCTAGAAAGGCTAACAAGAAATTCTTAAGCTCTTCCATCCCCATCCCTGTTCTGGCAGAGATTGCAAAGACAGGAGGCATCTCGGTAAAAATTTCACTTAATCCTTCGCCAACGAAAGCTCTAACCTGTTTGATCTCTTCTTCTGTAGCTAGGTCAACTTTATTGATCGTGACAATAACCTTACGGAACCAGGTTTTATCTACTAGCAATAAGAAATCCTGTTCTGACTTGCTGAGGGGTCTTTCGATTGAGGTGACGAAGAGAATAATATCTGCTTGCTTAAGATAATTTTCGGTTACTTCTTGATGTTCCTCAATAATTGAGTTAGTCCCGGGGCTATCGATAAAGATTAGTCCGCCCAAGGATTCTGGATTATAGGCTTCGATCTCTTTGGTAGTGGGGATAATTCCGACTGGAGCATCGGTATTTTCGCCTAAATGATTGAGTAAACTAGATTTACCTGCATTAAACTCACCACAAATAAATACAGAAAAGGGGTTGGCTAATTGTTGCCTGATTCCAGGTATATCTGGGTTTAAGTCGGGAAAAAGTGCCTGGGCTTCTACAAACAAACCTTCAACTAGTTCGATATTTTTGCGGCTGCGCTCAAAGAGTTGTTCTTGTTCGGTAGATAAAGTGAGAGGCATAAATTTTCCTGACCAAATAAGGAATAGACTTTATTAGTTACTAAATAGCATTAGATACTAACTACTCCCTATAAGTTTTATGATTTTTCAATCTTGGTTTGGAAATTGGTTTGTAAAAATATAAGTTTGTGAGGGGATTTGGCTGTTTATGGGCGATCGCTCTAACTACAAACCAAATTAATTATTGCGCGTTATTTTGTGCTCAAAAATAGTTTACTGCCGCCAATCAAAACATAGCCAAGAGAAGCGATCGCCATAATTGCCTGAACAATTGTGGCTGTGGGTCTAGCTACTTCTCCTCCTCCAAGCAATGTAACTAGTCCACCAAAGCCTCTGGCTGTTCCTAGAAATGCTAGTACCGCAATAACCAAGGCTGCGATCAAAGTTTGTTTAGTTGTCTGAGATCGTAACCATCCAGTAATAGCCAAGCAAATAATAGGTAGTCCAAAGACGCAAGGAATTAAAGCTGTTTTACTTACTTGTCCCGTGGCAAAATAACCGATTATGCCCAAGGCAGTGACCAATATTCCATAAACAAGCGTAGTTAAAACCATAGTTTTGTTAGTCCTTGCAAGATATTAAGCCTATATTAATACTGATTCTAGAAGTTAGATTTGGAAAACTAAATTTAGTCTACAAACCAAATATTAACGGTAGATCTCTAAACCAAAAACCAAATAATCACAAACTAAATCAACTTTGTCTCATAAATTAGCTAACACAAAGTTGATTTGTAACTATTATCCGCAGGAAGCCTTTTCAAGGGGACTGATTAAATCCCAGAGATTATTTCCTGCATCCTGTCCGAGAATAATTAAAGGGTAGGAGTAATCATGTTGATAAGTTGCTTGCTTCTTAAAAGTATTTCGATCACACTTGCCATCAACACCGAGTGTAATTGGAATAGAGTTGCCAATTTGAGTGTAATTATTGTGTTTAGTTAAGAGAATAGCTAACCAAAGTAACAACTTTAAGCTAAACCCAATTTGCATTTCCGTATTGCTATATAGGTGCGCTATCTGACCCATCGATTGCTTATTCCAGGCGTGGGGGACTACATCATTGGTATCGTGAATTCGGCGAATGGGGTTATCTCGAAATTGGATATTAGAATAGTTGGCAAACGTGGCATTCCCTGCGGTAGCTCCAGCGAAGGCGGTGCAACTAATCACCGCATTATTTTTAGGATCCCAGCCCTTAAATTCTCCTTGTCTTTCCCTAAACCAGAGTGCCAAAGTAGGAGCGAGTGCCCCACCAAGGCTATGCCCCGTAAAACTAATTGTTATTGGCTTGGTGCTAATACTTGTTAGAAACTCTGTAATCGATTGATTTGACTTTGATTCTGGGGGGGCTGGAATCGCGTTCTTAAGATTTAGGAGTAGCTCGATACCGTTATTTGTGGCTTTCGAGATTTTTGCGCCGCTAGCTCTTGCCCATTTTTTCATACAAAGTACTTCAAAGTCTTCTTTAAACCAATCTTCCCAAGCATCATAATTGGTGCCCCGAATTGCCAAGACATAGTTGCTAGGGTTGGAAATTTGCTGGATCACAAACATGCCGCTATCTTGTTTGCGATCATCTCTATATCGGAAAATAGCAGGCCCCCAAACAATTCTCCAATCGGCAGAGTCTTCTTTGACTAGGGTTGGTATTTTGGGGATAATTTTATGAATTTCTTTGTGAATAGTTTTCTCAACTTCTCTTTTTTCTTCCTCGCTGTATTTGTCGTAGGTTAAATTTTCGCCGACATAGGTGAGAAATGCCATGCAAACATTGATCTTGTCTTCGGGAATCGGAGCGTAATTGGTTGTTGCTGGGTTCATGATCTTCTCCTAGATTTTTGATTTTGTCTTGTCATTGGTTTGCCTTTAGAGAGTTTTGAGATATTCCACCAAATCCCAGCGATCGCTATCAGTAAATTCAGCTCCAATTACACCAACTCCAGTTCCATCTCCTTTAAATTCATGACCTGTATTGGCATTGCCAGCCTGGGTATTATCTAAGAGAAATCCGCCTTTCATTTTCTCTGGTTTAAAGCCTACGTACTGAGGATCAAATTCTTTGGTTCCTAGATAAAATTGGGGACTTCTTTGGGCAGCAGGAAGCAACATTTCATAAAGATTCGGTACAGATCCATTGTGCAAAAAGGGTGCTGTTGCCCAAATTCCGTTGAGTGGTCTGGCTTTATAACCAAGTGGTGCGCGGACTTTGTTGGGGCGATCGCCATTGAAAGTTTCGCGTTCTTGAGGACTTAAGCCCAGCTCATCATATTTTTGCTCAACGGTTTTATCGACGACAAACGGCAAGGCAAACCCAGCAGTAACCACGCCATTAAATTCAAAACCTTTTTCTTGGTTATATTTTTCTGCTAGAGATTCGATGTTGACTGTGCGTTTATACCAGTTTTCAGCGCTAGTGGGGTCAGTACCAATTTCTCGAAGGTTTTTCATCGTTACCTTTAAGTACTTGCGATCTTTGTTGCTACCTAAAGTTGTCCAGTACTTATTGTTGTTAAATTCGGCAGAATCCATCGTTGGTAAATGGCATTGCTGGCAGTTACTTTGATATAGTTTTTTGCCTCTAGCCGCTTTTTCAAGGTCGATAGCGCCCAAAATTTCGGTCGGCCATTGAGGTGCGCTTAACCCGTCTTCAACTGAACTACCTGCCAATAAATTTTCAATATCATGCAGACTCTTAACATCTACATTTGAAGTAAAGACATCTGGGGAATCAGCATCTAAATTTACTCGCGAGAAGACACCCATTGCTTCTCCAGCGTTGCGAGTCATTGGTTGCATAATTGAGCCATTGTATTGAACCCAATCAAACCAAGGCGCAGACCAGATATGAGGGTAGCTCACTGGGGCATCGACTTCTCCATAATTGGCAAAATCAATTTCGTTACCAAAGACAAAATTACCGATTCTCTCTAAGGCATCTAAGCGACCAAATCCTTCTTCTAAAGGGTAAAAGGCGTCAGTTTTCTTCTTAACAACGATCGCTTGGGCGACCAAAGATTTTAATTGGTCTTTGAGTTGCTCTTTTTGCTCTGGGGTATGATCTTCTCCGAGCAGGCGATCGGCAAAACGATTAAAACGTAAAGGCTCGTAGCGAGTTAAAAGAAGAGAGAAACCCACCGCTTTTTTAAATTTGTTGAGGTCGATCATTGCCGAACCACCTTCGATGCGAATACCCTTGCCCTGATAGTTAAGTTGTCCTGTATGACAAGCTGCACAGGTAAAACCGATCGCGTCGGTAGTTTGCTTGGTTTCTGAGTCGAAATAATTATTAGTTTTAGTGAATCCGACTGGCAAAGCATCAGGATTATTGGCACTTTGAGCGCTAGGTAAAAAGCCAAAACCTGCCAAAAACTTAGGATCTGCTAAATTACCTGCTGATTTGAAAAAAGATAATTGGGGTTTTTCTAAGGCAACGAACCAATCATAAGGAATTACACTTTCTAGTCCTGAACCTTGAGAAATGTGGTACCACCATTGCCACTGTTCTGGTTGCCAATTTTGGTCTGTCCAGGAAACTGCTACCGTTTCTTCTGGAGGGACGGCAATTTGTTTACCCAAAAAATAATTAATACCGATGGGAATTATCAGGATAAGAGAGACGAAGGCGATCGCAACTCCAATTAGCAATTTTTTGATCATGATGAATAAAATACTTCTCGAATTTCTAGTTGCCATTTCTAGTTGTCATTGTCTAAGAAAACCTTTCTCGCTTGATTTTGCTAGAAGTGTTTTCGGGCAAGTTTGGGAATATAAGCTATGCCATTGAGTTTTTTAGACTTCTTTTTTTTGTACTATTTTTTGAAGACAGAAAATTAGCTCTTACTTATAACTCTGCAAATACCTCTGATTTTGATAAGAAATGAGATTAATCTTTACAGTTACGATAAATTATAGAGTTTCGATTATGATTCCCCGATCTAACTCAGGATAATATTTAGGAGTTGAGAGCAAGCAATTTATAGATGTCGCAAAAAGTTCTAGTAATTGGTGGTCGGGGTAGGATTGGCAGTAGTGTGGCACAAGACATTGCCGAATATGCTCAGCAAGAAGTAATTATCACTAGTCGTCAGGAAATCAAGCCCTCAGACACTAATTTTTCGACTCTGGTTTTAGATTTAGAAGATCAAGCTAGCCTGCAAAAAGCGATCGCCGATGTCGATTTAGTTGTTCATTGTGCAGGACCTTTTCATCATCGCGATGGCAGAGTTTTAAAACATTGCATTCAAGCCAAAGTTAATTATCTTGATGTAAGCGACCATCGTTCTTTTTTTGAGCGAGTAATTCCCTGGCAGGAGGAAGCAAAACAAGCAGGCATTACGGCAATTTTGAATACGGGAATCTTTCCAGGAATCTCGAACAGCATGGTGAAGCAAGGGGTAGAACATTTTGATCAACCGCGTAAAATCCATTTAAGTTATTTGGTCGCTGGCTCTGGTGGAGCAGGGATAACGGTGATGCGGACTACTTTTCTGGGTCTCAAAAAGTCTTTTGCTGCTTGGATAGATGGTAAGTGGCAGCAAATTTTACCCTATAGCGATCGCGAAGTGATTGAGTTTCCCCAACCTTACGGGAAAACTGGGGTTTACTGGTTTGATGTCCCCGAAACTCGTACCTTTGCTGATTCTTTTCCTGTGGATACTGTGATTACTAAGTTCGGTTCAATCCCCGATTGGTATAACCATCTAACTTGGATTACTGCCCATGTTTTTCCTGATCCTTGGGTAACTAGCCCTAAGGGAATCGAGTTTTTCTCTCAGGTTAGTTATGCGATGACGAAGGTAACAGATCGTTTTAGTGGGATTGGGGTGGCAATGCGGGCAGAAGTTACAGGAGTTAAAGATGGTGAGGAGTCTCGTTACTGCTCGACGATGGTGCATCCGAATACAGCGATCGCCGCAGGTATGGGTACTGGTAGTATTGCTCAGTTGGTTTTAACTGGAGAGTTAAATCAGCCAGGAATTTATCCTGTTGAAAAAGTGTTATCTACTAAGTTGTTTCAAGAGACAATGGCTAATCGGGGAATTGAGATTGTGATTAGCAAATAATCGAGTCAACCAGATTGCTTCTGGAGATGCTTGAGATTGATTGCGAAAATCCTCTGAGATATACCTGGGCATGTTACAACTAAAGGCATAAGACTATAGTAATTAAAGATAAATAATTATGTTTAGATCTTCCAATGCATACATAAAGAATCAAGATTGGTTCGACCGTGGTAAAACCGACGCTTGGGCAGGGAAGTCAAAACAGGTTCCCGAGAATGATCCGCAAGCAGCTAGTCTGTATGATTTGGGTTATTGTGAGGGGGAAATAGAGCGATCGCCAGTTAACCCTAGAAAACAAAATTCCGAACAACAGCATTCGTAAATTAGCCTAGGTAATTGTCTTTAGCTGATTATCCTTAGCTAATCGCCCATCATCCATATTGATAATGCGATCAGCAATGTCCAAGATGCGATTGTCGTGAGTAACTAGCAAAAAAGCACTATTCTGTTCTTTGGTTAAGTTCTGCAATAAATTGACAATCTTTCGTCCTGTTGCACTGTCGAGAGATGCTGTCGGTTCGTCTGCCAAGATTAATTTAGGATTACTCACCAAAGCCCGAGCGATCGCTACTCTTTGTTTTTGCCCCCCAGAAAGACTTTGGGGAAAATAGTCCAAATGATCTCCTAATCCCACTTTATGAAGCATGCGAGCCGAACGCTCCTCTGCTTCTGAGGTTAGAACATCGTCGAGAAGCTCAATCGACATCTGAACATTTTGTCTGGCAGTAAGAAATGGTAGTAAGTTGTGAGCTTGGAAAATATAACCAATTTGACGGCGGACATCAACTAAGCCATTCTCATTTGTGTCTTGTAACTCCCGACCACAGTTAACTAGGTTGCCATCTTGAACTGAGCGCAAAGCACCGATTAAAGAGAGCAATGTGGTTTTTCCCGAGCCAGAGTGACCAGTCATAATCACAATTTCTCCTGGGTAGATATCCAAATTGATATCGAACAACACTTGTTTTTTTAAGTTGCCCTTGCCATAGTAATGATTCAGATTTTTTACGGAAATGATTGGCTTCATAGACTTACCTTTCTAAAGCTAAAAGATATCAGCAGGATCTGCGTCTTGCAGTTTTTTAACTGCCGTTGCTCCTGCGATCGCACACATTACAATCGTGGCAATTAAAACGAACCCCGCGCGGTCAAAGGTCATAAAAACTGGTAGCAAAGTTGCCTTTTTGACTACCTCATACTGAATGATAGAAATTAGTAATCCTGGGATATAGCCTAGTACCGCAATTAGAAATGCTTGTTGAATAACCAGTTTTAATAGATAGTTGTTTCTGTAGCCAATCGCTTTTAAGGTTGCATATTCGGGAAGATGGTCGGCAACGTTGGTATAAAGAATTTGGTACACCACCACAATCCCCACTACAATTCCTAAAAATACGCCCAGATCAAAAATAAAGCCAATGGCAGTACTACTTTGCCAATAACTTTTTTCAAAATCTATAAATTCAGCTTTAGTAAAGACTTTGACATCTTTGGGTAAATAGTTCTGTAGTTTTTGGCGGAAAAGATCAGGATTAACGCCCTCTTTCAATTTAATTAAGCCAATATCAATAAAGCCCTTTTCTCGGTTATCAACAATCCGTAAAAAGTTCAGATGGCTCATGACCAAATTTCCATCAAAACCAAAAGAAGTACCTAACTTAAATAACCCAACTACCTTAATCTTGCGAGTAGAATCGCCATTTCTAATTTCGGTGTTAACTTCTCCATTATTCAAAAAATTTTCGACAATGGGTCCAAATTCTTCTCTAGCAGAACTATCAAACAAAACCGTATCAGATGGCTTGAGAAGCTCTATATTTTCGTCCACCCCAGAAAGATTTAAAATATTCTGACGTAGGTCAATTCCTAACATGTTTAGGTTTCGCCAATAGCTTCTATCTTCGGGATTTCTCCATTGTCCAAATTCTTGATAGATAGGTGAGACAAATTCAACTTCATCAAAAGCTGAAGCTTGGGATAAGCGCCGTTGAGAAAATGCTTGCATCGCAATGGACGAAGTTGAGCTGGGACTAATGATAAAACAGTCGCCTCTTAATCCCTGATGTAGGCGAACGGCGCTATCAAATAAAGCATCACGAATACCCATTTGCATGAAAACAATAATAACTGCAAACACAACTCCAGATAGGGCTACAATCAAACGCAATTTTTGATACTTAAGTTGTAACCAAGCGGTGGGTATCTTCTGCATAATCCTAAGATAGAAACTAGTGATGGATGGTGAATCTTATTTAAGTCCTAACAAATATTCTGTAGGTAAATTGTTTGACTGAAACTTTAATTTAGACTGAATTTTGGGCGATTTTTGGTTCGTCTATTTCTAAAATAAGGCTAGTACTGAAAATATTTTCTTTTAACTAAAAACTTTCGAGAGCGATACATAAAATAGTACAGAGTGGTAAACAGGCTAAAAACCATTAATCCTGTGGTGATAACTGTTTGTGTCGTTGGTATGAGCAGAATAGAACTTATCAGATCGATTGCTACTAGGATAACCAAAATTTGAGAAATTGTATTTTTGTTTAGGTAGTTGCAAATTATTGCCCCCAAAGGTGCTCCGATAACTACTACAGGAACAGCCGCTAACCAATAGTTACTAACTGGAGGAACAAAGTCTTTAATAACAAAGTTGTGTAAGAAAAAGCCGACTAAAGAGTTAAAAGCCATTAAAACTACCGAGGTTGCAGTGCTAATTTTTTCACACCTATCAAATAGTAAAATCATTGCAGCGAAGGCAAAAATATCCATTCCGCTGCCAACCATGCCACTAATCAGACCTCCAAAAAAGCCGATTCCTAGGAAGATTATTTTTTGCCAGTTTTCTTGAACTACGAGTTTTGGATAGTAGTTTCTTTGCTGTTTATTATTCATCAAGAACAAAAAAATCATGGCAAAGCTACTAATCATCATTGAAAAAGAAATCTTGACGATGCTGGCAGGTAAAAGTGGACTTAGATATAAAGAACTAATAAAAATTCCTGGGATTCCTCCCAAACTTGTCCAGCGAATTAATCGCCATTCTAATTTTGTTTTCATCGCGATAATCGTGATAGAAGCAGCTCCCATGCCGATGGTTTGAATTGCGAGAGCAAAAACTTTTGCTTGATCGGGCGGAATTGATAAAACCTTAGTTAAAACAGGAAAGGCTACTGCGCCGCCCCCTAAACTAGTCCCTCCAGCAACCATAGACCCTAAAACCATGGTTAAAGAAATTTCCCAGTTTTTGATCATGTTGCCGATAACCCAAAATGAGTCTAAAGAAATCGCCAAAAGTAGCCAAACAGCTAGGGCGATCAATAAACTAATATGGATGAAATTTGGAATGGATGCTTGATTTGATTTTGGTGATTTTCTGCTTTTTTTTTGCTGCGGTTTAATTTTAACGATCATTAAAATGAGTTTGATTATTTATCTCTGTTGCTGATTACAATTGACCGCATTGTCAATTTATCGAGAACTAAAATTATTTATTTTATGACTCTGTAATGACTTGGTGATTTTGACTTTTTGGAACTAGGAATTGCTGTTTTGAACTGGCTGACAATAAAGCTAAAAGTCAGGAAAAAGTTAAAAGTTAGATTTTCTAACTTTTTGGCTACAACGATTTGAACTTTATTGAGTTGTATTTTTTGGTTAAGGAAATAGGATTGTTTAGGGAAATTAATTAAACAATCCTATTGGTTGCTACTTGGACCTAATCCAATCTATTAATCAAATACTGTTATGAGTTCCAGGGTTGTAATTCGGCTTGGTAACGATAGCCTTGAAAGTCTTTTCTCATCTTGTCGATAGTACTATTGTTGGCAACTTTACGAGTTTTGAATAGGAAAATCTGTTCGGCGATCGCACTAACCAAAATCTTACCGATAATTCTACTAACACGAATCCAAGTCAGAGGAGAAAGTATACCTAGTATGCCAAAACCTTTATAAGTTAGTTTTAGATAATAGATAACTACATAAAAATAGGTTAACTTCAATCCGGCAAAAATATTGAATCGCCAAGGTTCAAATCTAGTATTGTACAAACTACTATCAAAATTGAGGAACTTTTGAGGACCAAAATCACCGATAAGCTGGTCTGCTCTGGTGTAATCCATCAACCCAATATTGACATTCTTCTCAACCAAAGTTTCAAATTTTTGATAAAAATCACTAAAGAGATTGTACTTTTCATTGAAAAATAAATAATCCGCAGATTTGCTAAAGACTTTAATGAATTGGGGGTTTAAGAACCATTTCCCTACATACATGGGAATGATAATTCCAAACCAGAAAATGTTTTCCAAGTAGATACGCCAGCTCATAATACTGGCATGACCAAGTTGATTTTCATGTTTTTGGTAAATACGGGCATATCTTAACTGATATTGGAGCATAAACTCGTCATAGAGCCTCTGTTTTTCCCGAGCATCTGCCTCTCCTGCCAATTTTGCTTTAATCGCTGCGGTAACACTTTCAATCGCAACAGCAGTCAGAACTAACCCAGGAGAATAAAAAGGATCGAACATCGCGGCGGCATCTCCCAAAACATACCAATTATCCTCGGAGATATTCTTTTTGCTCATGTGAGCTAGTCGAGGTAAATAATGAAAATCGACTAATTCTCCTCCCTCAATCAATTCCGCTAGAAGAGAATGGTTTGCTTTGAGAAAAGACTTGACCTTATCAAAAGTATTTATCTCTTTAGAAGGAATAATATTTTTGTGGTGAGTAATCCCAATCGATAACTCTTTTTTGTCTGCCTCAATTGGCATCATCCACAACCAATGACCCTTACCGAACCAATGATGCGTTGTATAGTAGCGACTAGCACCTCTTAAAGAAGGATCATAGCCTTTATCAAAAATTTTGGGGTCGATATTTTTAACTCTCAACCAGGCAGAACCAGTATTAAGCCCCCCAAGTTTGTCACTATCAAAATCAAAGATTAAATTATCTGTTTTTTTGCCAATCAAGAAGCGACGACCTGCGCAATCAATTAGGTGTCTAGCTTTTAATGCCATTTTGTCTTCGCCGACTTTGACCTGAATTGTATGCAACTCATCTTCAGGGGTGATCTCAAAATCTACGACCTTACCATTGTAAAAGGTAGCTCCCATTTCCCGATTCATGCGCAAAATATCTCGCTCAAACTTGGCTCGATTGAGGTGGAAACTTTCGATTGTCGGCGAACCATTGACCCAAATATGATGATAATCATCAATTGTTTTGCTGTTTTTAGAATCTTTTGGCCAATGAAAAGTTAAGCCGTATTTGGGAGGGTGATTTTCAATTAGATATTCGGAAAGACCAAGCTCTTTGTAGAGAAACATCGCTGTAATCTCAACTAACGATTCTCCCACCTTAAGATCGTTACCATCTCGCTCTGGCGATCGCGGATCGATAATTGCAACTTTAATTCCGGGAACATTAAGCATCAAATGCCGAGCTTGGCAGTTGCCAGCAAAGCCAGCACCCATAATCACAACGTCATAGGTCTCTAAATTAGTATTGGAACTGCTCAAATCTTTAGTTTCAGAAATAATCATCTTGTTTTGAAGTTTGAATTGATTTATTGTCGAAGCTGAAAATTAATTACTAGTTAGAAGAACATTCTTGTTGAGGAAAAGAATGCTTATAACCCTAAGTGCAAAATTAGGTTGAAGATCTCCAAGGTCGTAAATAAGCCTGATGTTGATACTGTTTGAAATCGCTACGTGTTTTAGCCACTGAGCTGTTGTTAGCTAATTTGCGGGTTTTATGTAAATAAATCCGTTCGCCGATCGCACTATATAGCGATAACCAAAGAATTCGACCGACGCGTCCGATAGTAGCAGGAGCTAAAACGCCGAAAATACCAAAGGCTTTAAACCGTAGCTTGAGGTAAAAGAGCGCCATGTAGAAATAGGTACTTTTAATCCCTGCAAAGACATTGCAGCGTAAAGGTTCATATTTGGCATTGGCTAAAAAGTTATCAAATAACTTGCTAGCACTATGACCCCACAACAATTGATCTCCGCGATCATAATCCATTAAACCGATATTTTTGCCCTTCTCCATAACCAAATCCAGTTGATCATAAAAATCGTTAAAGAGGCTATTTTTTTGAAAAAAGACAAAGTCAGCTCTTTCAATAAAGGGTTTGAGAAAGCGGAAATCAAGGAACCACTTACCGACATACATGGGAACAATGATGCCAAACCAAAACATATTTTCCATATAAATGCGCCAACTCATAATGCTGGCGTTACCCAAATGCTTATCATGTCTTTGATAGAGCGAGGTATATCGTTGTTGGTATTGAACCAAAAACTTGTTATACAGATATTGCTTCTCTACTGCATCTGCTTCGTTCGCTAACTTGGCACGGATTGTCTCGGTAACTGTTTCAATTGCCATGCTGGTTAAGACCAAACCAGGGGAATAGAAGGGATCAAACATATAGCCTGCATCACCGAGAACATACCAGTTATCAGGAGAAATTAATTCTTTACTAATGTGGGCTAACCGAGGAAGATATTTGACCTCAACTATCTCACCACTTTCGATTAGGTCAGATAAAACGCGATGATTTGCCTTCAAAAAGGCTTTTAGTTTGTCAATGTTATTGATATCTTGACTGGGAATGACATTTTGGTGATGAATTAAACCAATAGAAACCTCTTTTTTTTCGATATCCATGGGAAACATCCATAACCAATGCCCATGACCGAACCAATGATTAGTGGTGTAAACTCGACTAGCTCCTCTAGTATTAAAATCATGTTTGTCGTCAAAGATTTTGAGATCAGGATCTTTGACTCGTAACCAAATAGAGCCAGTATTCATGCCCCGTAAATCTTTGGGGTCAAAGGTCAAATTTTCGGTTTCTTTGCCAATCAGGAATTTTCTTCCCGCTGCATCGACTAAATGTTGGGCTTTGAGGGTGATTTTTGAGTCGTTAACTTTAACTGATACTTGATGCAGATTATCATCAGTTGCCAGAGAAAAATCGGTAACGCGACCATTTATAAAAGTCGCTCCCATGTCCCGATTCATTTTTAAGAGATCGCGCTCTAATTTAGCCCGATTAAGTTGAAAACTATCAATAGAAGGGGTGCGATTGACCCAAATGTTGTAATAGTCTTCCGTGGTTGCAGTTTGGTCAAGATCTTTAGGCCAATGGAAACTAAGACCATATTTGGGAACATGATTTTCTAGGAGATAATCGTGTAGCCCTAGCTCTCTAGCGAGAAACATGGCAGTAATTTCGACTGTGGATTCTCCAACTTTTTGATCTTTGGCAGATCGCTCAATAGGTCTAGGATCGATGATGGCAACTTTTAGTTCGGGTACTTTGAGTAGTAAATGTCTAGCTTGGCAGTTGCCTGCAAAACCAGCACCCATAATCACCACATCGAAAACCTGTTCTTCTGTAGTTAACACTAATCTTCCTCTCGAAATAATTTTGAATATTTCTTGATAAGAGTGATTAGGGCAATCCTCTTATCAAAATTAACTATTTAGGCAATGCTATTAGCGGGTACTTTGACAAAACAAGAGCGAATATTTTCTCGCATGGTTTCAAATGCTGGCTGTTCTGCGTCAAGAGGTTCGTTAGGATCTACCTCTAACTTCTCAAGAGCTTTGACCACTACCTCCGCTGCTTCTGAGGCGGTCATCTCGCAAAGAATGGAACAAGCGAAATCGGTGTATTCGACTATGTTCCCAGCAGTGTAACGACATTTGGCTGCCATAGTAGAACCTAAAGCTACATAGGAAGAGAAGGATTTAGATAGCTCTTTTAATCTAATCAAGACTCTCTCATCTACTCCTCCAGCAAAAGTACTTGCAAGCCCAATTCCACTCCAAAGGTCAGCTTGACGAGATTGGGGGAATTTGGCGATCGCTTGAGCTACTTCTTCAACTTCTCCACTAAAAGCAAACCACATTCTTCTTCCTAAACCGCGATCAAAAGCGCGTAAGGCATAACCTTCAATTTGTCGCGGAACGATAAGTTCTTCAACAGTATCTTCCCATTTATAAATACCAGTGAAAAAACCATAACCATCAGGAATCCACCATCTTTGCATTGGCTCGATCTCAGCTAATTTCCCCCACAGGTCTTTTTTTAGAGCTGCGGTGGCACACCCTAAGCCGACGTGGATTAGTTCTGGATAGTTGGCACCTTCCCCGCGCAGGAATTTTTTGACCATTCCCTTATCTCGAGAGTAGTCAATAATAGCCAAACCCATACCAGCGCCTTCGTAAGCAAAACCACGACAGTTGTCATTTAAGCCTTCTAGTTGACCAATCAATAGCTCGGATAATGCCACTTCGATCGCTGTATTTAAGCCAGTAATAAAGGCAATTACGGGTGGTCTGAGTTTTTTTCTGGTGCTAGTTTCCACATTAGGCACATTCTTCCAAGTGTTCTCAATGTTGATTAAAGGTAAACCAAAGAGAAAGCGACGAATTTTGCCCCATTTAATTTTCATGATTTAGATTCCTTAAAATTTAATAGTTTGTCGATTGAACTAATGACTGATTGAACTGATTAATTTACTGTCCACTTTTGAGTAGAGCTGTTCTGACTTTCATTGGCATAGGTGCAGAAACCGATTTCCCATCGCTGCCAGTTACTAGCCAAATAGCCTCCTGTTGTCCCACGGCCAATTTTTCCTTGGTTCCATTAGGCAAAAAGCGGAAATATTCAAAAATTAAGTTAACAGAGCGCTCACTCAAAGCTTGTAAATACATCTTGACTTCAAGGCGATCAAAGGGAAATGCTTCCCTTAAAAAGTCAACTTTGCTGTGTAAACAACGAAATTCACCTTGTTTAAAATCTCGGCGATAATATTCAGGAATAAGCGACTGGAAAAAGCCATCTCTAAGTCTTCCTTGGAAAATGTAATAGTTTTGAAAATTAATGTTGCCGATCGCATCTGTTTCTTCTAAACAAGTAGAGAAAACTTCCTCTTTTAGTAAATTGCTTGTATCAGGACGAGCAGAAATCTCACTAAGCTTTTCTCCCCGATCTACATCTCGCAAAGATTCAGTCAAGGTCTCTGGTTTGTAGACAGGAACGCGATCAATAAACTCCTGAATAAACTGTGGCAAAGCTAAAGGTTGAGGAGCTGCATTCTTAGTCAACTTGACCCAAGTCATTTGAAGTTTGCCAAAAGCAATCCTTTCTTTTTTTCCGTTAGGCATTACTTTCAACCAGTCATAGTTAAAATTGACAGTAGAATTTTGACTACCTGATACCTTGCCAATCCAAATTCGAGATTCGATTCCATCATCTAGTCCTGCCTCGCCCAAGATATCTACTTCAGCAAAATTAGTAACCATTCCCCATTTTCCGGTTGCTAAATGTTCGCCTAATTCTTTGCGGATCGGAATTAAAGCCAAGTCTCGTATTTGTTCGATCCAAGAGAAAAAGTTGCTAAAGTAAATAGTTTGACTAAGGTTGGCAACTTGTCGATAGGAAACGGGAAATCTAACATAGAAAAAATTATTGTCGGTATCTGTTACCGTATCAAGACAATAAAGTTCTGACTGGTATTGAGGATAATTATTCTCGGCAACAATAGTTGATTCTGTCTTAGGTTTGGATTTGGGCTTAGGAATGATTAAAGCAACAATTCTAGAATTTCCTCTAGTTAGTTTGACCGGACAGGTTAAAACATATAACTCAGTATCCAAAGCCGAGCCTCGAAAAATAATACTATCCTGATCCTGGCGATCTAATTCCAACTTAAATTCAGTCGAATCCGTTGCTTTTTGCAATGCCTTAAGCGCCGACCAAATTCTTGTACCTGCCGTATCTAAAGAATCAGAATATTGAGTAGTTAATTTTTCTAATAAAGCTTGATGGGACTTTCCTAATAAAGCTAGCCAATCACTTAATTCACGACGATCAACAGAAGCGAGATCGCAACCTTGAGCACCAACTCCAGCAACGCAAAGATAAAGATGATCATTCTGAGCTAGGGCTAGAGAAACATCTACTTCGCGATCGCCATACTCTAATCCTGTGACGATTGCCTTACCTGATTGTGACAATTGAATTCCAGCATCTAGCTCATCACTTGTTTGAATTATTAGTTGCTGAGAATTTGCTCTGGCTTGGTGGTCTGTTTTGACAGTATGAACCATAGACTTTAAGTCTCCTAATTTTGTGATCTACTTAAATCTCAATGATTTAGTTACGCTGAGATTTTGGGAGTTGAATAATGGTTTAATTCTTGTTAATCCAGTTTGGAAATTAACTTGTTTAAAGTTTCAGAGAAAAGTGATAATTCCAATTCCTGCTTCTCTTTGTCCGCAAGATTATGTGAGTTGGGAAGTCTAGAAAGAGTCACTTCTGGTAAAACTACATTCAAAGCTTGGGCGCGGTCTTTCAGCTCTTGAAATAAAAGCTGATGGTCTCTGCTTTCGGGATTGACTAATTCCTCTGCAGTCGGATTTTCAGCTAAGTGCTCCATGATTTTGAGCTGATATCCGGATAATTTTTCAATTATTCGACCACTACGATTAACGGCTATTACAGTTGTATTGTGTTGTTCGTCTGCTGTTTGTTCTCTCTTGGAAATGCCGATACAATAGTTTTCGCTAACATCTTCTTGAGAAATATGAATTTCCATTTTTTCGATGCCAATCGGTAGGCATAGGTCGGCTGGAACCATTGGTTGTACCGAATGCAGTAAGGAATCTCGATAATAGGGATCTCCTAATAAAAATGGTCCATCTGAACGATCTGGGGTCTCAGCTCCAGGAAAGTTGAGCTTTTCGCTCAGAAAAACCATTTCGTTAGAATCTAAGCTATAAATTTCAGCAATTCGTTGGAATTTCTCTCCTTGGAAAAGTAACCATCCATATAAGTCTTTTTGTGGTTCAAGATCTAGGGTGATTAACGGTTGCGAGATTTCATAATGTACTGGTTCAATTTCCGCCTCTAAAATAAAGTCAGCGGCGAAATGGGCTTTTGCAAATCCAGTACTTTCTGTGCCAATCTTTACCTCCACTTTCAAAGAGTCTGATTCCGTAATCCGTTCGGAAACCTTTGCTTGAATTTCAATCTCCACCCCATTTTCTGGATGAGCGAGAATCGGTCTTTCGAGACGGACATTTTCTAGGATTAACGAGCCGAAATTATCAATTTGGAGAGTGTAAGCAACGGTTTGAGCCATAGCTTCTAAACCGAAAACAGTTGGGAAGAGATAGGAGCCTTTATAGACATGGTCTTGGAGATAAGAGTCTTTGGTGAAGTCTAGATGCGCTCTGACGATAGTTTCCACTCCAGGCTCGCTCATAACAATTTGCTCTAGGAATTTATGTTTAGCTAGCGGTTTTGTTCTTGGTGGTAACCAAGTGTCAAAGTTATGTTGGTTAGCTATTTGACCATCGATGCGCGCGGCAATGACAACTTGCGCATTACCCGGGTTTTGTTCCATTAGTTGGACAAAACGGTCTACTCCTTCTTGCATAGATATTGCGCCAATTCCCATCCGAGCAAGACCACTAACTGCGCCCATCTTGGCTCCCATGCCTACTTCCGACCAAACACTGTAAGCAATCGAAATAATTTCTGTGGTGGGATGTTGCTGTTGATAGTTGCGGAGGATGAAATCTAGAGCCTCATTAGAGAAGCTATACCAAGTGTTTCCTGGTAAGCCAACTACTGCCCCGATTGAGGAGAATCCTGCAAATAGTTTCAACGTTTTTGCCTGAAAAATCTCGGCTAAATTGATTGCACCCATAATTTTGGGTTTTACTTCGGCGATCGCATCCTCAACAGTTGATTTATTAACCGGTTTGGCTCGATTAATTGCTGCACCGTGGATTATCCCCGTAACCGTTCCTAAGTCTGCTTCAATAGTGGTAATTAACTGTTTTAATGCTGATTTATCCGAGACATCGCACTGATAATAGTTGCAATTTAAATTAGCTTCAGCAGCTCGACTTAAAGTCTGAGCAATTTCCGCTTGACTTTTTCCGTTTGGTGCCTGGTCGGGGTGGAGTGAGCTACCAACTAAGGCTAAGCTAACTCCTGTTTTTTCTGCCCAAGCCAAGGTGCATTCTGCGGTAATTCCTTTTGCTCCTCCTGTGACCAAAATTACATCTTTTGGCGACCAGTCAATATTTCGACTCTGATACTTAGTCCGATCTTGAAGACAGGGGCGAGGAACATATCGATTTAGCTCTGCATCAAAGCCAACTGCCAGATAAGAAGTTGGGCGGTGTATTTCGTTAATCACTTCTTCAACTAACAACTCTGGTTTTTGTTCGTGTGGAAGATCAATTACCCGAACTTTTAAATCAGTTCTTTCTAAATGAAGGCTGGCAGCAAATCCGATAGTGCAGTGGGTATCGATATCTCCCAAGGAAGTTCCTTTCCCAAAAGAGCCATCGCCAAATTGAAGATAGCTAACATTTGTGTAGCCATCAGTTTTTTCGACGGGGAAAGATCCTACCGTATGCAACTGTTCGATTGTTTTTTGCAATTTAGCTTCAGGATCGATATTCTCACTTGCTGAGGGAAGAATATTGATAATGTGGCTATAATTCTTGGAATCTAGAACCTCAGTTTGTTGTAGATTTGCTATTTCAACCTGTGCTCCCTTGTAAATAAGTTCTTCATTTAGAGATTCAACCCATGGTTGATCTTTAGTTTCGGTAACAATTAGGACTTCCGCATTTGCCCAATCATCTTGGGGAAATTTGAATTTAGTTTGTTCTTGGGATTGCTCAATCCTTTCTTCGGCAGGTTCAAGAAGATATTCAATAACATAGTTGCGAACCCAGGGCGGTTTCACTTCAGTGGCTGATGCTGCGATAGTATGAACTGCATCCGCAGCAGAAAAAGATCCTGTCTCCTGAATTTCTTGCAGAGCTATTGCTACTTCTTTTAAGGTTGCATTGGCAAGTAAGGAAAGATCGACTTGAGCCTCTATCCCCATTTTTAGGGCAGTTTGAGCTAATACTTCTGCTGATTTAATTGAATCCAGATTAAGATCGTCGAGTAGCTTCGCGTCTAAATCGATGCTTTCAGGAGGGTATCCTGTTTGTTCGATAATTAAATCAATTAAAATCTTTTCGATTGATCCAAGTTGAGAATCAGTTTCTAAACTATCGTTGATATCTGCGTTGGTATCTAATTCCGAAGAAAGAACTGCTGTCGCTTTTGCTGACTCTTCTGGCAAATTTGTAGGAGAGAGGTTACTGCGATTTGGTGTGGGCTGAAGTATTTGGACTCTTTCCGTCGCGATCTGTTTTTGGCAGGGAGTATTTTTGAGATCAGCCTTAATTACTTTGGCTAAGAATTCTCCCCTTTGAGAAAAATAGGTTGAGAGCAAATTAACTAACTCTTTGTTCGTATCAAAAGAATTACTCATGGTTTTTTAGATTGCTGGTTAATACTGTTGAGGTTAAGGGAGATGTTTCTAAATCTGCTTGAATTATCTCTGCTAAAAAAGTACCTCGTCGGTCAAAATAATCTGTTAGGGTTGCAACGAAATCTAGCTCTGAATCTGGATCTGAAGGTGCTAGATTTGCTGTGGTTGCTACTAACTCAGCATCGTCAACTGCAAATGGTTTTTCGCATTGGTTTTCAATGAATTTTTTGGCGGATGGGGCAATGAAGGGACGAATTAAACGATTTTTGTATAGTTCTTCCCAATTAATTGAGCCGCCACGAATAAAGAAGTTAGCTAGCACTGTATTTAAATCGCGATCGCATCTTGCTTTAGATTCAGTCGCAAAACAAGGGGATATTTTTAAGTTAGTAGCTGTTTCTATCGTTGCATTAACTAATCCACTCAGTACTTTGCCAGAGCCAACTTCAATTAATAAGTCACATTGAGTTGATATCGATTCGAGTAAAGAAACGAAATCTACGCTAGAAGTTATTTGGCGAGCAAAATGCTCTCTTGGATCAGCATCCGCACTTACTTGACTACCATCAATACTAGAGAAAATAGTTAGCTGAGAAGCTGCCATCTTCTGGGGAATATCCGCTTTTCGTAAAAATTCGGCAGCTTCAGACATTCTTTCTGAATGAAAAGCGTTAGACACCCTTAACTGATGAGTTTGAATATTTTGTAATTGAGCTTTAGCTTGAATTTGCTGAATACTTTCTAGATCGCCAGAGACAATTGTCTGTTTCGGACTATTAATATTGGCGATCACAAGATAGCCAGAAACTTCTGAGAGTAATTGTTCAGCCTGTAGGCGATCGCAACCTAGACTTAACATTCCCCCTGGAATTCCATTTTCCATTAACATTGCTTTTCCTCGCAAAGCAGCTAAGCAAAGTAATGTCTTTTCATCAAAAGCTGCGGCTGCTTGAAAAGCTGTAAGTTCCCCTAAACTATGACCAGCAACAGCACTAGGCTTTAGTCCTAATTTCGCTAAATAACGTTGCCACAAAAGAGAACAAAAACAAATAATTGGAGAAGCAATGTCTGCTCTCGACATTTGTTGTTTCCATTCATTTACTTGTTCAGAGTCATGAGCTTTTTCGAGCATTTGATAGAGATTATCGCTAATACCTGAAAAGCCAATTTCTGTTAACCACTCATCTGCTTGTTGAAGAAATTCTCTTGCCCATTCATGTCTTTCAATTAAAATGCGAGTTGCATTAAGTCGTTGAGAACCCTGCCCAGGGAATAAAAAGCCAATCTGACAATCAGTAGCTTTATTGCTTAACCACATATCTTTGGTTGGAGCAGTGTAGACTTGCTTTTGGGCTGGGGGTTTATCTTGAATGGTTTGTTGAAGTTGCTCTAATTTATTAGTCAAATTTTGGGGATTATTGGCAATTAAAACAGCTCTGAACTGATGAGAATCATTAATATTTTGAGCTAGTTCTTTTGCTAAGTCTGCCATTTCTGCCAAACTAATTTCTGCGGCGATTAATTGACAATCATTTATTTGGGCAATTAAATCTTCCCAGGAGTCCCCAGCGAAGGTAAATAATTCAGTTTCTTGATTTGATACCAATAAAGCTCTGGTATTTACTTCTGACTTAAATTTAGCTGAGGGCGCGTCTGCCGATTCTAAAGTTACATGAGAATTGATTCCGCCAAAACCCATCGCTGATACCCCAGCCCGTAAAATATCAGTTTCAGGGCGAATTTCTCCTGTCAGAATAGGATAAAGACCTTTAGCTTTAGTCTCAAAAACAGTATTTAAATCTTGGCAGCCAGCAGTTGGTGGTAGTACTCTTTGGTTGACGGCAATTAGGGTTTTGATAAATCCGCCGATTCCTGCAGCAGCTTTGGTGTGACCAACTAGGGACTTGAATGAGGTAATCCCCACAGAACGAGGAGGAATTTCCCCTTCTGTAGCTATCGCCATGCTAATTCCTTCTATTTCTATGCGATCGCCAACAGGTGTTCCAGTTCCATGACCTTCAACGAAATCTAATTGATGGATACTATAGTCAGCTTTGTCATAAGCTCGACATAAGGCTTTAGACTGTCCACTACTTGAAGGTGCAGTAATTCCTCCTTTGCCATCAGAAGAAATACCCCAACCTTGAATAACGCCATAAATATAATCTCCAGCCTGACGAGCGTCTTCTAGTCTTTTGAGAGTAATAAAGCCACAACCTTCTCCAGGAATAAATCCGCTAGCACGACGGTCATAAACCTTCATTTCTGAAGCACTTAGCGCACCAACTTTAGCAAATCCAATTAATTCAAAAGTATCTAAGCTAACATCTACTCCACCAGCTAAAGCCATATCCAAGTCACCACTTGCTAGTTTTGTGCAAGCCATATTGATTGCTAGTAAAGAAGATGAGCAAGCTCCATCAACTACATAACCACCACCATGAAAGTCAAAAAAGTTGCAAACTCTTCCTGCGATCGTATTTGACAAATTTCCTGCTAATGTATCTTCGTTAATTGGTGCAAATACCGATTTATAATATTTTTCCATAACTTCTACTAGTTGCTCAGTAGTAGAAGAACTTAAATTACTATGTTTGGCAGCAGTTCTTAACGTCTTTCTAACGTATGGCCATCGCAATCTTAAAGATTGGGAACGAACTTGTTCTCCTGTTAGAGTATTGCCAAGAATTACCCCGGTTTTTTCAGTAGGAACATTTTGACGACTATAATTAGCATCTTCTAAAGCCTTAATCGCCACTTCTAAAGATAGCCAGTGAACAATATCAGTAGTGTCGAAAGCTTTTTTCGGAACTCGCCTTTTAATCCAGTCAAATTCAAAGCCATCAATAAAAGCTCCCTGGCTACCATAGGTTTTATCTGGAGCCTTTGGGTTTGGATCGTAATATTCTGAAGCTGGCAGCCTAACATCAGGAAATTTTCTGAATTGCTGTCTGCGAGAGAGAATGTTTTCCCAGAGTTTTTTAGCTGTATCTGCACCAGGATAATGACAACCTACCCCAACAACTGCAATTGGTTGATTTAATACTTCTGAAGTACTTCTCTTTTTCATTTTTCAACTTGATAAATTCTCTAGTTTTTTGAATAGATAACTAGTATTTAAATCGCATAAAAACTAATTACTCATAACGCCCATAATGAAGCTTATCTAAGATAGCCACACATTATAAAACCCAAAATATAGCCAATTGGCATACTTAGACTATGTGGAATGCCTACGGTGCGGAACACTCCTCCACCGACAAAGCCAGTGGCAAAGGCGAATACAATCTTAATAATGACAATCGACATAGATTTTTTGCTACTAATTCTCATCGAACTAAACTATGAACCTGTTTTGGGTTATTAATTTGTTTATTTTCGTTGGCTTCGATCCCGATTAACATATCCCTGAGGATGCCCAAATGCTGCGAAAGAGTAATGTAGTTTGAGTTTTCAGGCATAGAATACTTGCGGGGGAAAGGACGATTGTTTAGTCTTGGAGAGGTGTGATGAAGTGTGTGCTCTAAAAGATCGTTGTGAGTAAAAAATAAAACGATTCTGGATGCTAAACCTTTGGCTCTAAGATTTCGAGTTTTTAAATTTCTCTGATTTAAATTACCTTCCACAATAAGGTTTCCATGCTCAAATAACATTCCATGATGAATCATTAAAGAACCTCCCCAGTAAGTGAAGAGAAAAGGGATCAAGATTTGCATAGTACTGACATTAAATATCAGATGAGAACAATAGCCTATGCTTACAATAAAACCTATTCTGCACAACAAAAATAAAAATAATTTTCGGTAGCGATAATGTCTTTTAAATCTTGAATCTTTTGGCAGTCTAATCCCTGCAACTGTCATTACAAATATTGCTCCCAAAGAAATCGAGAAGAAATTAAAAATAACTCGGAAAAACCTTCTTTCAATTTTTCCTAAGGGATAAAATTGCATATCTCGATAGGAATTTACATCTGTATGGTGACTTCGGTGGGTCAAGTCGTAAACTTGAGGATCCGATATCAACATGAAGCAAAATAAAGGGAATAAAACTTTGTTCGGAACATTAGGTAAATAATCATGCCAGGTTTCATGAATCATTAACCCAAATAAAGGGAAAAGATATATACCTGGGAAGACTATATAGATCGAACCAATTACCTTATTATGTGCAAAAACATAAGGTAATGAAATGAGATATAACAGCCATGAAATAATTAGCCCATATACCTTTGCTCGATCAAAAAACTTTTGCTCGATGGCTAACTTTAGCATTTTGAAATATGAAATTTTTAGTGTTTGATTTGGCTTCTTTTAATACAAGAAATATTGAATTAATCCATCACACAAATATATGAATACCATGTTTAAGATAAAAGATCAAAAATATATATTTTTTGCCTTTTTGTAATAAAAAATACATTTTGAAAGATTAAAAAAAATATTTTTAATTAATAATTATTTGATTATATTTGTCACTCTATAGCTACATTGACAAAAGCCTTTGCCTATTTGGATTGAAGTGAAAAAAATAAATTAAATTGACGTCGTAAGTATTTATTCTGATTAATATCATCTTATTAATTGAACACTTAAAAAATAATTAAATAAAACGCTTATTTTGAGATATAAATGCAATTCGATTTTTTAGATAGGTTGTTATCTTTTTTTTGATAGTCACGATTTTATGACATTTGTATTTGATCTGATTGTGTGTTTTTACCTAAAAAAATAAAAACTTATAATAGCTAGTTATTAAATAATTATTAATAAAATTTTGAGTCTTTGCTTTTAAAATACTGATAATGTTTGAATGCAGCATGACAGTATATTCTGAAAAATATTTTTTTGCTTTTGATTCATATTGTTATTCTCTAAAATATTTCTTGAAAAAATTACCGAGATTGTCAATATTTTTCCTAAACTGTATTCAAAACTCTCAAGGGTTTGTTAAACTCATACTCAAGCAATACTTTTTTTTTGGCGATCGCTATTAACTGAGAGTTGAATGATGGTGTTTTTTAGAGCCTCAGTAAAAGCGTACATAGTAGAGAACTTCCTAAATTTGATTGAGACCTCAATTTTATAGTTGAGATTGGAAAGATTGTTTTGATTAACAATTATTGGCTTTTTCTTTTTCAAAAAAATCCGTCGAACCTACATTAATTTAGTTAATCCTATTCAAAGAAAAATCATGATTCGTATTTTGCTGGTAGATGACCAAAAAATTATGTGTGAAAGGCTTAAGGCTCTGCTTGAACCAAGCCCAAAGCTGAAAGTGGTTGGCGTGACTCAAGATGGCTACAGTGCGATCCAACAGGTGAGAGATCTTCAGCCTGATATTGTATTGATGGATATTGAAATGTCAGGGATGAGTGGACTAATCGCCACTGATAAAATCAATCAGCAATTTCCTGAGACTAAAGTCATCATTCTTAGTAGTCATGCAGACAAAAAATATTTGGTAGAAGGCTTAAAAGTAGGTGCTAAAGGTTATTTGCTAAAAACTGCTCAAATCGAGGATGTGGAGCAAGTGATTTGGTTAGTATCTCAAGGTTACTCACAAATAGAATCGCAATTGCTTGGTGAATTATGGGAGCCAGATTCATCTGTCTTGGCTAAGAGCGGAACTTTGAAAGAGTCGGCATCTGAGCTAAACCAAAGTCAGTATTTTCAAAATGGCTCATCACCAAAGATGAGTGGAACTGATCTTAAGCAGGCTGTTAGTTCAGTAGAACCGAAGGTTGATAACAAAGAGACTGAAAAATCTTTTGTTCGTGGCGATTATGTTGAGAATCAAGCAGCAACTCAGCACCAAAAAAGTGGATCTCCCAAGTTTTCAAAATCGCGAATTTTAAAATTGATAGCTATTTCTGCTCTTTCAATTGCGTCGATAATTTTTTTCTATTCGCGAGCTAATAAAAATTCTGCTCAGCCAGTTGCCGAGGTTCAGACTGTTCCTAGATCACTTAGTTTAGTTGGCGCAGTTGGTTATTTAGAACCTCAAGGGGAGGTAATTAATGTCTCTCCGCCTATTTTTCAGGAAGGGGCAAAGGTGGAGCAGCTTTTAGTTAAGAGGGGCGATAGGGTTAAGGTTGGGCAGGTAGTAGCAACTTTAGACAATCAGGGTCGTTTGCAAGCTGCTTTGAAACAAGCACAAGCGCAAGTAAATGTAGCTAAATTCCGTTTGGATCAAGTTAAGGCAGGGGCAAAGAAGGGAGAAATTCAGGCTCAAACTTCTAGATTTTTGGGAGTAAAGGCTGAGCTGGCTGGGCAAATCTCGACTCAAGAGGCAAGTATTGCCAATTTAAAGGCTCAACTTGAAGGACAAACCAATTCTCAAGAGGCGAACATTGCTAGGTTAAAAGCTGAGTTGGATAATGCGTCTAGAGAATGCCAAAGATACGAACAACTTTTAGCTGATGGCGCGATCGCAATTTCGGAAAGAGATCGAATTTGCTTACAACAGGTAACTACGCAAAAACAGCTTCGAGTGGCAGAGGTTAGTCTAATTGAAATTAAAGCAACTTTGCAGCAGCAAATTAGTCAGGCTCAAGCTAACTTAAGACGGACGAAGACGACTTTGACTAATCAGATTAGGGAAGCTGAAGCTAGTTTGGAAGCTATTTCTGAAGTTCGTCCTGTGGATGTGGCAGTGGCTCAATCTGAATTGACAACTGCGGTCGCTGCTGTAAATAGGGCAGAAGCTGAACTAGAGCTAGCCTTTGTCAAATCACCGATTACAGGTCAAATTCTTGAAATTAATTCTTGGCCAGGAGAAATTGTTGATAATAATAGAGGTTTGGTCGTCATGGGGAATACTGACAGTATGTATGCAGTAGCACAGGTCTATGAGACTGACATCAATTCCATCCGCATTGGTCAAGGCGCAACCGTTACTAGTGGTGGCATTACTGAAAAATTAACGGGAACGGTTGAGGCGATTGGCTGGCAAATTGGGACCAAAGATTTTCTGGGAACAGATCCTGTCGCGGATGCAGATGCTAGGGTTATCAACGTTAAAATTCGCCTAGATAATGCGGACAGCGAGCGGGTAACAAATTTAACAAACCTTGAGGTTGATGTCACTATTGATACTTCTGAGAATGCTGTTTGATATTTTTAATCGATAAGATCAAAATCTGGGTAGAGACTTTACACTTAAAGATAAAGGACACCGTAAAGATACGGGAGCAGAATAATGACAGAGTTATTGACCCAAAAATGTATTCCTTGTAGTGGTAGTTTGCCTCCAGCTACAGCCGAAGAAATTAGTGAGTATAAAAAACAAGTTCCTGATTGGGATCTAGTTACGGAAATGGGTGAGTTGCGTTTGCAACGAGTCTATAAGTTTCCTGATTTTAAAAGCGCGATCGCTTTTACAAACCGAGTTGGTGATATTGCCGAAGCAGAAGGACATCATCCTGCCCTACTTACTGAGTGGGGAAAAGTAACCGTTACTTGGTGGACTCATGCGATAAAATCGTTGCACCACAACGATTTTATAATGGCTGCGAAGAGTGATGGTCTTTATCGTTAATGGTTGATGGTTGATTGTTGATTGAGGCTAGGTTGTTTTCTGAGTTTGGGAGATCTTTACTTGAGGTGTCTGAGCTTAAGTTACTTAAATTTAAGATGCATTGGGCATCAAGCACCTTGAACTGAGCAACAGAAAATGTCTGACAACTAGTAGCGGTTCTTATCACTATCGGTTTGATTTGAGTTGCAGAGATGCCTAAATTGGCTAGTGCTGTTTCATGTTCTGGTTGATATTGCTTTAACCAGCGGTTTTTCTCAACAGATTTGAGGTCAAAACTAGCTTCTTCAATTAACCAGTGACTGATTTGGTAGTCCCTAATAAATTTTTGGACTACTGCTAAATCTTGACTGTATTGAGCGGTGATTAAGGCGCGAACTTTTTTGGCAAAAGGTTTGTAGTAACCGAGTTGGTAGGGGATTGCATATTCTCGACTGACAAGAACTGAGCGTTTAGTAAAGGTGGGAAGGTTGTCGGCTTCTTTGGTTAGGGAGGCAATCATTGTAGTTTTGGGTTGCCCCGCAAAAAACTGGTATAGCTCTGGATAGCCACCAATTTTGTAACCCGTTGGGGAGTGGTAAGCGAGAAAACTAGAATAGGTAAGCAGAGCGATCGCTAGAATTAATCCGCTAGCTAAGATCTTGCCTGAGATTCCCTTAAACCTGGTTGCGATGATGGTTAGGAGATGATCGAAAATAATCGTGATTGAGATACCTGCGGCGATCGCAATGACAATTCTTAAGCTATGGGCAGTGTAGCGAGAGGGCAAATGAAGCCGAAAGAGAACTAAATGGGCAATCAAATTCATCCCTAAAGATGCCAAAAGTAGTTTGCTTACAACCTCGATTTGATCGGTGATTTTGTTAACTAAAGAGAACTTCTGACGTTGGGAAATGAGCCAGGGTAAAAACAGACTAAACACTAAAATAATCGGGTTAAACAAGGAAGTGGGAATCAACACTCCATTGCCTCGACCCACTGTATAGTCCCAAAAACTCTTTTTAAAAAAATTAGATCTCCCTCCATAGTGAAATTCGGCCATGGTTAATGCCTGGGCGCGACTGATTACGGGTGCATAGTCCGAGGAGGAAATTGCATAGGGCAGCAACACGAAGAATGCCACGGCTAAACCGACTAGAGAAAAAATCCGTTTTTGGCGATCGCCTGTTAGTCTAGGCATAAATCTCCGCCATTCGATTAGGTTGAGAACCAGAACCCCTGAAGCAATAAAAACCATTTGCGGGTAAAAAAGTCCCAGACAAAGAATGCTAATTAAACAGGGCAGTAGAGATTTTTTGCTGAAATAGTATAAGAATGCAACCAAAAAAGGGTAGAGGAAAGCTCTAGGAGTTGCCGAAACGATGTCATCTTTGAGCCAAATATTGTGATTGAGTAGCAAGGTTGCGATCATGCAACCCAGAGGGATGGGGAAAATTTGGCGACAAAAACCGAAGAAATAAGCGGTAATAACTAAGCGCAGAGCGACGGGAATTAGTTTATTGAAAACTAAGGGGTCAATGCCGAGCAATGTTCCAAGTTTGTAGACAGAAGTATAGCCAAGAGGAGCGACTGCTTGAAAATAATCAGCAATCAGGTCATTAGGAAACAACTCAGGATCTAAATATCTCTCCATCCAAAATACATGCTGCCTGGCATCATCCTGAACAACCCAATCTCCTTGGAAACCTGTTTGCAAGCCTAATATTCCATAAATAAAGGCTGCGACTAAGCAAAGAATCAGGCACCAGCGCCAATTAGCTTTTTTTGAGGACATTTCTTGGTAGTGAATTTAGTTATTAATTTGGTTTCGCTTAAACCTGCAATCAATAATAACCAAAATGGTTGATCAGACTAGCTGACCGAGGGAAGGATTCTTCAATTTAAGGGAGAAAATTTGCAAGCAACTGCATAAAAT
>CALKUU010000126.1 GCA_937996665.1 uncultured Xenococcaceae cyanobacterium | reverse complement strand
TGCCTATGCACTTGACCCAATGGGAGGGGGTAAAGGTCTATCTAGCTTTGTTAAAGAAAATCTCCTAACCGAACTGGCAAAGAGGGAATCGGCTCATGTCATTCTTGCCTTCGTGGATGCCCAACCTGCTGGGCTTGTTATTTGTTTTGAAGGGTTCTCTACGTTTGCCTGTAAACCATTACTGAATATTCATGATCTTATGGTTGCGTTGCCTTACCGTGGGAGGGGTTTGTCTAAGCTTTTATTACAGAAAGCAGAGGAGATTGCCCTTAGTTTGGGCTGTTGCAAACTGACTCTAGAAGTACTGGAAGGAAACCACATTGCGAGATCAGCATACAAGGCTTTTGGCTTTAGTGGCTATGAGTTGAATCCTCAGATGGGGAAGGCTTTATTCTGGGAAAAGAAATTAGGGGAGCCACATTAGTGATTAGACAAAGAACCAGGAGTTTTTGGTTGATCAAGATAACTTACTATTCTTTATCCAGCAATCACTATCTGGCTTTGAGGAATAGCGATCGCTTTTTTTGATTATTATTTAATATATAGTCTGAAATTTTTTTAGCGATTAGCTGTTGCTACCATGACCGAACCTGATAAATCAGAGAAAAAAACAGAGCAGGAAAAAGATAATTTTATCCAAGAACGTCAGGCTGCACGCCCGATTGTTCAAGGAATTGCACAGGAATTGATTCGATGGATACCTTTGGGGGGAAGTGGACTTGCATTTGTCTCTCTTTTGCTAAAACAGGAATGGTTTATTGCGATTTTAATTTTTCCCATCATGATCGTGGCTGTATTTTGGGCTGCATTCACCAAAGGATTTCTAACTAGAATTAGTGAAATTTCTGAAGACATCGGCGAACAAGGTGCAAATTCTCTCACTAAATTTATTAAGTCTATTATTGGAGGGATCAAATGGCAGTTAGCAGGAGCAAACGATAAGTATCTTAGATGTCAAGGTAGTGCTTGTAGCGATTATGAAACCATTGGTTATAACCAAGCTTCTGGAACATTTATGCCTTTGCTAAAAGATGTCTTTGTCCCTTTGAAACTTAGTAATGATTTTACTCGAGATAGCAAAGGTAACGAGTTACCTGGTTTACCTGGATTCATGAGAAAGAAAATAATAGACGTTATTCGGAGAGAAACAAAGAGAGAAACAATTGAAATTTGGAATTTGCTGGCACAAACTTCCAAAACACCTGCTTATCGTCGCCTGGCAATTCAGGCTTGGGGTGGGTTTGGTAAAACTACTCTCTTGCGTCACGTCACCTATTCTTATCTCACCAAAGAATACAAGCGATACAAAGCACCACAACTATTACCAGTCTTGCTTTACCTCAGACAGTGGCAAGATGCATTAGCAAATCTTCCGCCAGATTTACCAACTTTAATCGAAGAATATCATATACCCAATTTACCAGCAGGTAAAAATCTCAAGCTACCACCAAACTGGGTAGAAAGTAATCTGCGTAAGGGAAAAATGCTGGTTATGTTTGATGGTTTTGATGAGGTGAAAGAAGCACAAAGGGAAGCCTTAAGTAAATGGCTCAACGAGCAAATTCGCAATTATCCTGAGTCAACTTTTATTATTACCTCCCGTCCCCGAGCATTCAAAGCCCACAAAGGCAATATCAAACCTGGAGCAGAGTTATTCGTTAAAGAATTTAATCAGGATCAACAAAGACGCTTCATTACGCAGTGGTATCTAGCCCAAGAAGTTAATATTCGACGTGGACGCAATACAATCAACGAGAAAGATAGAGCAGAGAAGCAAACCGCTAACCTAGTGCAACAACTTCACGATAGAGAGGAATTAGGGGCTTTAGCCACAAATCCTTTGCTGCTAAATATGATGGTAAATCTTCATCGCAGCTACCAAGGTCAACCACTACCCCAACGCCGAGCCGAACTCTATCAAGATATTTGCCAACTGCAACTCAAAGATCGACCCAGAGCAAGAGGAATCGATATGCCTTTGCCTCTGGAGGAAAGTCTTAAACTATTGCAAGGTGTGGCACTGGACATGATGCAAGAGGTCGAAAAACCGAGAATTAGTTCGGAAGATTTAATTCAGTTAGTTGACAAGCATCTGAGGAATCTAGATACTCAAGACCCACTTACAAGCAAAGAGTTCATCGAGAAGATACGCGATGTCAGCGAACTGATAGTCAAAAGAGAAGAAGAATATGAATTTGCTCACCTCAGCTTTCAAGAATATTTAGCAGCCAAACAAATTAAAGAAACCAAGCAAGAACAACTATTACTAGACAATTGGCAAGAACAATGGTGGCGTGGCACGATTTTGCTTTATGCTGCCTTGGTTAACCCCACCAAGTTAATCCGTTCCCTGATTACATTTAATAAAGATCAAGCGACTACTTTAGCCCGAAGATGCTTGGAAGAAACCCCTCGTAAAGTAGATCCAGAAATTGCAGCTGAGTTAGAGATCTTGAAAACTGATGTCCAAAAGCAACTTTATCAGGAACTAGAAACTTACCTGAGAAATGGGCAATGGCGAGAAGCAGATGAGGAAACCCTAAAAGGAATACTCAAAGTAGCAGACCGAGAAGAACAGGGCTGGCTTGATGTAGACGATATCAACAAGTTTACCTGTGAAGATTTACTCATCATAGATCGCCTGTGGGTGAAGTATAGCAAGGGGAAGTTCGGTTTTAGTATTCAAAAAGAAATCTATGAGAGTTTGGGAGGAACAGAAGAATATAATGAAGAAATATGGATCTCCTTCGGCGACAAAATTGGCTGGCGTCAAAAATATAAAAAATGGTTATACTCCTACGAGATAAAATGGATATACTACGAACAACTTACTTTTGATCTAGAAAAAGCTCCTCGTGCCCACTTACCTTGGGGATCGTGGGGGATATTGTCTCGCGCAAAGACTTGTAACATTTATAAAGATTAACTTATGCCAATTTCTCAAGTTTAGTTTTTGAGGCGTTTTTTACGATTTCATGGCTTTGATTGATTTCATTACCTTACAATTTCTAGTTATATAGAACCTATTTGGTATCTTTTTCTACGAGAAATCAATAGTTTCAAACTATATCACTTTAATTGGTTGAACGAGAGAATAAGGTTCTAGACCGATATTTTAAAACATTTTATGTGACAGGATTACTCAATAGCTTATTGTTACAGGCAGAGATCCCAAATGATTTCTATAGTGTAAGTTCGGAATTCGGAGTTATGTTTTTCTTAAGGAAATAATGGGGTTTTCCGATACTTAAGATTTAAAAACTGCGAAATTTTCCAGTTTTTTCTTCTTCGTTGTCGAACTCACATTCCAGTTTTTGGATAACTTTTTACCTTCCAAGCAAGATTGATTTAGCTAGAGAAAATACTTTGTTGGTAAAATTACAATGATAGTTAAATCAAGTTGGGGCAAGATACCCATACATAACGAATATCAATGAGTAATTCTTTACCTCCCGAAATTCTCAAATTAAGCATTGCCGAAAGAATCCAGTTAGCAGAAGACATCTGGGATAGCGTTAGCACCACCACCCAAGCAATAGATTTAACCGAATACCAAAAAACAGAATTAGATAATCGGTTAGAAACATTTCAGCAAAATCCTCAACCTGGCTCAACTTGGGAAGAGGCAAAACAAAGATTACTGAATAATGAATCACCGTAACTTAATCGAAGTATTATTTATCTCTTGAAATTCTGCGATCGCTTTATCTCAGCTAAAATAGAGCAAAGCATCCCTGCAAATGTTATGACCGTTCTGCCCCTAAATCTGTCCTCACTAATCGGTAAAGTCAGCGACCATGAGCTAGAAATCCTTTCTCGCGATAATCCCGATGCTCGCATAGAAACAAATTCCCAAGGACAAATACTGTTTATGTCTCCCACTGGTGGTGAAACTGGCGAACGAAATAGCGAATTAATTTTTCAAATTAAACTTTGGAATAAAGCCAATAAGCTAGGCAAAGTGTTTGACTCTTCCACTGGTTTTAGACTCGCAAATGATGCGGTTCGCTCTCCCGATGTTAGCTGGATACCTCTTAATAAATGGAACGCGCTTTCAAAAGAGCAGAAAAGAAAATATCTTCCCATCGATCCTGATTTTGTAATTGAGTTAATGAGTCCCTCCGATAGCTTGATTGAATTGCAGAGTAAAATGGCTGAGTATCTGAGTTGTGGCGTGAGACTAGGTTGGTTGATTAACCCTGACGAAACCAAAGTGGAGATCTACAGACAGGGTAAGCAAAAAGAAATTCTCGAAAATCCTCAAACCCTCTCAGGTGAAGATGTTATGCCTGGTTTGGTTGTGGACTTAACCGAAATTTGGGGTTAATTGAAATAGATAAAAGCGATCGCTAGTTAAAAGAAAAACTTAGACAATCAAGTAATTTAAATCAACTCTACAAAAATCACATATTTCCCTTTTTGTTTCTACGGTTAAGATTGAGGACTTGTTTCAGCCTCAAAATCAGACTTAATCAAAAGCGTTAGCCCAGCAGCAATAGTTAAAAAGAGACCCCCCAATAACACCGCTGACAAACAATTATCTTGAAGAAAATGGTGCATTACCCAGCCCATTCCCAGAGCAACTGCAATTTCGGGAATGACGATATAAAAATTAAAAATGCCTTGATAAATACCTTGATGCTGATCAGGAATTGAATTACTTAAGATGGCATAAGGCATAGTTAGCATACTTGACCAAGCGATTCCCCAACCAACCATCATCAGGAGCAATAAATACTGATTGCTGATTACACCAGTCATCATCAAACTAAGCCCACCACACAACAGACATAAGCCGTGGGTTTTCGCTTGCCCGATTTTAGCTGCGATTCGAGGTAAAAACCAAGTGAAACCAACACATACGCCATTAAAAAGAGCGAAACAGAGACCTGCCCACTCGACACCTTCGATATAAAGCTGCGAACTTCTAACCTCTGCCCCAAAAATGTTGTGGGCAACAGCAGGAGTGAAATAAAGAAAAAAGCAAAATGCCCCCAACCAACTGCAAAATTGAACTCTCGCTAGTTGCTTCATTTGGGGAGGAATATCTTGGAGAACTTGCCAAGTTGCTTGAATACTCTCAACAATACCCTGGATAATTCCGTGAGTAATTCCGTGGTGAGCGTCGCGCTGGGTTTGCTGCTGTTGAATTCGCTCAAGCCGTTCCCGATCGCTTGGGGGTTGTTCTGGGGTAGTAATAATAGTCCAGAGAATTGTGGCTAAAAATAAAACAGCCCCGATTTGAAAAGAAATAGCGATCGCCCTGGGAATTGGCGAACCAGGGGCTTGCCAGAATTGTCGCTTAACTACATTGATATTGAACAGATGAGTGAGAATCCAGGGTAAAGAAGATGCCGAGATCGCACCTATGCCAACCATAATAGTCTGCATCGCAAAACCCTTAGACTGATCTTTGGGCGGTAATAAATCAGCAATAAAAGCACGGAAAGGAACCATGCTCAGATTATTACTACTATCCAAAAGCCATAACAAAGCTACCGCTTCCCACAAAGTCGAAGCTTGAGGAATCAAAATCAAGGCGATCGCCGCAAAAACTGCACCCACCAAAAAATAAGGTTTTCTTCTGCCCAAAAAAGTCCAAGTATGATCGCTCAAATTACCAATAATTGGCTGAATCACCAGACCAGTAATCGGCGCAGCTAGCCACAACAGAGGAAGCTGCTCAGCACTAGCGCCTAGATATTCAAAAATGGCACTCATATTTGCCATTTGTAATCCCCAAGCAAACTGAATTCCTAAGAACCCAAAATTCATGTTCCACAGTTGCTTGAAAGAATGATTTTTGAGAATCTTATCTGGTAAATTTGGTTCCGTAGCGACGGCGATCGAGCCTTTGGCGATTTGCATTCTAGAGCTTATTGGGTTTTCAAGCTTAATTATCCCCCAATCATCTAAAGTGAGATTATTGAATTATATTCACGGGTTAAGCACCCACAGGCTAGCACTGGTTTTGAGAGTAAAAGCCATTTTAATAGACTTTATCTATATTTGGATTTTTATCTAGCGATCGCTCTAAAACCACAAACTTAGCAACTAGACCCAAAAGAGGAGAATACACCGATTTCTCCCTTCCTAAAAGCCGCAACATCAAATAAATCAAGCTCTAAGCAAAATTAAACTAATTAAAACTGAGTATTCAACTATTTTAAAAATTGATATTTTTTACTTTATACGAAAAAATTCGAAAAAGTTTAAAGCATAAATTCATCCAAAGGTGCATTATCCTCAATAGGATATTCGCTAGGAGATCTTAGCTGTCTCATATTTCTATCTCTGCCTGCCCCTCTAGTAGGGGTAGCAGCAGGACGCCTTAAGGAAAGCTGAGAGGTTTGTTTCGGCTGAGTTTGAAGCGAGCTTTTATTTCCTGTGACACCAGCAGTCCCGACCTCTCCACCTAAAACTTGCAAAAGCTGTTGTCGTTGTTGCTGGTCTAACTTAACGACAGCACGCACTAAAGATTCAAACGGAATTTCTAACTCAATATTAGGTTGGATCACTTTGTTTTTAGTCCTGATTAATAAAAAAGCTACCAAAATCAATAGGCTTTAAGTTAATTGTACTTTAGTAAATACGATTAGTCCGTTTTGAGGTACATTTACTCATCATCTTGGCAACAATCTGAAATTATTCGAGAAAGATTTTGTAGCACCCCAGCAAATCTGAATTGAGTAGATAATTTTGAGAAGCGATCGCCCCTCTCAAAATTGTTTACCAATCATCTTTTCTGATAGTTCAGGAGTCAAAGGCTTAGAAAACAAAAACCCTTGACCAAACTCTACCCCTAAAGCCTGAAGACTACTTAATTGAGCTTCAGTCTCAATCCCTTCAGCGATTACCTGCATATTTAAGGCTTGGGCAAGAGTAGATATGGTTTTAACAATTTCCATATTTTGTTGACCCACATCCATAGCATCAACAAAAGAACGGTCTATTTTTAAGTTATCAACAGGAAATTGCGGTAAATAGCTCAAAGAAGAATAACCAGTACCAAAATCATCAATCGATAATTGAATATTTCGAGCCTTAATCTGTTCTAAAACTTTAATAACTTCCTCTGAATCCTCAATCAACACACTTTCGGTCATTTCTAGCTTAAGGCGACTACTATTAACTTGAGTTTTTGCAATAATTTTATCGATAGAAGTCAAAAAACCAGGACTACGTAATTCATCTCCCGTAACGTTAATAGACATGATTAAAGAATGTGCTTCAGGTAGTTTATCCTGCCAAACTTTTAATTGATTGCAAGCCTCATGCATAACCCATTTACCCAAAGAAATAATTAACCCAGTTTCTTCAGCCAAAGGAATAAATTCACCAGGATTCATAAATCCGCGCTGAGGATGTTGCCAACGAACTAGTGCCTCAAAGCCGGATAGTTTCATGTTATGGAGAGAGATAATTGGTTGATAGTAAAGAACTAACTCCCCTCGCAATATTCCCTGTCTGATTTCATTCTCCAACTCTAAACGGTGCATTGCTTGAACATACATTTGCCGATCAAAAATTTCATATCTCGCTTTGCCTAGTTCTTTCGCTCGATATAGAGCAGTATCTGCATCTCGAAGTAAATCAATTTCCTGGCGATAGTTCTCAGTAGCAATCACAATTCCAATGCTCACCGTGATTGTCAAGCTACGATTATTGACCTGGAATGGCTGAGCAAATTCTTGTAAGATTTTTTTGGCAACTAATACTGCATCATTCGAATCAGCAATTTGTTCTAAAAGGATAGTAAACTCATCTCCTCCTAGCCTAGCAAGAGTAGTTTTTGACGTGACGCAATTACTTAGTCTCTGAGCGCAAGTAATTAATATTTCATCGCCTACCAAATGCCCTAAGCTATCATTGATTATTTTAAAACGATCCAAATCAATAAAAAGAATAGCAAATTGCTCGTGAGGATTACTGATGGTGTTATCTAAACACTTTTTGGTTCGCTCCATAAATAAACTACGGTTGGGAAGTCCAGTAAGATTATCGTGGAGAGCATCATGGCGTAATTTACTTTCTAGTTGATGACGTTGGAAAATTTCTTGCTGAAGAATAGAATTTGCAGATTCAAGTTGAGCAGTTCGCTCTTGAACCCGTAACTCCAATTTTTCATTAAAAGTTTTAATTTCAGCATAGGCAGCTTGCAGAGCTAATTGATTGCCGACACGGGCTAACACTTCTTCGATTTGAAAGGGTTTGCCAATAAAATCCGCTCCCCCCAGCTCAAAAGCTTTAACCTTATCTTCTAGGTCGTCCTGGGCGCTCAAAAAAATGATGGGAATTGACCTAGTTGCCGAATCGGCTTTTAGTTGTTCGCATACTTGATAACCACTTAAACCTGGCATATTAATATCCAGAAGAATTAAGTCAGGAACATTATTGCGCGCACCCATTAAAGCCATCGAACCGTTTTTAGCCCGACGAACCTCGTACTCCTGTTTACTTAAGGTTGTTGATAATAATTGCAGATTTTCGGGGACATCATCAACAATTAAGATTTTACGCGGAACTTCTAGCTCTGGTCTTCGGTTCATACGAGAAGGAGTTATTGGGTTAGTTGTAAAATGAGATCAAAATCAAGGTTTTCGACCTTACTCTTTAGCACTAGCGAGCTCTCACTAAACTCATCGGGGATTTGGGCAATTAACTCCAGCAATAAATCTTCGTCAAGTTGGGAGGCGGCACTATTGACCCTTTGATGCCATTGAGGTGGCATAAAAGAAAAATCTTCGAATCTCAAATTTTGACCATCACAGTTTAGCTGTTTTGTAATTGGATCGATTTCTTCATAAATATAAGTTACAGGAAGATATTGAGCAATTTTGGCGAAAAGTAGGTCATCTTTAATCGGTTTACTCAAAAAATCATCACAACCTGCTTGTAAAACCTCTATTTTTCTCTCGGCAAAAGCACTAGAAGAGAAGGCAATAATGGGAATAGGACAATCTTGATATTGAGCTTTAAGCTGGATAGTAGCATCAATACCATTCATCACAGGCATATTAATATCCATCAAGATTAAATGAGGTTGCCAATGAGCACACAACTCGATCGCTTCTCTACCATGAGCTGCTTCCTCGACTTCAAAGCCCATGCCGCTTAGAAGCTTATCGATTAATAAACAGCTTTCCTGATTATCATCCACGACCAAAATACGATATTGGGGTTGTCCTGGAGCTAGAGCGATCGCTCTTTTAACAGGATTAGCAATATCATCAATCAAAGCAACAGACTTGACAGGTAGAGTAAAGCTAAAAGTTGAACCTACTGCCAATTCACTCTCAACGGTAATCATACCTCCCATCAGATGAGCAAATTTACGACTAATAGACAGTCCTAACCCAGTTCCTTGTTGAGATTTTATGCCTGCTTCTGTCTGAACAAAAGGTTCAAATAAATGTTCGAGTTCTGTTGCTGCAATCCCAACTCCAGTGTCTTTGACTGCAAATCGAAGAAGATGCAAATCAGAATCGGAATTAGGATCTTTACTGACAACTAGTTTAACTTCACCTTGGGAGGTGAATTTTATAGCATTATTAATAAGATTAATCAGAATTTGGCGGACTTTTCCTTGGTCAGCTTGAATATGATTGGGAACTTCAGGCGATCGCTCAAAAACCAGCTCTAATCCTTTTTTTTGGGCTTCCAATCGCAACATTTCTGCTAAAGAATCCAACAGATAATACAGGTCAAAATTGTTTGAATTAAGACTAGTTTTTCCTGCTTCAATTTTAGTTACTTCCAAAACATCATTAATCAAACCTAATAGATGTTCGCCACTGCGGTTAATAATTGTCAGGGTTTCTTGTTGTTGTGGGCTAGTGTCCTCATCGCGAGACATCACCTGAGAAAAACCGAGAATAACATTGAGAGGAGTCCGCAACTCATGACTCATATTGGCAAGAAAAGTACTTTTAGCATCATTGGCTGTTTCAGCGGCTTCCTTTGCGTTGGCTAGTTCTTTACTGTGCTCTTCTAAAGCATGACTATATTCAGCCAAGTCTGCATGAAACTTGCGGAGATACTCAATCATCTGGTTAAAGGTATTTGCCAGAAAACCTATTTCATCGTCAGATTCGACTATAGCTTCAGCCTCAAAGTTTCCGTGGCTAATCTTATCGGTAACTTCTGTTAAACGTAAAATTGGAGCAGCAATTTTGTGATATAGCCATAAACCCATTGCGATCGCCATCAACAAAGCGATTATTCCAGCCAGCAAAGTTTGGCGCTGAGCCAAAATCAAATTGTAACGACCTCTAGCTAATTCACTACCCAAAGCCCCTTGTTGACTGGTAACAATTTCATCTAATAACACCAACATTTCTGCGATCAAAGGCTCAACTTCTTGGTTAAGAAGATACAAATCCTCCCTGCGTCTTTCTCCTTCAACAATTGCTAGCATCTGGGAAAATAAAGCAAAAAAAGTACGATTATTAGTAGCAATGTTAGCTAAGTGCTGTTGTTGCGATTCGCTAAATAAAGCCTTTTGTTGCTCTAACTTTTGCCATGCCTTTTTATTTACTTGAACCTGAGCTGAATATTCAAAGCGAAAGGAAGGTTCTTGAGTTAATAAATAACCTCTAAGGGAAGAAACCAACAAAGCGAAAGAGCTTTGGAAATCGGTTAAGTCCTTAAATAGTAAGATATTAGTTGAAGTTGGTGGACGTTCTGTCTGTTTTTCAATAGTTGCCGCTATTTCCCTAAGGATTATCGAAAGAGGAACTTCTGCCTCATCCTTCAATAATTTCAGAGCTGGTTGGTTGAGCAGATAATTGTCTCTGAGGACAAACAGCTTATCTGGCAATACTTTCCACTCTTCATATTTACTTCGTAGCTTCTGCAAACGTTGTCTATTTGGGGAGGATGAACCATTGACCGACAAAGTTATCATCGTTTCCAATCCTTGTTCAAACTCATGCCTGGCTTCGTGATAGCGATCGCGCAGGTCAGGTTCTCCTGTTGCCAAATAGCCTCTGACATTTGCAAACATAAGTAAAAGGCTAACTTCTGCCTGGGCAGAGGTAATAGCCGTAGGAACCCTTAACTTTTGAGTACGTTTAATCGTTTTGATCGCCAGAGTACTGCCGATATAATTCACACCGACAACCATAAAAGTCAAACTCACCAAAACCCCAAAGGCAATTGAGAGAGTATGCGCAATCTTTAAATTTTTAAATTTGGTTATTATCTGAATCACTTAAACTATCTAAACTATTTAACCTTGCGAGTGAAAGTCCCGCGCTCTAATCTTTGGTTGAGCGTCCCTAAAGGGATACCGCTACGCATATCGGGATGAAAACGAGCCACGGGTTTATTGGTCATAACCTTGCACTTTGGAGTTGAAAACTTTATAAATCAAGGGTTTCAGTTGTTGTAGAATATGGATGTACGTAAA
>CALKUU010000125.1 GCA_937996665.1 uncultured Xenococcaceae cyanobacterium | reverse complement strand
CTAGGATTTTTTATCATCGAATTTAGTCCTCCTCTCGCTCGCAAATTACGAATCGAGTTTAGTCATCTCTGGATTGTTGCTGAGATTATTTTATTTGTCTTAATGGGTGCGGCGATTCAGCTTCAAACCTTGAAAAGTATTGTCTTGCCAGGGCTGCTGATTTTGGGAATTGGTTTAGTTTTAGGTAGAAGTTTTGGTTGGTATTTTGCTACTTTGGGCAGCGATTGGTCTTGGCGAGAAAAACTGTTTTTACTACCAGGCAACTCGGCTAAGGCAACGGTACAAGCAGCGATCGGGGCAATGCCCCTGAGTTTAGGGCTTCCTGGTGGAGACAAGATTTTAGCGATCGCTGCCCTCTCTATTTTGGTGACGGCACCACTTGGAGCCTGGGCAATTCCTACCTTTGCACCTAAGCTGTTGAGCCAAGACCAGATCGATCCGACCAAAACGGCGATCGCTAACAAAACTATTTTTCTGGCAGTTATTACTGATTACAATTTGATTACTAATGTTTTAGCCAAAACCGCAGATTTAGCAAGGCGAGCCGATGGGGAAATTTTGTTGGTTCAAAGTCAGAATTACTTTAGCAATGTAGAGGTAAATCAATTTAAAAAGTTGACGAACCAGATCTTGCTTGATATTCCTTACCAATTTTTAAATCCCAATAGTTATGGTGTTGCAGACATTATTGCTTTGGCTGAAGCTCATCAAGTTACGGGGATTGTTCTCGGCAAGCAAGAACAACCTTCTTCGGAGAGTTATTTGCTTGGTTCTGTGGCTCACGCGCTTTTGAGTAATAGTAATATTCCGGTGATTTTGATTGGAGATTGAATTAGTTAAGAGTTAGGAGTTCGGAATTCGGAATGCGGAATGCGGAGTTGTAGGTTGGGTTAGCGTTAGCGTAACTCAAAAAAATCTGGTTCGTAATCAAAATTAATCGCCAAGAATGTGAGGATGCACCCAACCATATGTGCGTAGATTAACTCCAAAACTTGCATTCCCGTTTTTAATATCACTGATTTTTTTGAGTTTGATTCCCTCGCTCATTAATAGTTGATCTTGCTGGGGGATATGGTGGATTGTTTTGCCTTGGGAATCGAGAACTCGGTGTTTGGGGTAATGAGCTGGGGTTTTTTTGAGATAGAGAGGAAGAACGCGATAGTAGCTGCGATCTACTCCAATAGATTTTAGAACTTGTTTATAGGTGATTACTTTCCCTGGGGGAACTTGCTTTAATAATTGCAAAAATCGTTCATAAGGAATTTCGGAAAGAGCAGGATAATAGTCGGGTGCGATCGCAATTTCATCTCCAACATTTACTAACCCAGAGTGCAACACAATTCCTAAAATGCCTCGCTTTTGTTTGATTTGCTCTAAATTATCAACCCATTGAGCAATGCGTTTGCAAGGCTCGCAATAAAATGTCAGTCTAATTGCGGCTCCGCTGGGAAAGGTAAGTTTTGCTCCTGGTTGCCAATCTGCGAAGCTAATTCCCGAGATTGCTATATTTTCTCTGAGCATACCTAGGGGAATCTTCAAGTGAGCCAAATCTTGCTCATTCACAACTAGTAACTGCCTGGGGCTAGAGCGATCGCTATTGATATCTCCTGCAATTCCCTGATTCGCAATTAATTCAACTTGCTCGACTGCTTGCATGGACGAGCCAGGTTTTAGTTTGCGAAATAGTTGTGTAATCACAATCTCTGATGGGGACATTAGCTAATATTTGTGGCTTCTCTAACTAAAACTATCTATTCGTTAACTTGCTAGGATAGTGCCGACCATATTTAAGTAAAACAAGTTCAGCCGTAACGATTATGTTACTGACCATCTCGACCACCCATCAACCAGCAACCGATCTGGGTTACCTTCTCCATAAGCACTCAGCTAAGTGTCAGACTTTTCCGATCAGCTGTGGCAAAGCGCATGTTTTTTATCCAGTTGCCGATGAGAACGAATGCAAAATTGCTCTCTTGTTAGATATTAATCCGATTACGCTGGTGCGGGGCAAGTCTCATGGCGATCGCTCAGGAACTTTAGCCCAATACGTTAATGATCGCCCTTATGTGGCTTCTTCGTTTATGAGTGCGGCGATCGCTAAGGTTTTTCGGACGGCGCTTAATGGTCGTTGTGACAATAAACCAGAGCTAGTTAGTCAAGCAATTCCTCTAACTGTTGAGCTGCCTGTTTTGCCTTGTCGCGGTGGTGAGCAATTCCTTCGTCAGCTTTTTGAACCGTTGGGATATCAAGTTACTACTACCGCTTTACCGTTACCCAAAATTGCTGAGAATCAACACAATAGCCCTTATTTCTCAGTCGGGTTAAGTCATAATCTGCCCCTTAGCGATTTACTCAGTCATCTTTATGTCTTAATTCCCGTTTTGGATGATGACAAACATTACTGGATCGGCGAGGAAGAAATTGAGAAACTGATTCGTCATGGAGAAGGTTGGCTTAGTAAGCATCCAGCGAAAGAACAAATTAGTAAACGCTATCTGAAAGGTCGTTGGAGTCTAGCACGCAAAGCTTTAGAGCAACTAATGGTTGAGGATGAATTGCCCGAAACAGAAGCAGTTCAAGCAAAAATGGAAGTAGCGATCGAAAAACCGCTTAATCTTAATCAGCAACGCTTAGAGCTAGTTACTCAAACTCTCAAGGATCATCAAGCGAAAACAGTGATTGATTTCGGTTGCGGCGAAGGTAAGTTATTACGTTATCTGATCAAAGATTCCGCTTTTAAAAAAATTCTGGGTGTAGATGTAGCCTACCGAGAACTCGAAATTGCTAAAAAACGCCTCAAACTAGATCGGTTGCCTTTTCATCAGCAAGACAAAATTCAACTCATTCAGGGTTCGGTGATTTACCGCGATCGCCGTTTTCAAGGGTTTGATGCTGCTGCTCTAGTTGAGGTGATCGAACACCTAGATCTAAATCGTTTAGCTGCTTTGAAACGAGTTGTTTTTGAGTTTGCTCGTCCGCGTTTGGTAATTGTAACCACACCTAACATTGAATATAATGTTCGCTTTGAGTCTCTGGCTAAGGGTAAATTGCGTCACCGCGATCATCGGTTTGAATGGACGAGATCTGAGTTTGAGGATTGGGCGAATGGGGTGGGGTCAAGGTTTGGTTATCAGGTGAAGTTTGCAGGGATTGGCGATCGCGATCAGGAGGTTGGGGCACCAACGCAGATGGGAGTTTTTACGCTGAAATAGTTAGTTTGGGTAGAGCGATCGCATTATTTTCTTTCTGCACAGATAAACTAAACAATAAAATAAGTTCTGTCTTATTTTATTGTCTTGGCTAACCGTGAAAATAATTTTTTGTCGAGAATAGTAATTCGTTCTCTTTTTATTCCAATTGAACTTTCAAACCTATCTAAACAAGGGAAAAAACCTTCGCTGGGAAATGCTTTACCCTTTATCTCCGATTCTGCAAAAAAACCAGGATCATCTGTATATGTCACAAGTGCAATTGACGATGGATATTTAAGTTCTTGTTGGCTATCACCCTTAATAACTATGTATTTTTTGCTCAAGTCAGAGACTCTAGCTACTTTTCTTGGCTGGCGAGATACATATTCATCTAGTAATTGAAAAAAGTAATCAAATGCT
>CALKUU010000124.1 GCA_937996665.1 uncultured Xenococcaceae cyanobacterium | reverse complement strand
AGAGTAATCATGTAAGCGATGACGAACGCGAGTTTTTAGCCAAGCCCAGCATTTTTCAATTCTATTCAGATCTGGAGAATAGGGAGGTAGATATAAAATGCGACAGCCAGATGATTCAATTAACTCTTGAATTCGACCTCCTTTGTGAAAAGTGGCATTGTCCATAATGACTACTTGTCCTGGTTTTAGAGCAGGAATTAAACATTTCTCCAGCCAAGTTTCAAACACTTTCCGATTACAACTGCCTTCAACAGTGAATGGAGCGAATAATTGTTTTTGAGAGTAAGCAGCAATCATATTGACTCGCCCTGTTCTTTTTCCTGACTTTAGTGCTTCAAATCTTATGCCTCGCTCGCACCAACCATAACCATAATCACTACTTCGTCCATCAATTCCAGATTCATCTACATAAACTCTTTCTTGTAGAGAAATCGTCGCTAATTCGCTGTCAAATTCACTCCGTTTCTGTTCGTCTCGTTCTTGATACCCGTAGCTCTTTTGTCTTGGTGAGCATTCCCTTGCGTCTTTCGCCGACGCGGGGTCTCACCGCTGTTTCTCGTAAACCCTATTTTTTGCAATCCTCTTGAAATTGTTCTAGAGCTAATCTGTTCTTCCCACAATAATGCCATCTCTACCTGGGTCTTATCCCCATATTTATTGGCAAATTCCTCAAACTTCTTCCAATCTTTTATTTTGGCTTTTGTCCTATGTGGACGATTCGACAAAGGTTTATAATCTCCAGTTTCTTCCCTTCTTTTTATCCATAAATCAATTGTGTTTCGACTTACGTGAAAGATTTTTGCTGCCTCACTTTTTTTCAATCCATCCCGTTCGATTGCCTCTATAATTTTTTTTCGTAAGTCATAGCTATAAGTTTTTGCCATTTTTCTAAACAGAATTTTATTTTGTCTATTTTAGATCATTGTCCTACTACTTATGACGGTTGCTATAATTATACGTTGCAAATGGTCAGACAAATGGGAACTACATTTAGTCTCGAAACCAACCATGATTCGGCGTTATATCTGCTCTATATAAAGAAGCAATCGCCACCACCAAGATGTTGATAAACTTAATCCTCTTATTTTATTGAGCTTAACTGTCAAAGATATTCAGACAGAGATTTATCAAGAATATGCACCACAACTTCAACAATCAAGAAGAAGGAGAAGAGTTTATTTAATAACAGAAAATACTCAAAAGACATTAACTTTATGGGAATAAATTTTTTTAACTATCAGAATTGCTCTAGTAATTTGTTTATATGTGATTCTAATTTCACCATTTAGCGATCGCTCCTAAGTCCAAATCTTAAATATTCTTGCTCCCTAACTATCCAAACGGAATAAATCGTTGATAATGAGAAACCTCTTACTTTCATTGCCCGACGATCTTATGACTTTTGTTGGTTTACATATCCATAGTGACTACAGCTTGCTCGATGGCGCATCGCAGATCGATCCGTTAATAGATCGCGCCTTGGAATTGGATATGCCAGCGATCGCGCTAACCGATCATGGAGTTATGTATGGGGCGATCGAACTGATCAAAGTTTGTAAGAAAAAGGGCATAAAACCCATTATTGGCAACGAGATGTACGTTATCAACGGCGACATCGACTATGCCAAGACCAAGAAAAAATATAAAAAATTCCATCAGGTAGTTTTAGCTAAAAACACCCAAGGCTATAAAAACCTGGTTAAACTGACCACTATTTCTCATTTGGATGGTTACCAGGGCAAAGGGATTTTCGCTCGTCCTTGCATTAACAAAGAACTCTTAGAGAAATACCACGAAGGACTAATTGTTACTAGTGCTTGCCTAGGGGGAGAAGTACCCCAAAGAATCCTTAAAGGAGATTTAGAAGAAGCCCGCAGAGTTGCTAAATGGTACAAAGATCTCTTTGGAGAAGATTATTATTTAGAGATTCAAGATCATGGTTCTCAAGAAGATCGGATTGTTAATACTGAGTTAGTAGCGATCGCCGAAGAACTAGATATTAAAATCATTGCCACTAACGATTCTCACTTTATTTCCTGCTACGATGTCGAATCCCACGACGCCCTCCTCTGCATCCTTACAGGCAAAAGAATCACCGACGAGAAACGCCTACGTTACAGCGGCACAGAATATCTGAAGTCAGCAGCAGAGATGAAAATGCTCTTCCGCGATCATCTCACACCAGCAATTATCGAAGAGTCGATCGCCAACACCCTCGAAGTAGCCGAAAAAGTCGAACAATATAATATCCTTGGTGAACCCAGAATCCCCGATTACCCAGTGCCCCCAGGCTACGACCCAGATCGCTATCTCGACGAAATTACGTGGGAAGGTCTGGTCGAAAGGCTCAAATGTGGCAGCGTCGAAGAAATACCCGAAGAATATCAAGCAAGATTAGTTTCCGAGCTAAAAGTAATGCATGATAAGGGTTTCTCGACTTACTTTTTAGTTGTTTGGGACTACATTAAACATGCTCGCGACCAGGGAATTCCTGTCGGGCCGGGAAGGGGTTCGGCAGCAGGTTCACTAGTTGCCTATGCTCTTAAGATCACTAATATCGATCCTGTTCATCACGGTCTCCTCTTCGAGCGGTTTCTCAATCCAGAACGGGAGTCGATGCCGGATGTGGATACAGATTTCTGCATCGAGCGTCGTGAGGAGATGATCGAATATGTTACCCAGAAATACGGAGAGGGAAATGTCGCCCAGATTATTACCTTTAACCGTCTAACTTCTAAGTCGGTACTTAAAGATGTCGGTCGGGTTTTGGGGGTCAGTTTTGCTGATTCAGATCGTCTAGCAAAGCTAATTCCAGTCACTCGGGGTAAACCTGCCAAGCTCAAGGTGATGATCTCCGACGATAGTCCCGATCCCTCTTTTAAAAAAGCCTATGACACCGAAATAGTAAAAACCTACAACGACAAAAAAGAAGAAGTTGGCACCATCAGTGTTAAACACTGGTTAGATATGGCAATTCGGATCGAGGGGACGAATAAAACCTTCGGGGTTCATGCTGCGGGGGTGGTTATTTCTTCCCAGCCTCTAGATGAGGTTGTGCCCCTGCAAAAAAATAATGATGGCGCGGTCATTACCCAATATTACATGGAAGATTTGGAAGCTTTGGGGCTTCTAAAAATGGACTTTTTGGGGCTGAAAAACCTAACTACCATCCAAAATGCTGCCAAGCTAGTTAAGCAATATCAAGACACCGAATTGGACTTGGATCAGCTTCCTCTCGATTCGATTCGGGCTTTCGATATTTTGGAGCGCGGCACAAGTAAAAAATTACCGCCCGATGTCAATGTTACTCAAGGTTTATTGGGTAAAGGAGATCTCGAAGGAGTTTTTCAGCTCGAATCTGATGGGATGCGCCAAATTGT
>CALKUU010000123.1 GCA_937996665.1 uncultured Xenococcaceae cyanobacterium | reverse complement strand
GTTCTCCGAACCTCCCCGCACCGACTGGGCAGTACACGTTGCAATGGTGATCGACGGCGAGCCAGTCGTTGGTGCCGTGGCGCTGCCCGGCCTCGGAATCACCTTGTCGACGGCAGATCCGGTCGCGATGCCAGAGACTGGTGCCACTCCCCCACGCATGATCGTCAGTCGCAGCCGTCCGCCTGCCGCTGCGCTCACCGTTGCCGACAAGCTCGGTGCAGAGCTCGTCGAAATGGGTTCGGCTGGAGCCAAGGCCATGAGTGTTGTTCGTGGCGAATCCGAAATGTACGCCCACTCGGGCGGACAGTACGAATGGGATTCGTGCGCTCCCGTCGCGGTTGCGCTCGCTGCGGGCCTTCACTGCAGCCGCATCGATGGCAGTCCAATGACCTACAACCACGAGGATCCGTTCGCCTTAATAAAAAAACGATTTACCTATAGGAAAATAATCGACTTAGGCAACTTGGGCAGCCAACGACGAAACCAACCCACCACCTTGGGAGAGAGAGCCGATATATACCAGTGATAAGACTTTTCCTTAAATAACAATAATTGATTATCACCCTCAGCTATTTCCCCAAACAGACGAGACAGAGTAAAAGGTTTTTCCGATTGTCCGTCATGGAAATATTTAGAAAGTTCTGGGTCTTTTTTTTGAACTTGATGCAAAAACCAAGCATGTAAACCCTTGGTGTAGCTGGGGGGTAAGGCAATGTCTTTTGTCGGTGTAACGGTAAAGACTAAACTTACTAATTCAGTATCCTCAGACCAATTCCAAACAGCTTTAACCATCAACCCTCACCGATAGGAGATTCTTTAAATAGTAAGCGATCGCAGTAAGATTAGAAAATTTTAAAAGATTATCTTGTCTTCTCTTTTGCTCTTGTTTCCTTCTGTCTTGTTACCCCTTCAGGTGATTTTAAACAAGATGTAAGCTTATTTGCCACCTCTTCTAAGGCGGACTCTTGACGAATCATCTCGAAGTGATTAATTTGCATATCATAATTTTCTATATTCTCTTTAATCAAACCGTTCCAGGAAGAAGTAATTGTTTTTTTATCTAAATTTTGAGTAGCTCGAAAGTTAACGACATCTAGATAATCAGGAAAGATTTTTGGTTGATATTCATAGAGGGCTTTAGCATGGAGAAAATAAAAATATTCTCTTTTCCACGATTCGGGAAATGAAAGTGACAACCTAGGGGAGATTTTCCAGGTTATTCCCAATAATTTGTTAAAAATCAGTTTTAGCGGTTTTCTAATCAGTCGAATTAGCCTAGCTTTAAAGCCAAGTTTTAAAAATCTGTCAAAACTCTTTAATAAATAATTTGAGGTTGATTTTTGGACTTTAGGATAGGCGTCTAAAAAGGCTAAAAGAGCTATTTGGTCTCCTTCAAGGCGAAGTTGCTGCGCTATTTCGTAGGCAATTACACCTCCAATGCAATAACCACAGATAAGATATGGACCATGGGGCTGGATTTTACGCATTTCTTCAATATACAAAGCTGCCATATCTTCAAATTTAGTCAAAGGTTGTTTGGGATCGTTTAGTCCTTGTGGCTCTAAGGCATATAGAGGTTGATCTGAATCCAAATATTTAGCCAGTTTTTGATAAAACAATACCTGACCATGTCCTGCATGGATGCAGAAAAAAGGAGTTTTCGTTCCATTCGGTTGAATGGCAACCAATAAGTTGCTTTCTGTTGGGAGTTTTTTATAGTTAGTACGACAATCTGCTATTTTTTTGGCTAATTCTTCAATATTAGGAGTTTTAAAAATAGTGGATAAAGGAAAATTGTTACCAAACCTGTTGTTGATTTGAGCAAATAAGCTGATAGCTAATAGTGAATGGCCTCCTAAATCAAAAAAGTTATCTTTAATCCCAATTGGATTTATTTTTAAAACTTGTTCCCAAATTTGGGCTAATTCAATCTCTAATTCGCTTCTCGGCGCTACAAAATTTGCCTTTGATTCTTGTTGCGGTAAATCTAAATTTAGTAAAGCGCGAGAATTAACCTTGCCATTAGCAGTTAAAGGAAGATCGTCTACCACAATAAAGCTAGAAGGAATCATATAATTAGGTAGCTTTTGACCAAGAAAATTGCGAATTTCTTCAGTATTTGGAGTCGAGTTTTTTCTGAAGACAAGATAAGCAACTAATTGTCTACTGGCTGAAGATTCTTCTTTAGCTAAGATTGCACATTCTTTAATGAGGGGATGTTGAGCTAATGTTGATTCTACTTCACCTAATTCAATGCGGAACCCGCGAATTTTGAACTGATTATCAGTACGACCACAAAAATCAATATTTCCATCCCTGAGATAACGGGCTAAGTCACCAGTTTTATATAATTTTTCCGAATGGGGAATTCTCAATTGGGAATTCAAGAAGGGATTGGAAATAAATTTCTCTTTGGTTAGCTCAGTCTGATTAAGATAACCTTCGGCTAGTCCATCGCCACCAATATAAAGCTCGCCTACTACCCCGATAGGAACAGGTTGGAGATATTTATCTAATATATAAATTTGGGTATTAGAGATCGGACGACCAATCGGGATCGTTGTTGCCCCCTCTGAGATATTTTCAACCAAATACCAAGAAGAAAAAGTTGTACCTTCTGTGGGTCCATAAACGTGAAGTAAATTTTGAGGGGGAGCTTTCTTCAGGATTTCTTGAACCCACTGGGGTTTTGCTGATTCGCCACCAAAGAGAAGATATCTTAGATTTTTAAAGGCTTGAGGGATAATACTAGCTAGCTGATTGAATAAAGCCGTTGTTAGAAACAAAACGCTAATTTCTTGTTCGCGAAGCTGTTTAGCAAATTTCTGGGGATCCAGAAAAATATCTTGAGAAATTATGACCAGTTTTCCTCCATGAAGAAGAGACCCCCAGATTTCGAAAGTAGCAGCATCGAAAGAAATATTGGAAATTTGGGCAATTTTATCGTTGGGTTCTAACTTAATATAATTGGTATTGAAGAGGAGTCGAGAAACAGCTTGGTGAGAAACACATACCCCTTTTGGTCTTCCTGTGGAGCCAGAAGTATAGGTGACATAAGCTATATTTTTGGCGATCGCCTTGCTAGCTGGATTATCTGTGTTCTCACTGTTAAGGGTTTTCCAGTCTGTATCGAGGCAAAAAATCTCAATTTTATCGGCAAGGAATTTTTCAGTTAAAAGCTGTTGAGTAAGTAAGATCGGAACTTGGGTGTCCTCTAACATGAATGCGAGGCGATCGGCAGGATAGTTAGGATCGAGAGGAACATAAGCTCCCCCAGCTTTAAGGATAGCCAAAAGAGCCACGAGCATTTCTGGCGACCTCTCTAGACAAATACCCACTAGAACACCTGGCTTAACTCCTCTTGTTTGTAAGTAGTGGGCAAGTTGATTTGCTCTTTGATTGAGTTGTTGATAGCTCAAATCCTGATTGGCAAACTTAACGGCAATTGCCTTCGGTCTTTGCCTTACTTGTTCCTCAAACAACTGATGAATAGATTTATTGTGGGGATACTCTCTCTCTGTATCATTCCAGTCCACCAACAAATGATGTTTTTCTGCTTCAGTAAGCAATGGGAGTTGATTTATTTTCTGTTGGGGATTTTCGACAATTGCTGATAATAAGGTTTGAAAATGACCACTAATTCGCTCAATAGTTTCGTCGTTAAATAAGTTAGTGTTGTAATTCCATGAACCCACTAATTTAGTGGAGCTTTCTGTCATTGAAAGGGTCAAATCAAACTTGGCTGTTTCCGTTGTTACTTTCAACTGTTTAACCTTAACCCCAGGTAATTCCAATTCGCTATTGGGTGTATTTTGGAGCACAAACATGACCTGAAATAAAGGAGAGTGACTTAAAGAACGTTCTAGCTGGAGTGTTTTGACGATTTGTTCTAAGCCAATATCTTGATTTTCATAAGCTGCCAGAGTAGTTTCTCTTACTTGCTTGAGCACTTCAGCAAAACTAGGATTATTTTCTAACTTGGTTCTCAGTACTAAGGTATTGACGAAAAACCCGATTAAACCCTCTGTTTCATTGCGATTACGATTGGCAATAGGCGAGCCAATTAAAATGTCTGATTCCCCACATAGACGTGAGAGTAAGATCGAAAACGCTCCTTGTAGGGTCATAAATAAGGTTGTTCCCGATTGAGTAGAAAGCTCCTTCAACTTCTGGCTCAATTGCTCTGACAAACTAAACGAATAAGTTTTCCCCTGGTAAGTTTGAGTACTAGGGCGAGGTCTATCTATCGGCAATGGTAATAATTCGGGAGTATTATCTAATTGCTGCTGCCAATAATTAAGTTGCTTTTCACCTATTTTTCCTTGCAAACAATCTCTTTGCCAGAGGGCAAAGTCTTTGTATTGGATTGCTAATTCTGGTAGTGAAGATGTTTTCCCTTCGGAAAAGACTCGGTATAGAGAAGATAGTTCTTGTCTAAATACTTTGATTGACCAACCATCCGCAACTATATGATGCATGTTTACTAGCAACACATACTCAGTATTTGACAGTTGCCAGAGATGACTTCTGATTAAGAGATCACTTGCCAAATTAAAAGGTCTGCTTATTTCCTGTTGCAATAACTGCTGTAACTGAGAATCTCGTTGTTCTGGCTCAAGATCAGATGATAAATCGACTATTTTGAAGATCGGCTTGGCTGTGGGTGCAATTACTTGTTTTGGTTGACCCTCGATGGCGGGAAAACTAGTTCTGAGTACTTCATGTCTGCTAACTATTTCCGCAAGTGCCTGTTCTAAAGCTGATACTTTTAAATTTCCTTCTAGGCGTAATGCAATTGGAATGTTATAGGTAATGCTATCTGGTTCTAGTTGGTCGATAAACCAGAGTCGCTCTTGCGCCCAGGACAAGGGAAATTCTCCAGAATCTCTCGATTGGGGCTTGATCGGGGGTAGATTAGAACTGGGAGCAGTATCAAACTGATTGAGAAACTCAATAATTTCTGCTTTACGCGATCGCAGCTCAGCGATTAAGTCTGGAGTTAAAGTTCCTTTGGGAGCTTTATAGCGGAGGGCGCCACCTTCGCTGGAGACTTTTATGCCCAGACTGCGAAGCTTAGCTAAAAAATCAACTGTAGAGATCATAATTCTCCCTCCTCATATTCGTCCTGCTGATTATCGTCCAGATTTGAAACCGAACTCATCCAGAGAATATTTTCTAGATGTGAACATAATTTCGTGACTGTACTAGCCTCAAATAAGCTACGTAGAGAAAGTTCTACTTTAAAATTCTGGCTGATCCGAGATATTACCTGAGTTGCTAAGAGGGAATGTCCTCCTAACTCGAAAAAGTTATCGTTAATGCCAATCTTAGAGACGTTAAGAACTAAGGCAAAAATGTTAGCAATTATTTCCTCATTCGGTGTACGTGGGGCGACATATTCACATTCTCTGGTTAGTTCAATCTCTGGTGTTGGGAGAGCGAGGTGGTCTATCTTGCCATTGACTGTCAGGGGTAGATTGTCTAAGAAGACAAAAGCATTTGGCACCATATATTCTGGCAGCTTTTGTTGCAGAAATGAGCGTAGTTGGCTGCTGGTGAGTAAGTCAGTTGAAGTAACGATATAGGCTACCAAGCGTTTATTTCCTGGGGTGTCTTCCTGAGCAACCACCAGTGCTTGTTGAATCTGAGTATGTTGAGCTAAGACCGATTCTATTTCTCCTAATTCAATGCGGAAACCGCGAATTTTGACCTGACTGTCAATCTGACCTAAATATCTAATATTCCCATCATTTAAGTAACACCCTAAATCTCCTGTTTTATAAAGGCGAGTATTTATGGTTTCGTGCCAAATAAATTTTTGAGCAGTTAATTCTGCTTGGTTGAGATAACCCCTGGCTAAACAAGATCCCCCAAGATATATTTCTCCTGTTATGCCTAAAGGAACGGGTTGTAAATTGCGATCTAAGATATAAGTTCGAACTCCAGCGATCGCTTTGCCGATCGCAACTTCTTGCTCGATTTCTGTCGCTGTGGTTACTTTATAAACCGTGTTGACGACTGTTCCTTCAGTAGGTCCATAGCTGTTGATTAGTTGAGGAAAGTCACCGACATATTGTTGCCACTTTTTCACATATTCGGGAACTACTCTTTCTCCGCCAATAATTACTAAACGAAGCCTATCAGGTAGGATTAATTTTGCTGCCTCTAGTTCAGCAGTCATTTGCTGCCAGTAGGCGGTGGGAAGATCTAACACGGTTATTTGCCAATCTTGACATCCTTGCAAGAACTTAGCTACCGAACTGAACATGTCATCAGTCCGCAATACCAATGTTCCGCCACTAATGAGACAAGGATAAATTTCTTCTGCTGCGGCATCAAACCCGATGGAGGCAAATTGTAAAACCCGATCGCTCTGCTTAATTTGGTATTCAGCGATCGCAGCTTGGGTAAAATTAATCAAAGACCGATGCTCGATCTCTACTCCTTTCGGCTTACCTGTCGAGCCTGACGTATAAATTAGATAGGCTCGATTGCTCGAATCGACTGGGCTAACAGGATTGGATTTACTGGCTGAAGAGATTTGTTCACTGTCTGTATCCAAACAAAATTTATACCCTTGATACTCAGTCAGTAAGGTAAGTAACTTTGCTTGGGTTAAGATAATTGCCAGATCGGCATCCGCAACTATAAAGTTGAGACGTTCTGTCGGATAGCTTGGGTCTAAGGGAACGTAAGTCCCTCCTGCCTTAAGAATCCCTAGGAGTCCGACAATCATTGCTAAAGATCGTTCTACTAATAGCCCCACCATACTTTCTGGCTTTACCCCCAGATTTTGGAGATGATGGGCTAGTTGATTGGCTTGAGCGTTTAATTCTTGATAGGTGAATTGCTGCTCTTGAAAAACTACCGCGATTGCATCGGGTGTTTGTTGAACGCGTTCTTCAAATAGTTGGTGAATAGATCGATGCTGAGTCGAATTTTGCGGCGAGTCATCCAATTCGGCAAAAATAGCTTGATATTCGCAACCGGATAATAAAGGTAGGTCGGCAATACCAGATTTAGGATCGGCAATAATCCCTGCTACGAGAGTACTAAAATTAGCCAGCAGTCTGGTAATAATTTCTTCATCAAAAACCTGAGCATTATAGAATAAGCGGCATTCGCTTCCTTCTTCAGGAATAATCAAGGTAAGCTCATTATCTGGTTTTACTTGGAGATCGCTAATCTTTCTGACCCGTTCGACCACAACTGGAAATAGATGCTCAGAACTTAAAGAGGCGATCGCCTTTAGCTCAGGATATCTAGCTATGATATCTCTAGGGTAAGTCCCTTGCTGTTTGATTAGTTTTAATTGCTGCTGGATTGTGCCCAAAGCCGATTCAAAATTTTGCTCCTGGTCTAACTCAATAGACAGGGGTACTGTTGCCGCAAATAAACCCTCAATCCCTACAAGTTGGCGTAGAAATTCTGCTGCTTTTAACCCCAAATCGAAACCATTATTTTGACTCAAACGGTCAAGATAGACGGCAAATGCAGTTAAGAGAAAGTCTGCTTGAGTTGATTCTGAAGAAAGATTTGAGCGAAAATTGTTTACTTCTGAGGGGATAGTCCAATTTTGGCTCTGTTGAGAGGGAATTTTAGCTTTATTTCCTTCGGTGGAAGAACTAACAGCAATCGCAACTGGGTTGAGATTTTGCAATCTTGTTAACCAAAAATTATCGTATTTAACTGACTGCCGCTCTAACTTTTCAATCCGTTGCGCTTTCTCTAATTCAAGATCTTCAAAGCGATCGCCAACCTGAAGTTTTTTCCGCTTAACCAACTCCGCAATCGATTGGGGTTGACCGTCTACAGTCAAGATTTTTTGGATGGCAAGCTCGTAACTCCCAGTGGCAACATGAATCGAATCCGACTCAATTGCTGTTATTGTCCCTGGTAAATCCGCAGATAAACCACCGAGAACTTTAATCTGGGAAACAATCAAAAAATCATCATCGATCGCTAATTTGGGTAAGCCAATCGGGTTGCCATAGGGGGCAAAATCTAACCCTCTAATCAAAGCAGCTATTTTTTTGGCGGAAAAATTCCAGGGAATGAGACATCCAGCACTGGGTTTATCGGTAGCTAAAAAATAACTCCTCTCTGCTAAATCCTGTTTTCTTGGCGATATTTCTTGCTTCTCTATTTCGTCGATTAACTCAGTAAAGGAATTGACTGCCGCCTCATAGCATTTTCCGTTAAGGGTAAATGCCGTCTCATCCTCGGCAAGCTCGATAGTAACTTGCTTTAAAATATCTCCCGCATCAACTACTTCGCTCATGACATGCCAGGTTCCTCCATGAGTTGATTCACGATTTAGAATCGCCCAGGAAGTAGCATTAAGACCTGCATATTTGGGTAAATAAGAATCATGCCAGTTGATTGCATATTGACGCGGTAGTTGCAGAATCTCTGGAGGCAAAATTGACAGATTAAAAATGCTGAAGAGGTAATCACAAGGCTGTTGCCTTAAAAATCTTGAAATATCTGTTGTCGATTTCAGATGAGGAATCTCCAAGGCTTTTGCCCAGTCCGCAATTACCTTACCAGTTGAAATAATCCCCAAGATCTGGTGTCCTCTTTCGTAGAGAAGTTCGGCACATTTGAGGACAAAAGATTCCTGCCCGATTAAATAACAGCTAAATTGTTGGGTAGCGATGGTTTTTTGGCTCTGTCTGACAACCGAATCGCTCCTGGAGCGATCATTATCAACCCTCAAAAGCTGATTTAGTTCGGCAGAAGTCAACATTGGTACTTGAGAAATCGGCTCTAGAGGATTAGCCACAATCCCTCCGATCAAAGTTTGAAAATGTCCAGTCATCCGCTTGATCGTGGCAGCATCAAATAAAGCGCTGTTATAGGCAAAGACACAAGAGAGTCCTGCTGGTGACTCAACAATATCAAGGTTTAAATCGAATATGCGAGCAGATTCTGTTGCTGACTCAAGCGAATCGGAGTTTGAATTAAGATCAATAATTCCCCGATTAAACTGGGTATTTTGAAATTTTACCCTCTCTACTTCGAAAGTTTGTTGGGGTACATTTCTCAACTGAAACAAGACCTGAAATAAAGGGGTGTGACTTAAATTTTTGGATAGCTGTAGTTCTTGAATTAATTTTTCAACCGGAATTTCTTGATGAGCAAAAGCCTCTAAAACTCCTTGGCGAACTGTAGATAATAGTTGTTTAAAAGTTAAATTAGCATTTAGCTGGGTGCGTAAAACTAAAGTATTAATAAATACCCCAATCGAATTTTCTGTTTCCAAGCGCTCGCGACCAGCAATGGGAGAACCGACGATTAGATCTTCTTGACCTGTATAGCGGTAGAGCAGTATTTTGAACACTGTCAGGAGGGTCATGTAGAGGGTGACCCTTTCTTGTTGGCTCAGTGCTAATAACGATTCACTTAGATCTTTGGGTAATAAGAGATGTTCTTGATCCAGCCGATTAGTTTGAACTGAGGTTCTAGATCGATCAGTTGGTAATTTTAATACTGGTAAATCACCTGCAAGTTTTCCTTTCCAATAATTAAGTTGAGAATCTAGCAGTTCTCCCTGTAATCTTTCCCTTTGCCAATGAGAAAAGTCGGCGTATTGGATCGGTAATTCTGATAAAGGTGAGGACTGATTATTAGAGAAGGATTTATATAGTGTAGCTAGCTCTCGTAATAAAACTCCCATCGACCAAGCATCAAAGATAATGTGGTGCATCGTCAACAACAGAATATGTTCTTGACTATCCAGTTTTAATAAGCTGGCTCGAATTAAAGGAAGTTGGGCTAAATCGAAGGGTCGATTTGCTTCTGTTTTAGTTAATCTCTCTAGTTCCTGGTCTTTTTTTGGCGATCGCAAGTTAGATAGATCGACAACTGGTAAGGTTAATCGGAGGTGGGGGGCAATCTTCTGAACTGGTTTCCCCATCTCAGCTTCGAAGCTAGTTCGTAAAATCTCGTGCCGACGGATAATTTCATGCAAACTTTTCTCTAGGGCACTTACCTTGAGTTGACCCGAAATCTGAATATTACTCGGACGATTATAAAGTGGATCCCCTGGCTTGAGGCGATCTAGTAACCACATCCTCGTCTGGGAAAAGGATAAGGGCGATGTCTCAGTTTTTATTCTCGGTGAAATATGGCGATCGCTCTGAGAATTGCTATTTTTTTGCTTGAGTTTTTGCTCTAGAAGTCTGCGTTTAGCTGGCGAAAGCTGACTAATTCTTTCGTTGATATCATTCATAAAAATAAAATAGATGTATTAAAAATTGCAATTAAAATTTTTGAATAAATTTTGCTAAATTTAGGAATTATTAATTATCGCGATTGGCTAAATTCTGTTTTAGTAATCGGTTACATTCAGGTACTCCGATCCGTTCTTTAAGCAAAAAACCATCTTCTTCTCTTAGCAATTTCATTTGGTCTTCGATGGCAGCTTGAGCAGCAAATAAACAGGGAGTACTGTAATTAACCAAAGAAACTCCGACATCTTTTAACTCTGAAAGATTACAAGTAGGAGATTTGCCCCCAGCAATTTGGTTAAAAACTAGTGGTTTGGTTAATTGAGTTTTCAGTGTTTTAAGAATATTGAGATCTTTAATTCCATCTGCCAAAATCGCATCTGCTCCTGCTGCTTCAAAAGCTTTCGCTCTCAAGATAATTTCCTCCAGGTCAGTAGCATCTGTCCTGGCAATGACAAACATATCTCGACGAGTTGCTAATACTCGGTCTAATTTCTTTAAAAAGTCATCCAAATTCATCAGTAATTTACCATCAACATGACCGCATCTTCTCGGTCGTTTTTGGTCTTCTATAATTACTCCCGCTACGCCAATCGACTCTAATAAATAGACGACATGGCAAGCAACTTATATATCTACATAACCATCATCAATATCGACTAGGATTAGATGTTGGGGCAAGATGCTTTTAACTCTCTGCACAAAGGCGACTATATCAGACCAGGAAATAAAGCCGACATCTGGCAAGCCATAATGACTGGCAGCAAAACTAAATCCACTAATAAAAATGCCGTCGTAATATCTACCGGCAATGGACGCTGAAAAAACATCGTAAACCCCGATAAAGGGGATAATATCTCTTTTGGAAAGCTCTGCTCGTAAGCTTCGGTCGTTTTGGCTATTCACTAATGCTCCTTTAAAATCATATTTGGTCTAAAAGCTGTTGAGCTTCCTCCTCTGAAAGTGATTCGAGGTTGTCTAGCAGATCTGACATTTCTGCGGATTCTACTGATTCAGCCTGAGTTTGAGCAATTTTAACTGCCATACTGGCGACAGTAGGCTGCTCGAAGAAAATCAAGAAAGATAAATCCACCCCTATCTTGTCTCGAATGCGATTGATAACCTGGGCTGCCAGAATCGAATCTCCTCCCAATTGGAAAAAATTATCATAGATGCCTACTCCCTCAACATCTAAAATCGTTGACCAGATTTCAACCAAATTTTTTTCAATCCTCGTACGGGGGGCAACATACTCTGGTCTAGAGGCAGTAGGATCTGATGCGGTCAATCCTAATTTTTCAGCCAACCCGATTCGTTGTCTTTTTCCCGTAGGACCTTTAGGTATTTCCGCTAAGAATAGAACGACGCGAGGAACCTTAAATTCGACTAGTCGCGCGGCTACAAATTCTTTGATTTCTAGTTCTGTAATTTTAGAATTTTCTTTGAGAACTACGGCGGCTGCTACATCTTCGCCTAAAAGGGTATGGGGAGCTGCAAAAGTAACTACCTGATCGATAGCTGGGTGGTCTAACAACACCTCGTCGACCTCACGAGGAGAAATTTTCTCTCCCCCTCGGTTGATAATTTCTTTAATTCTTCCTTTGAGGAAAAGATAACCCTCGGGATCTAAATAGCCGAGATCCCCAGTCCGAAACCAGCCATTGCTAAAAGCATTCTCATTTGCTTGATCGTTGTTTTGATAGCCAGCAGTTACATTTGCTCCCTGGATTACAACTTCACCTATTTCCTGGGCTGGAAGGAGATCGCCTGTTTGGTTCATAATTCCCACTTTTGGTCCGGCGGCGATCCCTACCGAACCTGGCTTACGAACCCTTGGCGGAAGAGGATTACTCGCCATTTGGTGAGCCGCTTCCGTCATTCCATAGGACTCAATTACAGGCGCGTTGAATACTGACTCTAACTCTGCCATTACTTGAGGTGGCAGGGGAGCAGATGAAGAACGGATCAACCGAAGAGGACTATGCGCTATGAGATGGCGATTGGCTTCAGTTCTAGCAAGAATGGCTTGGTGCATAGTTGGCACTGCTGAATACCAACTGGGGTGAAACTCTGACAACCAATGAAAGAATTTGGGAGCCTCAAATCCTGTGGTGCAAACAACACTAGCCCCCGCGCTTAAAGATGAAAGCAATGCCCCAACAAGTCCATGAATGTGAAACAAAGGCATAACATTCAAACAGCGATCGCTTGATTTTAAATCCAAGGCAACACGAACATTATCAGCAGAAGCACAGAGGTTAGCATGAGTTAGAGGAACAATTTTCGGGCGGGAAGTAGTCCCCGAAGTATGGAGGATCAAAGCTATATCATCTTGTTGAGCAAAGCCTGGATTTGAAGCACTTGTAGCTTGACCGCTAGCAAGGGTCAAAATTTCTGTCTCAGATTCTGGAGCAGTGTTTATTTCGATAACAGGAATATTTAGTTTTTGGGCTACGCTTCTAGCCTCCTCGGCTACACCTGGCTGAATAATTAAAGCTTTTGCTTGAAGATCTTGCAGATAGAACTCAAATTCTGCGGCGCGATAACCTGGATTGAGTGGCGCACAAGTAGCTATCGAGGCAACTGCCAAAAATATTGTTGCCATTTCTAACCCATTGGGAAGGGCGATCGCTACTCGATCATTTCTACCCAAGCCGATCCTGTTGAGCTGAATTGCTGTATTCTCAACTAGCTTTAGTAACTGATCGTAAGTTAAAGAAACTCCTCCTAGTGCCAGCAGAGCTATCAGTTCGGGATCTTGCGCTCTCTTTTTTAGTAATCCATAAATACTCGAATTCTGATGAATAGAGAAATATTTGTCTGGCTGTTGCTCATTCATACATAATTCAGGGAAAACAATTCAGATTGCACTTACTCACAGGCTATTAAGTATATTTTACTACTTAATTGTAATTTCTAAGTTTACATAAACGATACTGAATGTATCTGTTCCCACCTCAAATTCGGCTCTGTTGTGGAAAAAATTTTAATTAGATAAAATCAGACATGATCCGCTGATAATCAACAAAATCACTGCCCTCTTTATGGTGGAAACAGACCTTCCTTCTTACCAACAAGAAGTTAACTTAAACCCCCCAACTAACTTTTGTTATGGATACGTCGAAATCAATGGAAACTGTTTAATTTGAGCTGGCAAGCTCCCCTAAATCGATCTTTATATATAAAGAAAAGAAAGAACTTCCTCTCTGCAAACGGAGTAACAATAGAAAGTAGTGATAATTTATCAATTCGCTTTGAAGGTAAAGTAATTGAAAATAATTGCAACCGAGGTCTTTCTCTCTAGAAGATCTTTCATTAGATAAATAACCATGAGCAATTTATTAATCGTCGAAAGCCCCGGTAAAATCAAAAAATTACGAAAAATTCTTGGCTCTAATTGGCAGATAAAAGCAAGTATGGGGCATTTTCGTTCTTTGGCTAATGATGGTGAGGATAATCTTGGTTTTGACTTGAATGAGAATCAAGTCCAGATGAGATGGCAAGCTAAAGATGCCAAATCAAAAAAGGTTATCAAGGAACTCAAGGAAGCCTCAAATCGCCAAAAAGTTTCTAAAGTTTATGTAGCGACTGACCCTGACCGAGAAGGAGAGGTGATTGCATGGCATATATTTCAAACAATAAAGCATCCCGAAATTGTCAGAGTTACCTTCTCAGAAATAACAGAAGCAGCAGTTAGAAATGCGATCGCTAATCCCCGTCAGCTCAATCAAGATTTAGTTGGTGCAGGACTAGCCCGTTCTTGTCTGGATAAGTTAGTTGGTTTTAGGGGGTCGCCCCTGGTGTGGAGCTTGAATTTAGGAGCCAAAAGTATTGGTCGAGTTCAGTCGGCGGTTCTGCACCTAGTCTGTGAGCGAGAGCGAGAAATTCAAAATTTCACTCCTGAAAACTATTTCTCGGTTTTTGCTGAGTATGCCGAGAGCTTTAAAGCTTTCTACCTGCGCTTGCACCAGGACAAGACCAATCAACAGGAACAAAAAGAAGATAGTAAAACCCCAGAATCGAAACGAATCTACCAAGAGGCAGAAGCTGCTCGATTAGTTGCGATCGCTCAAGCAAATCAACATCAAATTATCTCAATTCAAACTAAGAGAGCAACTAAAAATCCACCTCCTCCATTTATCACCTCGACACTGCAACAAGCAGTAGGTAGCAAACTAGGTTTTAGTCCCGACAAGACTATGAAACTAGCCCAAACTCTCTATGAGAAGGGCTTGATCACCTACATGCGAACTGATTCGATCGCATTATCTGATGAGTTTTGCCAAGCAGCTAAGAAGTGGTTAGAGGAGAAAGATCCTCATAACGTTCCCAAAAAAGTAACTAAATTCAGAAAGGGTAAAAATGCCCAGGAAGCTCATGAGGCAATCAGACCTAGCGATTTAACTTATCCTTCAGTGAAGCTGAAACAGGAAATTTCTGAGGAGGAATTTAACTTATATCTGTTGATCTGGAAAAGGGCGATCGCTTCTCAGTGTGCCAAGGCTCAGATTGATAAAACAGTTGTCTTAATCCAGTCTGGAGAGGTTATTTGGGAAGCTAAGGGGCAAGTCGTTAATTTTAAGGGTTATGCCCGTTACTGGAATGATTTGAAAGTTGATAGTCTGCTCCCAGAGCTAAGGGAGGGGCAAATTCTCCAATTGAATAAAGCTGATTTTGAGAGGAAGCAGACTTCGCCGCCGTCTCGATATGGAGAGCCTCAGTTAGTAGCTTTGATGGAGAAAAAAGGCATTGGTCGCCCTAGTACCTATTCTTCCTCAGTCAAGACAATTAAATCTCGAAAATATGTTCGAGTTGAAAAGAAAAAGCTGATTCCAACTGAATTAGGAATGTCTGTAGACTCTTTTCTGATGAAGGTTTTAGTCGATTTGATTCAATCTGAATTTACAGCCAAAATGGAGTCGAGTTTAGATGAGATTTCTGTGGGTTCTAAATCTTGGCAACCCTATCTTTGTGAGTGGAACAGGTCATATTTTGCTCCTGCGTTAGATCAGGCGGTTTCGATTTTGCCACAAGGCGATCGCCCAGCAAGCAGAGGAAAAGTCAACTCAACAGATTTTAAATGTCCTGTATGTGGCAAGCCCCTGGAAGAATACCATTACGTTAAGGAGGGGCAGGAAAAAAGTTTGCTTCGCTGTTCTGATTCAAAAGCGAGAAAGAAGAAAGATCATAAGAAAGTTGTCTTCTTTAAAACTCGCCAAGGTAATTGGTGGAGCAAGGATTTTGGACAACTTTAAAATTGAAAAGCAGGGAATCTTGTCAATTAATAAGACTGCAACTGCTATCCATTTTCTAGAATCAAAAAACACCTTCAAAGTTACCTATAACTCTCGATATACATAAATTTTGAGCAATTCCATAAGATCTATGCCTAGTCTAAGATATAGCTTACCTAAACTCATAGCTTAGTTATTTTCTTTTGCGTAAAAAGCGTTTTGTCGCCATGCCATTCGGTTTGTCCTTCCCAAAATACTTCTCACTGCGATAGCGTAACCAAACTCTTAGTTGTTGGGGAATTTGTTCTTTTTGTTCTTTGGTCAAAGTCTCGTAAAGTGCTAATGCCTTTTCTCTCTCTCCCCGACAGGCAGCATTTTTATGAGCATCCCAATAGCTCCGCGCTACTCTAATGCGCCGACAAACTTCTTTGACTAATTCTTTGCCTTTTAATGGTTTATTTTTTTGCTTTTTGGCAACCACACGATTTACTCCCTATTCCAATAGCCTGAAGCTTATCCGATCCTAACGCGAAGTAGTTCAATTAACTAATCCAGATCTTAATTATTTTCTGATTACTGAAAACGGCATTATCAGGTTAATTAAATAGCGATTGATAAAGAAATTACTATAACTAAAATGGTTTAATTTCCACTGAAAAATAAACGCCATTTTCTTGCAAAGTATCACCATTAGTTTCGAGCTTTACCAAAGGAATACCCCAATCTAGACGAGCAGCTAAATAGTCATCAACTTGAATCCGCAAGCCAATACCAGTGGAGACCAGGGTATTAGGGCTAATGCTCAAATTATCCGTATTCCAAACCGTACCTACATCAAAAAAAGGAGTGAGTTGAAAACTTGTTTTCCACTTAGGGATTCTCACCACAGTAGCTCTAATTTCTGCCGAATTAAACCAACCATTGTCCCCAAGTAAAGCATCTTGACGAAAGCCCCTAACACTGAGCGCACCCCCCAAACTAAACTGTTCGACAGGAACTAAGACTTCGGTGGCAAATTGTAAATCTGAGCGCAACAAGAGAGTTAGATCAGGATTGAGTAATCTTAGATATTGCAACTGTCCACGCCAAGCGACAAACTCACTATCGGGAAGATCATCTTCATTGATAGTGGCATCAAAAAGATTGAGTCCTAAACTAAACTGGGAACGTAAAGCAAAAACTTGCTTGGCATTGCGATTGGTGTATTCTTGAAAAAAACGTAAGGCACTAATATTTGTCTCACCCTCTGTATCCGCTCCTCGGGAGAGGGCAAAAGTTTCATCAAGTGTAGATTCGTTGCGAGCAAAAGTAAAACCGATCGCTATATCTTCGTTGGGTTTTTGCAATATAGGCTGACGAAAAGTAAATTCATAGGTGAGATTTTCTGATTCGATCCCAATCTGATCAAATGGTTCTTCGATAATTTCGCTATCCGTAAAACTTAAACGAAAATTAAGAGTGCCATTGCGGGCATTAACTGGAAAGGTGTAATTAAGATCGTTAAGCGAATCGCTACCTTCGGTATTGAGATAACCAATATTGAAGCGATCGCCAAAGCCTAGTAAATTACGATGAGTTAGTCTAGCTTGCAGGCGATTTGTCCCCACACTAGGGGCGCGAAAATTGTCAAAACTGAAAGTTAAATCAAAAGGGTCGGTCTCAGTTAGTTCTAGTTTTAAGATGCTAGTCCCAGTTTTTGTACCTGCGGTAAGCTCTGCTGCTAAATTTTCAATCAGAGGATCTAATTGAAGTAGCTGGAGGGCATTGAGAAGTTTTTCTTGCTGAAGTGGAGCTTTAGTGGCAATTTCAAGACGACTGCGGACATAATCAGCATCTAAGCGATCTAAGCCAGTTAGTTGAATCTCTTCTAAAGATCCTTCGATCACCTCAATAGTGACGATTCCCCTCTTTATCTGTTGGGGAGGCAGGAAAGTCCCCGAAGTGATGTAGCCATTTTCGATATAGAGTTTGTCAATTGCTTGTTGTGCAGCTAAAAGCTTCGCAAATGAAACTCTTCTGCCTGTAAATGGTTTAAGAACTGCGGCTAATTCTTCTGGCGTGAAAACAGTACTCCCCATAATTACAAATTTCTGAATAAAAACCGTATCGAGAACCTCTGGTTCTTTCTGATCGGATTCTTCTGAAGGTGATTGTTGTAGATTAGGCAATAGTTCTTCGAGTAGAGGTAGAGTTTCTGGTTCAGTGGGTTTAATTTGGGGGGGTAAAGGTGGAGTGATATCTTGAGCCTTGATTTCCCAAGATAAAGCCAAAGAAATAGCGGTTACTAACCAAAAGATAGAGAGGAATTTAAACTTAAAATTTAAAGCGATTTTCATTAGATACTTCAACTTTTTCCGATTTTTTGGTCTAGCCGAGCATAGTTAAGAATGTCTTTTGGTAAACAAATTTGCTATTGTCTGCCAAATTATCCAACCCAATTATGCTTAAGAGGATTGCTGTGGTTAGCCAAGATAGTAGACTGTTGATTAGCTTGCTCCAGTTAATATTCATTAATCTAGATTTCCTTTGTTTGTTCTACTGGTTTATCTACCGTTAATTTGGCAAGCTATTTTTCGATTTGGTTCCATTTTTTAATTCTTTGTCTCACAACTTAGGATGCACAATTCCTGAATTTTGAGCAGTAACCGAGTATTGGTAACAGTCAAACTTGACTTCTAATCCAACTATCCAACCCTGAGATTTTTGAATTAGAGAGGTAGCAATTTCTTGATTATTTTTGGTTTTTGACTAACTTTTATATCATCGCGATCTGCCCAACTAATACCAATTCTGGAAAGCAAGGCTACAAATAGAGAATAAGACTTTTAACTCCCGAGCAAAAAACTAGATTTAAACCTAAAGCCTAATTCGATATAGATTGTAAATAGAAATCTCATTCAGGCAAACCATAATCTATGACCGATATAGCTGATCTTCAAATAGTTTCCTTACTTCCCTCTGCCACAGAAATTATTGACTGTTTAGGTTTGACCGATGCTTTAGTCGGACGCTCTCATGAATGCGATTATCCTCCTTCTGTTAAAGACTTACCTGTATGCACCGAAGCCAGACTCAACAGCAATAAAACAAGCAACGAGATTGATGGTGATGTCCAAACTTTAATGCAAAAAGCTCTAAGCATTTACAAAATAAAAACCGAAATTTTAGAAGAGCTTCAGCCCACTCACATCATTACTCAAGATCAATGTGATGTCTGCGCGGTTAACTTACCTGAAGTAGAAAAAGCGATCGCTAAACTAACTAACTCCCATCCTCAAATTATTTCTCTCCAACCAGATTTATTAAACGAAGTTTGGGACGATATTAAACGGGTAGCCCAAATTTTAGGAGTTGATTCTCAAGCTGCTTTAGATAAATTACAAAGTCGGATTAAGATAATTGCGAGCGAAGTTAAAAACAAGAGCGAGAAACCGACTGTTGTTGCCATTGAATGGACTGAACCCTTAATGGTAGGAGCAAACTGGATTCCCGAATTAATTGAACTTGCTGGGGGAAAATCTCTATTAAGCGTCAAGGGAAAACATTCTCCCTATATCTCTTGGGATAGTTTAGCTGAAGCAGATCCTGATGTAATTGTAATTATGCCCTGTGGCTTTGATTTAGAAAGAACAGAAAAAGAATCTACCGTCTTAACTCAACATCCAAACTGGAACAGTTTAAAAGCAGTGCAAAACGGGAAAGTATTTATTGTCGATGGCAATGCTTATTTTAATCGCCCTGGTCCTCGATTGGTTGATTCAGCAGAAATATTAGCCGAGATTTTTCATCCTCAATTATTTGATTTCGGTTATCAAGAAAAAAGTTGGAAGCCATTTCGGTAAATCATAACTAGGAAGTGTTGCAAAAATGTTCGTAACACAGTGCAATTCTTTATTTTTGTAATTGCCTAAGGTTAAGCTGACAGCAATTTTAGAAAGTAATCCTACAGTTGATAAACCTTGATTATTGATGAATTGCTAATATCTAACAAATCTATGGACTTTAACATTTGAACCCAATCCGTTTGTAATTTATCGTCATTAGGTTCTACTAGTAATTTTTGTCCTAGAATTGTGATTGCATCATACCAAACATAAAGATCTTGGTGGATTAGATGGTTTGCTAAATTGGTTGTTTGTAGTCGATATTTTAATTCAGGTGAAGCTTCTATTCTTTCAATCCAGGCATCAATAAAAAAATAATCGCTTTGCAGAATCGATTTCCCACAGTAAATTTTGAAGTACCAATGATATTTTTTTCCTATCGTTAATGAATGCTCAGAATTAGGGGGAAGAGTTATTGCAATGACACTTTCGGTAGATGGTAGTTTAATTTGAGTCCGCTTGATGTCTTGTCCTGCTTCAGTTTGCAAAATAAACTCTCCTGTCTGCATTTGGTCGGGCAATTTTGGAATGTACACCCAAAATGTAGGGTTCTCGGAGATAGTTGAAGCAAGATAGGATTTAGATTGAACTAGTCCAGTTGATGTTTCTGACCCTGGCACTAGAGCAGTAAGAGGTGAATCGAGTGGTAGACAATTATTGCGACTAGTCCCTCCTCGACGACGACCAACAGGAGAGCCACGAGCGGGTAATTTGAGTTTGGAAGAGTTAGTATTTGGGGCTTCGATATTATTAGTTTTAGGGTCTTGAGGGGGTTTTGCCTGAGCCAAACTCAAACTATCACAGTTAATTAGCTTGAACAATGTAAATAGAAATAGAACTTTGAGTTTCCAGCGTAATTTAAAGCTCATAATCTTAATCTTTAACTCAATAATGGGAAGGCTGGCGAATTAGTCGTGTGATAACTACTGAAGTAATTGTTAATCCTAAAATGGGCGGTATAAGTGGTATCCATCCTCCTTTAGTTAAAATACCAAAACAAATGCTAAATAAGAGGAAAAGTGTAGCTGCAATTGCTAGTCCCAGATAAATAGGACGACGAATAAACCAAACTAAAACTACGCCTAATCCAGACCAGGCAAATACCCAGAGTAGTTCTAGTTTCAAAGGCCAACTCCAAATTAACGATCGCTGATCGAGAACGGCACTAATAAGTTGAGAAATAGCATGAGCTTGCACAAAAACCCCTGGTATTGTTTTTTGCTCTCTAGGTGCCGATTTGCTAAAAGGGGTTTGCCAATTGTCGGCGCTACTGGGCGCGGTAACCCCAACCAAAACTATGCGATCTTTGATTAAAGCCTCTAATTCCAGATCAAGATCCTTGTCTAGAAAATTTATCAGTGATATTTGTTGAGCAATATCTGAAGGAGAAGATAAAGAACGATAGTTAAGCATGATTTGATATCCTGAGGCGTCAAAGTTTTGATATCCACTTGTATGACTATCTAGAGGTTTAAACAAAATTTTGCCAATCTTTAGTTCTCCCTCTTTTGTCACCTGGGAGACGATGCCTTGGGTGTCTAAATAGTGCCGTGCGATCTGAAGACTAAAGGCAGACTCAGTATTACAGGTAGAAATAATTGGCGGCGTTAAATTGATTAGATGGCGGCGCACAACCTCGTGATCATCTGCCACAATATCGCTGAAACCTAAACGGGATTCTGGCACTTCAGGAGGAGGTGCAACCCCATTGGGGTCTCCATCTTGAGGTGCAGGAACTTTGCAGGGAGCAAACAGATTGCTGCTGGAACTTAGATAGGTTTTTAGCTCGGAATATTCAGGATTAACGGGAAAATCACGGTAGATATCAATCCCAATTGTTTTGGCTCCATATTTTTCTAGTTTTTCTAAAATTCTTAGGAGGGCTTCATCTGACAGTGAGCCACGCATAGACATGCTTCTTTGATTTTGGTATTGAATGTCAGTCTCATCGATGGAAACAAGAAGAAAACGTGGATCTGCTTGTTCAATTGGTCGTAATTCGAACAGGCGGTCAAATGCTTGAAGCTCTAAAGGTTGCAGCCAACCTAGATATCTAGCTCCCATAATTATTACAGTGATCGCCATACTGATAGATAGCATTTTGACTATGCTGGAGCAGGTATTAGACCAATTAGATTCACTAGGGGAGCTGATCCTGTGAAATATTGGTAATTGTCCTCCGCTAGGCAACTTATGAGGCGGTATTTCTCGCTCTAATTTGATTTTTTCGAGCATCAACTGTGGTTGTTGAAGGCGCTGCTGGAGTTGCTGGTTAATTAATTCATCGATTAAATTTGCTAAGGGTGGAGAAATTTGAGGTGCTTGTTCTCTCCAGATCAATTCTTCGGTTTGGGGGTCTGTTAAGAGTTTATCGGGATGTATTCTTGTTAATAAATAAACAAAAGTGCGCCCTAAAGAGAAAAAATCGGAGCGACAAACTGCTTGCCCTTGGATTTGCTCTGGGGCAGTATATCCAGAGGTATAAACTCTGGTGAGGTCTCCTTGTTCGAGCTTGTCAATATAAGTTTGAGAAAGCTGTCTAGCTGTGCCGAAATCAATCAGTACTAACTTCCCATTCGGACGCAATATGATATTGGAAGGTTTTATGTCTCGATGTAAAATCCCTGCTTGATGGATGTCTTGGAGAAATTGAGTTAGCTGAGATAGCCAATCTAGAGCTAATTCTTCAGCTAAAACGTCATTCTGTTCTAACCATTGTTCTAAATTCTGCCCAGGAATTAATTCCATAACTAGGCAATGAAGTTGCTTTCCACTGTCTTCTAGGGTCAGGGTGAAACAATTGTCAACTGCGGGAATATCTAAGTGTTGCAGTTGCTTAAGAATATTCGCTTCTTGCTTAAATAGTTGAATTAAGCGATGGCGATCGCTTTTCAAGACCTTGAGAACCTTGATTTTTCCTAGATTATCGATCTCAAAAATTTCTGTCTGATGAGAGCTATTTAGTTTTCTTAAGGGTCGAATAATGCGATAGCGTTCGTTAATGCTTAAATTGGTGCCACAACTTGAGCAAGATTCTAGTTCGTCAGGATTTTGCCGCTCAAAGCACCAAGGGTTAATACAATAGCTCATGTTATGACTTCTGAGGCTACTTGATAGGGAATTTTCTGCTCAAAGTTTAATTGTAGTTCTCGCAACAATTGTTCGAGGTTATTTTGCGTATGTCCAACTACTAAAGTAGTTTTGCCCGAAACTAGAGCTATGATTTTAGTTAACTTTTCCTGGACTAAATTCTCGTCCCTTAAAATTCTACAGAGTTGATTGACAATTAATTGGATAACTAAGGGTTTATCCTTGTCTGAATTGGGTTCATTGGCTGACAAAGCTAAATTTCTTAATAGTTCTAGCTGTTCGAGTTTTTGGTTTTTGCTCACTTTCTCAATTTCTTGACAAACCGTCTCACAAATTCGATTGATGATATATTGCTGAACTATTGGTTGGGGTAAAGAAAATACTATTTCCTCCGCTGTCAATTCTCTTTCAATCAGCGATCGCCTTAGCAGGGATTCTAAGGACTCAAGCAGTTTACCTTGAGAACTAACAAAAATTAAATTAGAACGTAATTGAGATAAAGACAGGGGCGATTCTGTAATTGCCAACCAGTAAAGAATTTCTATTTCCAAATTTGATAAGTATTCAAACTGTTCGTCCAAAAGATCGTTTAATTCTCCAAACACAATAGTTTGCTGCCGAAGAAAAGTAGCGACTTTACCCGCAAATAAGTCTCTGATCGTGTTCGCAATGAAGTTTAAAGCTAAAGGATTGCCACGATATATCTGAATCAATTCCGACCATTTTTCTGGATCTAGTAGTTTTTTGGCTTGAAAAATCTCTTTAGCCGCTGAATCTAAGCCTTTGAGAGTAAGACAATGAACTGGATACTCTTCTCCTTCTAGGATGGCGACTTCTCTTGGTTTTTCTCTTGCTACGACCAACAAACAGCTTTGATGGGATTCTTGTCCTAATCGGTGTAAGAGTTTGCCGTAGTCTTGATATTCGGCTCTATATTTGCCGGCTAAACTACCACTTTGTAAAATTGCTGTAGTCGTATCCAAGACAATCAGACATCTATGGTGGCGTAAATTATCGATCAAGAGTGAAATGCGATCGCCTATCTCTTCTGGCAAATTTTGATTTGATTGACAAGAGATCAAGGAAACTAAGTCAGTAATTAAATCATCAACCGAGCTAATATTTCGCAGATTCCGCCAAATTATCAGCTCAAATTGGTCTTGTACTTCTTCAACACACTTAACTGCCAAAGTAGTTTTACCAATTCCGCCCATGCCAACAATCGATAATAAGCGGCAGTGATCTTTCACTAGCCATTGATTTAATAAGGCTAGTTCCTGCGATCGTCCATAGCAAATATTTATTTTGGGTATTTGCTGTTGACTTGGTTGATAGTTAACTATATTAACTTTATTGGCTGTTTGCTGATCAACCGATGGTTTTAACTCCTTACCCCATTGCCGTTCGATTACTACTCTAAAGTTGGTTTTACTAATATTTTCTGACAGTAGTTCGGACAATAATTTCCATAATCTAGGTGCTGCTGCTTGCTTGATATAGCCCAGACTATATTGACAATTTTCGGCTATCTGCTCATAGGTTTTAGCTGACCACGCGCCTTGCAAAACAAGCTTTTCAACCTCTTTTAGGTGACGATCTTTTTTGACAAAGACTAAATCATTGATCTTGTTTACTACTGTCTCTAAGGTTACCGACATTTAAAATTACAATACTTTACTTAAATATTTGACTGGGAAGAGTGATTGGGGTGATGTCAATCTAGTTGATCGTCTTGAGATTAACTTAGTTAATTAATAAATAGTAATTTGTAAAACGATAATCACATAATACTGCTTTCTCAAGCTGTTTGTACAGTCTAGTCAAAATAGTTATCTATCCTTGCCATATAGGTTATGAAAGAAGATATTTACTTATATTTAGTGATCGCTAAACATACTAACTTAACTATAAAAATAATTATGGTCAAAATTTAGACGTTCTAAGATATAATTCAGATTAACCTACTTGAATAACTTAGTTAACCTTAACTAGCTAGGTATATATGTATTAAATCAAACCAGAGAATAAATCCTTTATGACTGTCTCAAACTCTAAAAGTCTAAGGAATAAGGCTTTAATAAACGAGCGAGCGGATTTACAAGATTATCAACCAGAAGTATTTGAATTTCAGACTTTAATTGAAAATACCCAAGTTGCAATCTTGATTTTTCAGGATCGTCAAATTTGTTACGCCAATCCCATGACTAAAATCTTGACTGGCTACAATCAAGATGAGTTGTTAAGCAGTACTAACTTAGGCTCGCAGCTGCAACTCGAACAACAAATTCAAATATTGGCAAGTGATGATCCTAAAGATAAACGCAGCGATACTCCCAATAAAGAGGTTAAGTTACTAACTAAAAATGCACGAGAATGCTGGTTAGACTGCTCTTTTAGACTAGTTAACTTTGGTAAAAAAACAGCGACTCTGATTACTGCGATCGATATTACCAAACACAAACAGGCAGAACAGAAAATTCAGCAAATTCTCCACCAAGAGAAAAAGTTAGTTTCCATGGTTTCCCATGAATTACGTACTCCTTTGAATATAATTTCCTTTTCCTCCAATCTCTTAAAACGCTATGGTGAAGGCTGGAAGCCCAGCAAAGTTAGAGAATATCTAGAAAGGATGCAGAGGGGCGTTGATACTTTAAGTTTGCTAATTGACGAATGGTTGATTTTAGGCAAAATCGAGCGGGGGAATTTAAAGTGTGAACCAGAACTATTAAAAATCAAGCAATTTTGTCGCAATTTATTATCCGACCTTCAGTTATGCAGTGGTGATTCTCAGCAGATTAACTTTACTCATCAAGGGGATAACTCATCAGTAATTTTAGATCGGAGAATACTCCAGTTAATTCTGACCAACCTCTTAGAAAATGCAATTAAATATTCTCCCGAAGGTAAGGCGATCAAGTTGATAGTCGTTTCTAATCGGCAAGAAGTTAGTTTCAAGATCGAAGACCAAGGTATCGGAATTAGTCCTAAAGATCTTAAGCAACTATTTGAACCTTTTTATCGCGGAGCAAATATAGATAATATCCCTGGTCATGGCCTAGGACTAGCCGTCGTCACAAAGCTAGTCGAACTTAGTGGCGGTCAAATAAACGTAACCAGCCAAATAGGGAAAGGAACAGAATTCATAATTTCTTTTCCTCAACCAGCATAAGCATTTTTTTCAGCAATATTTTCTAGCAAAACCTTAAATGAGGAAATAGGAGCAAATAATGACTAAAGTATTAGTAATTGAAAACGAAGAACAGACCAGAGAGATGTTGTTAGAATTCTTAGAGCTAGAAGGTTTTGAAGCGATTGGGGCAGAAAATGGTCTAATGGGCGTGGAAAAAGCTCACGCCCATTTACCCGATATAACTATTTGCGATATCGCCATGCCCAAATTAGACGGACATGGAGTTCTCAAAACCCTCCGTCAAAATCTCGATACAGCAATTATTCCTTTAATTTTCCTGACTGGGAAAAATACCCCTGAAGAATTACGTCAAGGAATGGAATTGGGCGCAAATGACTATTTAATTAAGCCTTTTACCCCAGAAAAACTACTAAAAGCGATCGCCGCTCAACTCAAACTAAAAAATACTTTTCAACGTTGGTTTGCGGTCAAATCAGAAGAAATCGCCCAAGCGTCAGAACCAGAAATCGACGAGTTTGCTAAATTTGCCCCATTATTTGCATACTGTTCTCAATTACAAGCGGTCTACGACTTTATCGCTACTCACTATCAAGAATCAATAAGTTTACGAGATGTCGCCAAGAATTTAGGTTTTTCGCCAGCTTATCTCACCCAATTAGTAAAACAGCATACGGGAGAGCCAATCAATCAATGGATTATCAAACGTCGAGTAACCGCAGCAAGAAGTTTACTATTAGAAACAGAACAATCAGCAGAGAAAATTGCTGAAGCAGTTGGCTACCAAAGCATTAATCACTTTTTTCGCCAGTTTCGTCAATATTATGGAACTAGCCCAAAAGCTTGGCGAAAAGCAAATCGCCAAGCCTATTTTTCTTTAAACAAATAATTGTCGAAATGATTAAGCAAGCATTGAATCGAGCTACCACCTTGAATAAAGTCTTGTTCGATTTCGCTTAACTCTTCATTAGTTTCGAGTGATTGTAACAATTCATTCTTAGCCAATTTCAACTCTGCTAGAGTACAGACAAAGCCAGCAGCTTGTAAAATATCATAACGTTGTTGGTAGCTAGTAACTTGTTCTAATTGTTGTCTAAATTCTTCATCCACTAGAAGTTTCGTATACAAGGCTCTGGCACTTTGAATAGACATGATTATGATTTATTTTTAGAGTAGCTCCTAGTTCCTATTTGCGAGCGAATTAAAGACAAGATGACTTGTCCTAACCTCTAGTTAATTGCGATCGCAACTGCTCTTTTTAGCTGATTTAAAGACTGATTAAAATCAATAATTGCTCGCAGATAGTCACCCCTCGCAGCAGTCAATTCAGTCTGAGCTTCAATAACATCAGTTTGTGTCCCAACTCCAGATTGAAATCGCATTCTCGCTAAATCTAAATTTTCAGTTGCCAAGTCCAATGCCCTTTGGGAGGTGGCGATATTACTTTGATTAGCAGCTAGGCTAAAATATCCCTGTTCTACTTCTAGACGAATTGCATTACGTTGATTAGCAAATTCCGCTTCATTGATGGCAACATCGGTTTCAGACTGTCTAGCTTTAGCTGATGCTGCACCACCATCAAACAAATTCCAGTTCAATTGGGCACCAACGCTATAAGCATCGGTTAAACTCACCTCATCACCAAGATTATCACCAAGATTGTAACTGGCTACCAAATCAATTTGAGGTCTAATCGCAGCTAAAGCAATTTGCTTTTCTTGTTGATTAATTTCTCTTTGTGTGAGTAATTCTTGGAGTTCAGATCTATTTTTATAGGCTGTCACAATAGATTTTTCTAAAGAAAGCTGCCAAATTCCTGCTGGTCTGATCTCATCTGTAGTTTTTAGTTCTACCTGTTGTCCCACATTTAAAGTTGCAGCTAATTGTCTTCTAGCTAGACTTTGTTCTGCCCTAACTATCGCTAGTCTTTGTTGAGCGTTAGCTAGTTCTACCTCCGCTCTCGAAACATCAAACTTGGTTCCCATTCCAGCTTGTCTTAGAAGTTGAGCATCTTGCAAAGTTAGTCGAGCATCATCTACCGCTGCTTGTTCGATTTTTGCCTGAGAGTCAGCACTCTGCAAACTATAATAATCGCGGATAGTTGCAAAGCGAGTTTCTAAAATAGCAGTTTCTAAGTTTAATTTACTTGAATTAACTAGTTTTTCTGCTTGTTTAATTCTGGAACCTCTTCTCCCACCTGTGTAGAGATTATAAGTAAGATTGAGATTACCTCTAAAAGTCGTTGTACTAGTATCGGTATTATTAAATTCTTCGATTTGTTGAGTTGATAAAGATCCTTCTGCTTCTTGGCGGGCAGCTTCTAAGCTGATATTACCGTCAAGAGATTCAGTTTCAGTAAAATTTAATCCCATACTTAAACTAGGAAAAAGAGCTGCTTTTTCTTCTCTTAGTTGTTTTTGAGAACGTTCTAAGTTTAATCTTATTGCTTGTAAATCGATATTATTTTTAATTGCTAATTCGACAGCTTGCTTAAGATTAATTTGTTGATCTATTTTGATTTTTACTTCTGATGCTTGACCAGGTAATTGAAGATAATTGCTGTTAGGGTTGAGATCTTGAGTGGCAGAGGAGATGTTTTGAGGAGACTGCTCTAAAGATTTAGGGACAGGTGATGTAGACTGATTTTCTCCCAATAAATTCTTAATAACTTTTGTCTTTTGAGGTCTTAAATCTTGTCCTGTACGATCTGAAATCTCTAGATTGAGATCGTTATTTTGATCTAAATCATCATAAGCTAATTCTTCTGCTTGGGCAGTAGTTTTCGAACATAAAATAATCGGCAAACTAATTGCCGCAGCTTGAATTGCTTTAAGAGTGTAATTCACTTTTTTTCCTCAGGATAAAATAAAATTTTTTAGCTAAAATAGCTTCAGAATGATTCGCTTAAGAAGTCTATTTATGAGCTTTATCGTCAGATTAATCTGCTGACAATTGAATTTCAATAAATAAATTTAATCTAAAAGTTACTTTTGTTTTGATATCTACTTGAGACGCTAAACAATAAAATAGTTGTTTTTTGGCAAAAAAAATTAATTATAAATCTAATACTTTAACTTTATAATTTGACATTAAGAGATGCGAAATAATCCTCATCAAATCGTTTGCGATTAATGTCTCAATCTTTTAAATTACTAATTGTTAGTTAGTAATAGCTTTGTTTCAATAGCCAAAAAATCTACAAGTAATTTTCATAGGCAATAGTAATGCATCTTAATTTTGCCAAATTTAGTAACTACATAAAACAAGTCAATCCTTCTTCTTGGTCAATTTCTGCCAAGCTACTAATTGTTATTTTTTTGGCAGCAACAATTCCCATGAGTTTAACTGCTTATAACAATCTAAAATTAAGCTTGGAGAATCTATCCACAAGTGAATTTCATAAATTAGAGGTTATTGCTGTTAGTAATGCTAGCCGTCTTGACCAATTAATTATTGGCAATCGTTTAATTACTAATCAGATTGCCAGCAATGCCGATATCGTGAACTTTTTAGCTACTAATTCTCCGCTAAGAGAAAATCTTTTGACTAAGGTAGACAAAAGCTTAGACATAATTCTGCGCTCTAGCTCTGATTACGATGCTGTGTTCATCATCGATAAAAATGGTATTTGTCGTGCCTCAACCAACCCAACTTTTGTCGGTCAAAACCAGAATTCTCAAGACTATTTTAAAAAAGCCATTCAAGGTAAAACTGCTGAATCTGTGAACTTTTTGGTGGAGGCAACTAGCGGACGACCCGGGTTATTTTTTGCTCATCCTATCCGTTCGGATCGGGGGGAAACTTTAGGGGTTGCAGTTCTCAAAATACAAGGTGCTGATGTTTGGCAAGTGATTAACTCAATGCGAGTCGATTCCCATGTTCGAGCTTTTCTGGTGGATCAACGAGGAATTATTATTTCTCATCCTAATAAGTCGTTTCTTTATCGTAGCCTCACCAAATTACCTTCAGGAATTCAAAAAGAGCTAGAAACTCAAAAGAAATATGGTCGAGGACGCGTCAGTAGCTTAGAACTTCCTAAATTAGCAAAAGTAATGTTGGGAGCTAGACAAATAGGTCATGTCGACTACTATTCACCCATTGAGAAAACCCATCAAATAGCTGGTTTTGCTCCCTTGGAGACAGAGCCTTGGATCTTAGGAGTAAATAAGCCAAAAGATATCTTTGAAGCTCCTATGCGGTCAATGATTTGGCAGAATACCCTATTCGTTTTAATTGTTGGTGGGTTTGCTGTCCTAGCTTCTCTGCTTCTTTCTAACCAGTTAATTAAATCGATTCGCGCTTTGATAAAAGCGGGGAAAGCACTTCAAAAAGGTGAGTTTAAACCTGAGCTACTCGAAAAAACATCTCGTTCTCAAGATGATTTGGGAAGGCTTGCTTGTGTTTTTCTCAAGATGGCTGAAGAAGTCAAAAATCGCGAACAAAATCTCAAGTCACAATTAAAAAACCTGCGGGTGGAAATTGATGAAACTAAAAAAGAGAGACAAATCTCAGAAATCACCAAGACAGAGTATTTTAAGGAATTGCAAAAAAAGGTGCAGCGGTTAAAAAATCGTGCCAATCCCGAAGAACAGTCAGAAGCAGAATACTTCCAGGATTTACATAAAAAGGCCAAGGATCAAAAAACTCGTTTCATTGCCAATCTTTAGTAGTAGTCACTAACTGCGACTACTCAATACCTTTTAATTATCAAAAAATTTGGAGCAATATCAATCATGTGTCAAATTATTTCCGTTCATTCATTTCGTGGTGGTACTGGCAAATCTAATTTAACTGCTAACCTTGCTGCAACTATGGCATTACAAGGGTTGAAAGTAGGTGTTGTCGATACAGATATTCAGTCTCCTGGAATTCACCTTATCTTTGGCTTAGACGAGGATCGACTGAATTACTCGTTAAATGATTATCTTTGGGGTAATTGTGAAATTGAAGATACTGCCTATGATGTTAGTAATGTTTTAGGAACGCAAGATGTAACTGGCAGTCTTTATCTAATTCCTTCTAGTATTAAGGCTAGTCAAATCGCCCGAATTTTACGAGAAGGATATGATGTCGCCCGTCTCAATGATGGCTTCAATGAATTAATTCAAGCTTTAGATTTAGATTATTTACTAATTGATACTCATCCTGGCTTGAATGAAGAAACCTTACTTTCGATCGCTATTAGCGATCGCCTAGTGGTAATTCTACGTCCAGATCGGCAAGATTATCAGGGAACAGCCGTAACGTTAGAAGTCGCCCGTAAACTTGGGATGTTGAATATCATGCTGGTAGTAAATAAAGTTCTACCCAATTCCGATTTTGGCGTCTTACAAGAAAACATGGAGGCTACCTATAAAACTAATGTAGTAGGGGTTGTTCCTCTCTCAGAAGAGATTGTTCAACTTGGCAGTAGAGATATTTTCTGTTTGCACTATCCCAACCATCCTCTCAGCTTAACGGTAGGCAATATTACCAATCAGTTAATTCAAGAAAAACAGATGCTAGCAGTAGGAGGATAGGATTGTGAAAAATGAATTTCGCTCTAATATTCTGAAGAACTATGGCGCAGAAGCTAGTGAAATAGAAGAACTATCTGCCTATAATCTGAATCTTTTTGATCATGATAATTGCCACTCGTTACTAAAATTTCCCCTGGAATCTGAAACTCACCTAGCTGTCTGGTCAGAATATCTAGATACTGCTCAGCAAATTGGTGTTTTTAAGACTCTAAAAAAAGTTTTAGTCCAATTAAATTTTCCTATCGCCAAAGGGATTAGTCAGACACAAGCCTATCGGGCGAGCACTCTGAAAGGAACTAATCCCGATCATATCCCTGAGGCGATAGGTTTAGAACTTCAACAGCCAGAGCAACTCGATTTAAAAATCTATCCTAGTTTGGCAGGCGAAATTCCTGTTCTACTTCCTGGCAACAGAGAAGATTTTGTTACTTTAGTGCAGGCATTAACCAAGCGTAATGAACCCAAGTCTATTCCTGCTTCGATGGGAGCTTGCATGATAGCTGGTTATAATAATTGGGACAGAATTAGTCGATATCGTCAACAATGGATGCAAGAAAATTCGACTAATGCTGGGGAGATTGCTTGGCAACAAGAGTTTATTAGTTTAATTCCCCAAAAACATCTTTATCAAGACCGTTTTATTATCCTTAGTGATGGGTTTTATAGTAACGTTGCCCCTGAACATTTAGGCTTGACAGAATCGGCATGGCGAGAGTTATCCCTCACCATTCGTTTAGAACATGAATGCACTCATTACCTAACTCGTCGTTTGTTTAACTCTATGCAGAATCATCTGCTAGATGAACTGATTGCCGACTATCAAGGTATAGTTGCTGCTGTCGGCTATTATCGCGCCGACTGGTTTTTGCGCTTTATGGGTTTAGAATCATTCCCCAACTATCGAGAAGATGGCAGATTACAAAATTATCTTGGTCAAACGCCTCTATCAGATCGAGCTTTTGAAATTTTGCAAGCTTTGGTGGTGGCTGCTGCCAAGAATGTGGAGCAGTTCGATCGCATATCTGCCCCAGAGTTAAAGCTCCATGATCAGCAACCACTGATGTTGATTGCCTTAACTTATTTTACTTTGGAAGAATTAGCTTCTGATCGAGCTATTATGCAGCTTCAAGAAACCATTCAACAGTTGCGCAATAAAATTTTAATCCTTAATTCCTAAGCCCTAATTAACTGATATATAACAATGACTAAAGTTATTTTACAAGAGCTAAATAATAGTGACATAGATTGGCTAATTGCTACAGGACAACAACAAGAAGTTTCCGCCGACACTGTATTAATGAAAGAGGGAAAGACCTTTAACAATTTCTATCTAATTTTAGAAGGGGAGGCAACAGCTACTCTTTCTCAAGACAATAGTAATCCTTTAGCCCATGCCTTTGCTTCTTTAGAAGGGGGGACTATTCCCGAAGTTGAAATTATGCGCTTAACTCGTGGCGAAATAGTGGGGGAAAATACTTTTATTGGCTTTAATTCTACGGCTATTGGGGTTAAAACCTTGAGTAAAGGACTAGTTTTATCTATTCCTTTACCAAAGATGAATCAGAAGCTATCCGAAGATAAAGGTTTTGCTGCCCGTTTTCATCGAGCGATCGCTATTATCTATTTGAATAGATTGCAACATTTACTCACTCGTCTTGGTCGTAAAAACTTTGCTAAGTCTCAGCCGGTTAGAGATGTACTCTATATTTTTGGGCAACTACACGATAGCGATCTCGATTGGGCGATCGCCAATGGAACTATTGAAAAAATTTCTGCCCAAACTACTCTGATTCGTCAGGGAGGTCCTGTTGATGCGCTTTACTTTCTCTTAGATGGACAGATGAAAGTCTTTCTCGAAAGTGAGGAGAGTAATCCTTTGACTAGTATATTTGCGACCTTAGAGGGACAAGAATCTTCAAGAAAAGAAATTGCCAAGTTATATAAAGGAGAAATTCTTGGCGAAACTTCCTTAATTGATGGTCGGTCTCCCTACGCTACAGTTAAGGCGGTTGAAGATTCGGTGGTACTTTCTCTTGCTCGACCCTTGCTAATCGCTAAACTACAGCAAGATATTGGTTTTGCAGCTCGCTTTTATCAGGCGATCGCAACTTTATTGGGGGATAGATTACAGGGCATAATTAGCAGACTTAGTGTAGGCAGACGCACCTATGCTCAAGGACAATCTCTCAATGAACAAGTTCGCTATGAAGATGAATTAGATCCAGAAACTCTCGAACAAATGTCCTTGGCAGCAACTAGATTTGATTGGATGCTTGAAAGGTTAAGGGTAAGTTGATAATTCTATAAATCGCACTCAAAAATTGCTGAGATTTTCGTCACAATTTTTTCCTTTGCGATTTAGGTGATGTTCTTTATAAAGAAAGCCATGTAATTCTACATATTGTAGCTATTTTTAAGGCAAAAGGAATTTCATCCAAGCAAATACTTTATTACCTAAGCTTAATCTTTGAACAATGAACTACGTCACGCGTCGTTAGCGACGACGTTTAATAATTAATAAAATCAGAATAATATGGATAAACTAGGGAATAGCTTATCCATATTATTAAATATACTTAAAAACAACTAATTTTTATCAAAAAGTATTATTTTCAAACCAACTTCTCGCAGATATATTTCCTTTTGAACCAACTAGTATATTCACTAAATTAGATATTTTATTACCTATACTACCCCCTGCGATAGCCTCAAGATGTTCTTCACTAATTTCTTCAGAATCTTTTTTTGCATGATGTTCTTTTACGGTTTTTTCAATTTCTGTCCAAAGTTCATCTTTAGAAAATTGATAACCTAAACTATTTGCTAGTTTAAAAATATTTTGTTTGGCTTGTTGTTTATTTTTTGTCTGTAAAGCTTGCACAAACTGTTGTTTTAGTTTTGGGTCATTATCAACTTTTTGTAAAAATTGATAGATTATATCTATAGCCATGGTCAATTTTATTTGTCTATTTGGATTTGATTACTATTAATATTTTAGAAAATAATTATTACTATAATAATTATTTATTTTTTTATAAAACTAACTTTTTTAACCAAAAATATTTTAAAAAAATAAAAATATTTACTTTATAAATAAAAAATAATAATTTACATTATATTTGATTCCAATTTAAACTAAAGATGCTGAAATATTTTCTTTTTTGTAAGAATGTCTGAATATAAAAATCGCCAAGAACTCGAATCTAAACTAGTTGCAAAAGTATGGCAAGACGATACTTTTAAACAACAATTAATGAACGATCCTAAATCTACTATTACTGAAGTTGGAATTAGCCTGCCTGAAGATATTAAAGTTGGGGTAATTGAAGAGACATAAAAAACTTTTTATCTCGTACTACCTCAATCACCAAGAGAACAAGAAGAATTATCGGAAGCCGATCTTGAGTCAGTAAGTGGAGGTCGTACTTACAATCCTTGGAAAGGTTTTGAAAATGCTAATCCCTATTAGAAATAAAGCACCAAATAATTAATTATTGTCTAAATCAATCAAAGGAAATACCAAAAATGTCTGAAAATCAAACTCGTGAAGAATTTGAATCTAATCTAGTTGCAAAAGCACGGCAGGATGAAGCTTTTAAAAAGCGTTTAGTGAGCGATCCTAAATCTATTTTTGCTGAGGCAAGAATTAGTCTGTCTGAAGATATTAAAGTTGAAGTAATTGAAGAAACAGATCGCACTTTTTATCTTGTAATACCACTCCCGCCAAACCAGGAAGAAGAGTTGTCTGAAGCCGAGCTAGAATCTTTTGCTGGAGGAGGATTGAGCAACTGGATTTCTCGCGGAAAAAAAGCATATAAAGCATATAAGGTATATCAATCTTTTAATTAAAAAATAAATATTGTTAACTATTTTGTTTTGACTTGATATTATAACTGCTTGTCTAAATAGTAGATTGTTTAATAAAGGAACAATCTACTGAAAAAATATATCTTACACAAAAAAATAATCATCTTATTAAAGATACTTTGTCTTTGTATCATAATAAATGAAGACACATGAAATAACTCGGTTTTAAATAAATTATTTTGAACTAATAAATTGAACTCAATGAATTATTGATTTTAAGATTAAATGTAATGATTGAATTTGACTTTCTATGTTTCTTCTCGTTTTAAAAGTTATAAATATTGTAGAAAAATTATGATTGTTAGACCAAAATTTAAAGACTTTTTAGAAGTCAAAACTATTGAGCCAGATAATGTATTGTTGTTTTCAGAAACTGGCAACTATATGTTGACTGGTAATATCTACTATTTATTATCAAATTTAATAAATGGCGATCGCACTATTGAAGAAATTACTAAAGAAATTAGGAACAAAGCATCCCTTGCAGAAATAAACTTTGCTTTATCTTCTTTAGAAAAAGCTGGATATATAACTGAATCAGAACCTAGTTTTCCTACTAATAAATCAGCTTTCTATAATTTTTTAGATATAGAACCAAAAGTTGCACAATCTAGATTACAAAAAACCAAAGTTAGTATTAGTACTGTTGGCGATATTAATGCGAAATTATTTATTTCTATTCTAAAATCTTTCGATATTCAGATTGTAGATCGTGGCGATTTTCATTTAGTCTTAACAGATGATTATTTAAGAAAAGACCTAGAAAAGTTTAATAACCTTGCATTAGAGCAAAATATTCCCTGGATGCTAATTAAACCTATAGGTATTATTTCCTGGATTGGTCCAATTTTTGTTCCTGGGGTAACCGGTTGCTGGGATTGTTTGTCTCAAAGACTTCGCAATCTTAGAAAATCTGAAGCTATTGCTCAAAATGTAAATGGAAACGTACCACTTACAAAGTCTAAGGCATATATTTCTTCTACTTTAAATACAGCGATAAACATGGCTGCAACTGAAGTGGTTAAATGGATTGTTAAAGGGGATAATTCAAAGCTCACAGGTAAAATAGTCACGTTTAATTCTTTATCTTTAGAAGCTCAAATTCATCATTTAACTAAACGCCCTCAATGTGATTGTTGTGGAGATTCAGAGAAGTATAAAAAAATACCTCAACCATTATGCCTTCAAAGCCGTATAAAATCTTTCACTAAAGATGGCGGTCATAGAATTGCTTCTCCTGAAAAGACTTTTAAACAATATCAACACCACATTAGTCCAATTACCGGTATCGTCAGCAAACTCAAAAAATCTCTAGACGTAGATGGTGAGCATACCCATGCTTATAGTGCTGGACAGAATTTAGCTCTTGCTAGTAATTCCTTGAATTCTTTGCGAAATAGCTTGCGAAGTTCTAATGGCGGTAAAGGGTTAAGTGATACCCAGGCAAAGGTAAGTTGTCTTTGTGAATCTTTAGAAAGATATTCAGGAGTGTTTCATGGCTACGAACCAAGAATAAAATCAAGTTATGAGAACCTTGGTTCTCAAGCCATACATCCTAATTCTTGTATGAATTTTAGTGCAGCGCAATATCAAAAACGCGATCGCTGGAATAGGAATCTAGATAGTCATTTAAATTGGATTCCAGTCCAGTTTGATGAAAAGATGGAAATAGAATGGACTCCTGTTTGGTCGCTAACTAACCAAGTATTTAAATATTTACCAACTGGGTACTGCTACTATAATTATCCAGTTTCAGAGATTGAAAGAAATTTTTATTTTCCTTGTTCTAACGGTAATGCTGCGGGTAATTCTTTAGAAGAAGCTGTTTTACAGGGATTTTTGGAGTTAGTGGAAAGGGATAGCGTTGCCATCTGGTGGTACAACCGTCTCAAAAAAACAAAGGTCGATCTTGATAGTTTTGATGAACCTCAAATAAAATCTATAAGGCAATATTATCAATCTATTCGACGAGATTTATGGGTTCTAGATTTAACCAGTGATTTGAATATTCCTGTATTTGTAGCTATTTCCCGAAGAATTGATAAGCCAGTAGAAGATATCATCTTTGGTTTTGGATGTCATTTTGATGCCAAAGTAGCAATTTTAAGAGCAATTACCGAACTAAATCAATTTCTTCCTGCTGTTTTGCCAATTGATTCTAATGGCAAAGAGAAGTATTTAATTAACGATAAAGCTGCTATTAATTGGTGGAAAACCGCCACTATAGCCAATCAAAGTTATTTAGCACCAGATCGAAATATACCATTAAAACTATATTCCGATTATTCTCAAACTCAAAGCGATGATTTACTTGATGATGTTAGGTCTTGTGTGGATATTAGCAGGAAAAATGGCATGGAAGTTTTAGTACTAGATCAGACTCGTCCTGATATTGAGTTGAATGTAGTCAAAGTTATAGTTCCAGGGCTGCGTCATTTCTGGGCGAGATTTGCTCCTGGAAGACTCTATGACATACCTGTTAAGTTAGGTTGCCTAGAAAAACCATTATCAGAAGAGCAATTAAATCCATTTTCTATCTTTGTTTAGTTTGTCATTATTTATTGTCTTTTGAAAAGATAAAATAATACCAATAATAAGCATAATATCTTGTTGTTATGTTTTTGTTTTTTTTATACTTTTTTGCCTTAAAAACGACAAAAAAGTATATTTGAAATGAAAATAATTAATTGTGCAAGAAAATTTATATTTGTATAGTAATAAATGAAAGTAAAGAGAACAATTTACTTTCATTAAAATTAGCTTTCTGCACTTAATTAATCAAAGGAAATATCCAAAATGTCCGAATACCAAACTCGCCAAAAACTTGAAACTAATCTCGTTGCCAAAGCGTGGCAAGATGAAACATTTAAACAACAATTAATGAGCGCTCCCAAATCTGTTATTTCTGAGGCAGGACTTAGCTTACCTGATGATATTGAAGTTAAAGTAATGGAAGAAACAAATCAAATTTTTTATCTTGTAATATCTCAACCACCAAGCCAAGCAGAAGAATTATCTGAAGCCGATCTTGAATCTGTTGCAGGTGGTTTTTGTGTTGATGTTAAGGTAGATATGCCTGGTGGTTGGAAGATGAATGTAACTAATCCAACAAGCCACAATGAATATTAATTTCAGTTATAAATAGCTTGAATATAAATAATAAGCACAATATATCAACATATTGTGCTTTTGAATTTTTAATATAATTTTGAGATAAAAGGCAATAAAAAAGTATATTTGACATAAAAATAATGAATTGTGTAAGAAATTTTGTCTCTGTATAGTAATAAATGAAAGTGAATAAAATAATTTGATTTAAAGCAAATTATTTGAATTAATGAATTTAATTTAGTATTAATTACGATATTAAATATGATGATTAAATTTAGCTTTCTGTACTTAATTAATTAATGGAAATACCAAAAATGTCCGAATATCAAACTCGTCAAGAACTTGAATCTAATCTCGTTGCTAAAGCATGGCAAGATGATGCGTTTAAACAGCAATTGATGAGCGACCCCAAATCTGCCATTGCAGAAGCAGGACTTAGTTTACCTGATGATATTAAAGTTGAAGTAATTGAAGAAACAAATCGCACTTTTTATCTTGTAATACCTCAACCACCTAGCCAAGTAGATGAATTATCTGAAGCCGATCTTGAATCTGTTGCAGGTGGTTTCGCGATGAGTTTTCGTGATGTAGGAAGTGGAAATTCCTATTAATTTCAGTACTTTAGTTACCTAACATGAATATCCAGTTATAGATTGGAAAGTTTTTGATCATCTGAGAAAAAATCACTAAATTTCACGATCTTGAAAATTTTAAGCTCATAAAAATACTACCTCTCATAACTGGATTTCTTCAGTGACTTAGCGATTTAGCTTTCTGTGCTTAATTAATTAAGGGAAATACCAAAAATGTCCGAATACCAAACTCGCCAAAAACTTGAATCTAATCTCGTTGCCAAAGCGTGGCAAGACGAAGCATTTAAACAACAATTAATGAGTGCTCCCAAATCTGTTATTGCAGAAGCAGGACTTAGTTTACCTGATGATATTAAAGTCGAAGTAATTGAAGAGACAAATCAAACTTTTTATCTTGTATTACCTCAACCACCAAGTCAAATAGAAGACTTATCTGAAGCCGAACTTGAATTTGTTGCAGGGGGATCGGGTTGGAGTAGGAGTTTTGGAGATGTATTATCTCACCGCGAGTATTAATTTCATTATTTTAGTTATCTAGAATGAGTATCTAGCTAAAGATTTGAAGAGTTTTTCTTCATCTGAGAAAAACTCAATAAAATTTACGATCTTGAAAATCCTAAATTTATAAAAATCCGATCTTTCATAACTGAATTTCTACTGAAACGGAGTAACTAACTTATTTTTGCTTAATCTTATTTATTTAGGAGTAAATTTGTGATTGTTGATTCTTTGAAAAATGCATTATTAGTATCTAAGACTGGGTTGGATGAAAAACTTGTTTCCACCGACGCGATTTCACAAATGAGTCTAATAGCAGATTTATTGCCAACCTTTCCCACAGCATCGCAAGCTGGATTGGAATGTCATTTAGGAATGTCTGAGCCTACAGCAGATTTTTTTGCAGCTTTCTCTACTCTAAATTCTGGTAGAGAAGCATTAGCTAGAGGCTATCAACCACTGGCAAATTTAGAAGATAATTCTGTTTGGAATCGCGTTTATGAATTTTGCAAGCATTGGACAGATAAGCATTCTGCTCTCTACAACGAAGTAGATCGCGTTTGGTTAGAGTTCGATTTAGTCAAACCTCAACCTTCTAAAGTTCCAGAACCAAACTTCTTTTTTGGTACTGCTAAAGGAGTTAAAAACGAAGCAGATGATAACCTTTCTTTTGATAGGGTTTCTGAAAATTATAATTGGATTACTGAAGAAGCTCTAAGATTTTTGCGAAATAAACCTTTACCAGATTCGATCAAGCAAAATTTGTTAAACTGCTTTTCTTCCCTACCTCCTGGAGGACGAGTATTTCAACTAGGAGTAATGTTGCCCAGACAAGCGGAGTCTGAAACTGTAAGATTATGTATAAGTAACATTGCGATCTCTGATATTCCCCAGTATTTGAAAGATATAGGTTGGCAGGGTTCGGTTACAAAATTGCAGTCAGTTTTAGCAGATTTAACACCTTTTGCTAATAGTATTTCTCTAAATATTGCGGTTGGAGATTATATTTTTCCAAAGATTGGGTTGGAGTGCTACATAGAAAAAAACCCAAAAATCAACCCTAAATGGAACTCTTTTCTTAGTTATTTAGTAGAACAAAAACTCTGTACTCCAGAAAAAGCTGACGCTTTATTAAATTACCCTGGATATTCAAGCGAATATCACCATCAGGAGCTTTGGCCTAGAAACTTAGCTAATGCTTCAAAATTTATTAACAATAGTTTTAACAGCACTTTAGTTAGAGTTTTACACCATATTAAAATTGTTTATCAGCCCGAACGACCTCTAACAGCTAAAGCATATCTTTGGTTTGGACATTTATGGCTTCCTTCTCGAAGTGCATTGAAGAAATAGTTTTAGAGTCTATTTTATGGTTGCGTCGCAAAAAATGAGAATAGCTTTGTAGTTGTCACTATAAAAACGATCTTGTTTCAAGACTTGTACAAGTATCAAATACTGTTTTATTTTCTATTAGCAAAATAATCACTTAAGTAAAATTCAGGTCTAATTTTAACGTGAAAAATAATCCTATTGAAGTAAATAATAATTATTCTAAAATCTCTCCATCCGATCGCAATATTTTATCTCAACCTAATATTCTGGGAGAAACCAATTTAGACTACCTTGATATTAGAATTTTAATCATTGATGACCAAAAATCTATCTGTCAGCAGTTGGAACTCGCTCTTGAAAGCGAACCCGACATAGAAGTAGTTGGTACGGCTACAAGTGGCGCAACAGCGATCAACTTAATTGAATCTTTGAATCCAAATA